>JAFIED010000042.1 GCA_020832805.1 Pararhodobacter sp.
AGCAAGATGAAGGCATCATGCCTCATATCGGGACGCCCCCGATACTGGCCCCGCCGCAAACATACAGCGTCTGCCCGGTAATGAAGCCGGCCCTGGGGTCGGCGAAGAACAGGAACGCATGAGTGATGTCCTCGGTGGTGCCAAGCCGGCCCACGGGCAGGCGAGCCGCCAGATCGGCCTCCTGGTTGCTGTCCTTTGGAATGATCCCCCAGAAATTGTCGGTCCTGACAGGGCCCGGGGCAATGACATTTACCGTTATGCCATGCGGGGCCAGTTCCAGTGCCCAAGTCCGTGCCATGCCGATCATGCCGGCCTTGCTGGCGGAATAGGCGGTGCGGGTCTTTGCCCCCAGCGCAGCGCGAGAGGCGTTGAACAGGATACGGCCAAAGCGCGCCTCCTTCATCGCAGGCAGGAACGCCTGTGTCAGCGTCAGCGCGGCGCCCAGATGCAACTGGGTCAGTGCCTGCAGATCATCCGGCTTTGCTTCTTCGATCAGGTTGGGCAGGATGATGCCGGCGTTGTGGATGAAATGGGTCACACGGTGGCGGGCGGCGATATCGCGGGCCGCCTGTGCCGTGGCATCGGGGTCCATCAGATCGGCCTGGATGTGCTTGAGCCGGTCATGACGGGCCTCGCCCTCATGGCGGGCGATGGAGATAACGCGCCAGCCCTTTTCAAGCATCGCGCCCGCCAGATCGGCGCCGATGCCCTTGTTGCCACCGGTGATGACGGCGGTGTATTCGGTCATGCGATTTCCTCTACCAGGGCCAGCACCCGCAAGGGCGAGCCGGTGCCGCCCCTGATCTTCAGCGGCGGGCAGATCAGCACCGCGCCAGTGGGTGGCAGCTTGTCCAGGTTCTTCAGGCATTGCAGCCCGTATTTTCCTGCCCCGTGCAACATCGCATGCGCCGGATAGGGCGGGTCGAAATGGGCCGCCTGGCCTGCATCGGTACCCACGCACTCGGTGCCAAAACCGATGATCCCACGATCAAGCAGCGCGCGCACGGCATTGGGCGAGGGGCCGGGGGAATGGGCGCCGTCTGCGCGCAGATTGAGGTATTCGGCGCCCTGCCGCCGCGACCAGTCGGTACGCATCAGGACCCAGGCGCCAGCAGGGATGGGGCCATGCGCGGCTTCCCATGCCTCGATCTCGGCGGGCTGCAGCGTGTAATCCTCATCCGCCGCCGCACCGACCGAACAGTCGATCACGCAAACCGGTCCAATGAAGGCAGCCGGGTCGATGGCATCCGTGGAGCCGTTTGCCACGTCACGCCCGGTGACCCAGTGGATGGGCGCGTCAAAATGCGTTCCGGTGTGTTCGGACATCGAGATGTTGTGCCATTTCCACGCCGGGCCGCGGTGATCATAGGCCGAAACCTCGTCCATGCGGAAACGCGCACACTGGCCGAACTCCGCCGGCAACACGATGACGGGAAAATCAGGGTCCAGCGTGTGGGTCAGGTCGACCACCTGCACACGGCCACCGGCCAACGCCTTTGTGAGGGTATCGAGCACGGTCATGCGCCGCCCTCCATCTCGCGCGCCAGAAGCGCGGGGTTCTCCGCAAAGCGTTGCGCCAGATCGCGTGCGACATCGCCCGCGTGAATCTCTTCCAGCCCCTGTTCCAGCCCCTGAACGATTGCGCGGGCCAGCGCAGCGGGGGCCAGCTTTGGCGGCGGCAGGGGCTGGTGCCATTCATCATCCATGGGGCCTGCATGCACATGCAAGAGCCGGATGCCCCCGCCGCGCAGTTCAGCCCGCAGCGACAGCGACAGGGCGCGCGCTGCGGCACCGGCAGCCACCGCCCCCGCAAAACCCGGATCATGGGCCAGCGCCTGCGCCGGCAGCACGTTGACCCAGGCCACCGCGCTGTTCACCCCGTCGGCACCGCGCGCGCGCATGCCCGGGCCAAAGGCCTGCGCAAGCCGCATCAGCCCCAGGGCACCGATCTCCATTGAGTCACGGGCATCGGTCAGGCTGGCGCCGATCACGCCGCCGGGCCGGATGTGGCGGGCGTTGTTGATCAGGATATCCACCTTGCCGCCAATCGCGCCCGCCAGATCCGTCAGCGATTCCGCATCGGTCACATCCAGCCGGTGCAGGCTGACCTTATCCAGCGCTTCCAGCCTGGTGCGCCCCGGAAACGGGCGCCACGCTTCTGCCAGTCCCATGAACACCTGCGCGACACCGGCGTCCAGCAGGGCGCGGGCCAGCGCCACGGCTTCTGGCGCGCGCGCGTCGGTGATCAGTACCCGGCGATGGCGCGGGTGGGTACCCATGGCGCGCAGTATGGTGTCGTCCTGCATATGCGGGGTCTCCTGTTCCGGCAGGGCGACCAGGACCCCCTGCCCCGCGCGATCAAGCATCAAGGCCATGCGCACCCGCGCGCCGCGCGCCACATCGCCGTGGATATGGGCCAGAACCACCGGCCCGGCGTCCAGCTGCACGGTGCCCGCGCGCCAGGGCAGGCGTTCACGGAAATAGGGGTCGGAGCTGGCATGAATGGTTGTCTCGGCCAGAAGCTGGCCGCCGCTGGGCAGGTCGCGCCATGCCAGATCGGTGGCAAGGCACTGGTGGCAGGCATCGCGCGGCGGGTATTGCACCGCGCCGCATTCAGTGCAGACCTGCAGGGCAAACCGCCCCTGCCCCGCCGCCAGCGCCAGACCAAGTCCCGCCCGCGACCGGGTGCCGGGTGGCAGCATGGGCACTGGCGTACGGCGTTCGGGGTTCTTTTTCGGTGGCGGGGCAAGAGGCTGTGTCATGCGCCCCCCTCCAGCACGCAGGCTGCCGAACAGACGCCCCTGTCGAAGTTGATCATGCCGAATCCGGAAACAAGTGCCCGGCGGGCCGCGTCCACCTGTGTTGGCCCGGCGGTGGCGGTGACCTGGCGTAGCGCCTCGACCATGCCGATGAACCCCCCTGCCGCACCCGCCTGCCCGGCAGAAAGCTGGCCACCAGACGTGTTGTGCGGCAAGTCGCCCCCGATGGTCAGATCGCGCGCGCGCAGGTAGGTCGCCCCCTCGCCCTTGGCGCAGAAGCCCAGATCCTCGAACTGCATGACGGAAATCACCGGATAGTCGTCATAGGTCTGAACCAGGTCCATATCCTCCGGGCCCATGGCGGCCATCTGCCAAAGCTCATCGACATCGACCACCCAGCCACCGCGCAGCTGGACAGGATCATCGGCAAAGGCGTTGTGCCGTTCGATGGTGGACCGGATGCGGGCATAGGGCAACCCCAACGCACGGGCACGGTCTTCGGTCATGACCAGGAACGCCTCTGCACCCGCGCAGGGCATCACACAATCGAACAGCGCAATGGGCTCGGCGATGGGGCGGGCGTTCAGGTAGTCATCATGGCTGAGTGGCTTTTTCATCAACGCATGGGGGTTTCGCAGCGCATTGGCCCGCTGCGCCACGGCAACGTGGCCGAAATCGGCGCGGGTGGCGCCATATTCGGTCATGTAGCGATCCATCAGCAGGGCAAAGCTGGCATTGGGGCCGCCATAACCATAAGGATAGCTGGCATCGAGGGCGAAACGGGAAAAGGCCGACAACAGCTTGCGAAAGCCGTCAATCGCGTTGGTATCGCCCGCCACGCAGGCCACCACCTCGGCATCACCCGCCTGCACCGCCCGCGCCGCACGGCGCAGTGCCACGATGCCCGAGGCACCGCCCATCGGCACACTGTCAAGCCAGCGGGGCGACAGGCCCAAGTGCTGGGTCAGGGCAACAGGCGTGTCGGGGAAAAGGGTGAAGCTTGCCACCGCGAAACCATCGATCTGGCGCGGAGACAAGCCCGCCACCTGCAGTGAGCCCCGCAGGGCGCGAGCAATCCACCAATGCGCCGTCTCGTTGGAAAACCGCGTGTAAGGCGCCGTAAAGGGGGCCGCCAACACCACCCCGTCATAGGCCTGACGCCCCATCAGGCCACCTGCCGGCGTTTCAGATGGGTGGTATTCACCGTGGCAGGATCGTTCAGCAGTCTGCCAGACAGCGCCTTCAGTTCGGCACGCTGCAATTTGTTGGTCGATGTCAGCGGCAACTGATCGACAAACGCCACATAGCCCGGCACCTTGTAATAGGCCATCTGCCCCAGGGCCCAATGTGCGATCTCCTCGGCCAGCGCAGGGGCCGGTTCATCAACGACCAGGCAAGCAAACACCTCGTCGCCGCGTATCGCATCCGGTACCGCAGCAACGGCAGCGGCCTTGATGGCAGGGTGGCGCATCAGCACCGACTCCACCTCGACCGCCGCGATATTCTCGCCCGAGCGACGGATCACGTTCTTCTTGCGGTCGACAAAGAAAACCTCGCCTGTGGTTTCCTGTCGCACAATGTCTCCGGTATGAAACCAGCCGCCCGCCCAGGCCTCGGCGGTGGCCTCCGGGTCTTTGTAGTATTCGCGGAAAAACCCTGCACGCGGATCACGCCCGGCGGCCCGGACCAGCAGTTCACCTGGCTCCCCCGCGGCAACCTCGGCGCCATTGTCATCCACGATCCGCATTTCCATTGCCGGGCCAGGCCGGCCCAGGCAGCTTTCACCGACGCGGCGCGGCGGATGGCTGGCGGCGATCACGGCGCCATTGCCGGTCTCGGTCATCGCCCAGGCCTCGACCAGCGGGATGCCAAAGCGGGACTCGAAAGGCGCATGCAGCTTGGGGTCGATCCCCGCGCCGAAACCGAAACGCACAGTGTGGGCGCGGTCTTCGGGGCTTTCCGGCAAGCCCATCAGCATCGAGGGCATGACACCCAGATAGTGCAGGCATGTCGCCCCCGACTCGCGGACTGAGGCCCACCAGGTCCGGGGATGGAAACGGTCCAGCGCGGTCAGGCAGCCACCGACGGCGATCATGGCCATGAAGGAACAGGCCATGGCGTTCATGTGAAAAATCGGCAGCGGCGTGATCATGCGGTCGCCATCGTGCAACCCGCAAATCCCGCCAACACCGGCATACCAGTTGCCGGCGGCAAGGAAATAGTCGTTGCCCAGCACACAGCCCTTGGGCCGGCCGGTGCTGCCCGAGGTATACAGCACCGCCGCCTCATCGCCCTGAAACACCGGAGGCGTTGTGATGGCCTCCAACAGCGCATCTGGCGCGACAACCGGCATGGCGATGCCTGCAACCTGCGCAGCAGCCTGCAAATCGGCAACACGCGCGGGAATTGCAACGGCCAGCGCTGGCGTCACATGACCGATCATGTATTCCAGTTCGGCCGCGCGCAGGTCCGGGTTGACCGGAACGACAGAGGCGCCAAGCGCATTCGCCGCCAGCCACCAAAGGAAAAAGGCAGGGCGGTTTTCCATCAGCAGCATCAACCGATGCCCTGCAACCAGCCCCGCAGCAGACAGGTCGGCGCGCAACCTGTCGGTTTCGGCGACCGCCTCGGCATAGGTCATTTCGCCGGCCGGGATGCCATACACAGCCGCGGTTTCCGGCAGCACGTTCAGAAACGGCCGGTTCGGGCAGCGCGCGGCGGTGGCAGCAAAGGCACCGTGGACAGTGCGGGCAGAAATGGCTGGCATGTGGCGACCTCGGCTTACGGCAGCAACTGGATATTGCCGAACGCAGCATCGCAGTTCAGGATATCGACACGCTTTTGCTGTATCTTCAGTGCGCCACCTGTGTCGGTGGACTGCCAGACCAGATCATGCGTTGCGGTGACAGCCAGCAGAAACTGCTCGTCCAGGCGGGTTTCGACATAGGTCATGCGCGTGACCACCGTGTAGCGGCCCGCGTCATTGTCGATCAGATCGACATCCGGGCGGTTCAGCACATGCAGACACCGGCTTTTCGGCTTCTGGCTGAAGGTGCGCGCACCGTTCAGCCTCTCGACGCGCAGGCGCAGCATGAACTGGTCTTCGTAGAGCAACGATGTTTCCAGAATGGGGTCCTGCTGGTTCCACTCCAGCGGCATCCAGTACATGCCATCGGGCGCCCACAGGGCCAGCCAGTCGTCAAAACGCCCCTCGTCCAGCATCCGTGCCTCGGCATGGACGAAATCAATCAGGTCCTCACGGGTCACGGCGGCGCGGGTGGCGGTCATGGTCGCAGTCATGCGAAGCCCTCCAGATGCAGGTCAATATCGGGGCAGAGCGGCAAATCCCTTGAAGCAAGGGATTTGCAAGGGCCTTTCAAAGGCCCTTGTTGCGCGGGTTGGCCAGTCATTCCGCCGCCTCACGGGCGGTCTGGCCCGCGGACCCGTCCGGCATGGTCAGGGTCATGAATTTCAACCAGGCATGGAACTGGTTGCGCATCTGGCGTTCGGTGGTGCCGTTCAGCACCGCTTCCTGCTCCAGGTCCTCACCCTCCTCGTACAATCGCTGCACGTTGACCCAGTCATTGCCCTGTGTCTGCAGGCCCTCCTGCGCGCGCTCGTACATTTCCAGGTCATCATGCCCTACCATCGACGTCGGCGCATTGATCATCCGGTTGTACATGGCCGTGCGCGCCAGCAACTCGTCCGGCGCGCCCACCAGGCGGAAGATCCAGCTTTCCACCAGTGTCCTGTCCGGCCCCAGCGGGATGAAATTGCGCAACTGCTGAATCGGCCCCTTTATCATGATGGTTGGGAAATAGACGGTGTTGTGCCGGTTCTCCGCCAGCACCTCCTTGGCCTTTTCGGCACCATGGGTGGCGATCAGGGCGTCCATGTACCCTGGTATTTCGGAATACTTCGAATGGATCGAATGATTGACACCGGTATGTCCGTGTCCATTGGGCCATGTCCGGATGCCCATGTTCTCGAAGAAATCATAGGGCGACATGAAGGGCGCGATGATTTCCATCGCCGGCGGGGTGGGCGTGCCTTCGGGCTTTTCCATGCTCTCCCAGATCTTCACCGCGGTCCCCGCCGAGCTTTCATGCGCGACCATCGGGTGGCAGGTATCGGTCTGGTTTTCGACCAGCATCTTCCAGTTGCATTTGTGCATGTAGCGCAAGGGCGCACCAACCACTTCCAGCCGCATTTCTGGCGCGCGGTCCACCATGTTGTCGAGCGAGGAAAGCGACTCGCCAAAGAATGCCTCGAACCCGATCCCCTCGGGGGCCATCCGGGCGAATATGAAGCCGCGGTAGTTGTGCACCGCGCCAACCGGTGTCATGCCGCGTGCGGCTTCGGCCTCTTCCAGACCCGTGCCTTCGTACCCCTTCTTCAGCGGTATCGCCAGCAGGCAGCCATCGGTCTTGAAGCTCCAGGCGTGATAGGGGCACCGAAAGAACTTGCCGGTGTTGCCCGTGCGGTCGATGGCGATTTTCGTGCCCTTGTGCGGGCAGCGGTTGTACAGCACATGCACCTGATCGTCGGTGTGGCGCACCATGATCACCGGCTGGTCTGCCAGTTGGGTGGTGTAATAGTCGCCTTTATTCGGCACCTGGCTGTCATGGCCGACATAAAGCCAGCAGTTGGAGAACAGATGCTTGCATTCCAGCCTGTAGATATCAGGCGAGACATAAAGATCACGATGCACCTGCCGGGGCTGCACGAGTGCCGCCATGGCGTCGCGGGTTTCGGGATAGTGCATTGGTCTTCCCTCCCTGTCGGTTGTCGGGGTCAGAGATCGAGTTTCAGCCGGGCAGATTTTGCGCGGCTCACGCAGATCTGCATCACCTTGCCAGAGTCGCGCTCGGCCTGGCTGAGCACCACATCGCGGTGATCCGGCTCACCTTCCAGCACATCGGTCTGGCAAATGCCGCAATCGCCGCGCTGGCAGTCGTACATCAGGTCGATCCCCTCGCCCTCCAGCACCTCGATGATCGTCTTGCCGGGTGGGATGGTAAAGACCTGACCATTCGACGCCAATTCGACCTCGAATGGTTGATCGCTTTCCTGGGCGGCGACCTGTTCGAACAGTTCGAAATGAATGCGGTCGGCGGAAAACCCTGCCGAAAGTGCCGCCTCGCGTGCAGCCTCGATCATGGGCCGCGGGCCACAGACATAAAGATGCGTGCCGGGCGCCGCATTCTTCATCAAGGGCGCAAGCAACAGGGGCCCGCCCGCCTGATCGTCGAAATGCAGCTGCAACGCCGCGCCATGCCGGGATTCAAGCTCTGCCCGAAAGGCCATCGCATCAGCATTGCGCGCGGCATAGACGAACCGGTATGGCACACCGCCTTTCTGCAGGGCCGCCGCCATTGAAATCAGCGGCGTCACCCCGATGCCGCCTGCAACCAGCAGCGCCGGCGCATCCCCCTGGGCCAGGGCAAAGCTGTTTCTGGGCGCACTGGCCGAAACGACTTGCCCTTCGCGCAGATGATGCATGAAGCGCGACCCGCCCCGGCTGTCATCTTCCAGCAGCACCCCTAACCGATAGGTGGCCGGCGCTGCGGCATTTCCATCCCAGTCGATCAGTGAGTAAGGGCGCGTGTCGCCATCAGGCAGCGTTACCTCGATATGTGCGCCGGCGTCGAACCCGGGCAAATCGCCCTTGTCGGCCTGCAGGGTCAGCGCCCGCACCTTGCCGGTGACCTGTTTGGCTTCGACGACACGCAGGGCAATCTGGCTGGCGGAACCGGTCAAGTGGCAATTCTCCGATAGCTCTTGACGTATGTATGAATTATCATGGAATGCCTGTCAAGCCCGCCTTCGCGACATTGCGTGCAAACACATCTTTTGTTGCGCAGATCAAGAGCGTATGGTCATTCGCCGCACAGGCATGCGCCCATTGCTATCAAAGGATACGGCATGGCCGAAACAGCGACACCCGTCACAACCAAGGATCAGCCAAGGTTTCTGGAAGACTATCTGC
This sequence comes from Pararhodobacter sp., assembly GCA_020832805.1. Lineage (GTDB taxonomy): Bacteria > Pseudomonadota > Alphaproteobacteria > Rhodobacterales > Rhodobacteraceae > Pararhodobacter. The sequence continues at coordinate 8,749 of JAFIED010000042.1, forward strand.
TGTTCCTGTTGGCCGCCGCCAGTGCGTCGGCTAGCGCCGGCTTTCATGCAATTGTACGCGCGCATGGCCTGAGAGTGCCTGAATGGCGGGTTCTGGCTTGCCTTCATGACCATGACGGCCAGATGGTGACCCGGCTGGCCTCGCTTGCGCTGATGGAACAAAGCGCGATGACGCGCGTCATCGAACGCATGGAGGAACGCGGCCTCGTTCAGCGTCGCAGCGATTCGCGTGACCGCCGGCGGGTCCGCGTGTTCCTCGCCGAACCGGGGCGCGCCCTGTTGGAGCCCCTGCTGGTGCTGGCCCGCCAACAGGAACGCGAGGTGCTGGCCAGCCTGCCGCTTGATCAGCGCGATGCCCTGAAACCGATGCTGGCAAGCCTGCTGGCAGCCCTGCCCCATAACCCGCTGGACCCGCCCGAGCGTGCGGAATGAACGCCCGCTGACAGGGCATGCCCATCGTGCCGGCAAAACCTGACACTGGTTACTTGCAAACGCATATAGTTTTTGGCAAGATGACGCCATGAACGGATCGGCCTGGCCTGAAACAGGGTGGCCGGTCTCTGACTGACTGGGGGAATGATGGCGGAAAGATCCTTCAAGGCCGAGGTCGAGCATCTGCGCAAGGGTGACGGCGATGTCTTTACGGGCGAGGGCATCCTGGCACTGACCAAGGCCCTGCTGGAAAACGGCGTGGGCTATGTGGGTGGATACCAGGGGGCGCCGATCAGCCATCTGATGGACGTGCTGGCCGATGCCGAAGACCTGCTGTCGGAACTGGACGTCCGCTACGAGGCCAACGCATCGGAAGCGGCGGCGGCTGCCATGCTGGCGGCCTCGGTGCACTATCCCATTCGCGGGGCTGTGACCTTCAAGGGGGCGGTCGGTGTCAATGTGGCGTCTGACGCGCTGGCGAACCTGTCGTCCTCGGGTGTCACCGGCGGCGCCCTGATCATCGTCGGCGAAGACTATGGCGAAGGCTCCTCGATCATGCAGGAACGCAGCCACGCGTTCGCCATGAAATCACAATTCTGGCTGCTTGACCCGCGCCCCAACCTGACTTCGATCGTCAAGGCCGTCGGAGACGGTTTTGCCCTGTCGGAAGCGTCGAATACCCCGGTCATGATGATGGTGCGCATTCGCGGCTGCCATGTCACCGGCCAGTTCCAGACGCGCGACAACCAGCGCCCGCCCCTGAGCGTGCGCGACGCCCTGTCAGAGCCCCGAAAGGATTTCAGCCGCGTGGTGCTGCCGCCCATGTCCTACAAGCATGAGCAGGACAAGGTGAAGGTACGCTGGCCCGCGGCCGAGAAATTCATCCGCGAGAATGGGCTGAACGAGGTGTTCGGACCCGACCGTGCCAAGGTTGGCATCGTTGTGCAGGGCGGCATGTATAACGGCGTGATCCGCGCGCTGCAGCGGCTGGGTCTGGCCGATATCCACGGCCAGACCGAGGTGCCGCTCTATGTGCTGAACGTGACCTACCCGCTGGTTTCGTCGGAGTTTCTGGAATTCAGCGAAGGCAAGGATGCCGTGCTGGTGGTGGAAGAGGGCCAGCCCGAGTTCATCGAACAGCAACTGGCCACCTACCTTTACCGAGCCAAGGCGCCGGTCGCGCTGCATGGCAAGGATATTTTCCCCATGGCCGGCGAATACACCGGTCAGATCATGCTGGACTCGATCGAAAGCTTCCTGCGCCAGACTGCGCCCGAATTGCTGCCCGGCCAGGTGCTGGCCCCCAATGAACCGGCACCGCAGATTCCTGACCTGTCAGGCACCGTGCCGATCCGCCCGCCAGGTTTCTGCACCGGCTGCCCCGAACGCCCCATCTTTGCCGCGTTGAAACTGGTGCAGCAGGAGTTGGGACAACACCAGATTTCAGGCGACATCGGGTGCCACCTGTTTGCCGCCCTGCCGCCCTTCGAGGTCGGCGGGCAGACAATGGGCTATGGTCTGGGGCCCGCCTCGAACGCGGCATTCGATGGCGGTGGCAAGCGTCGGGCAATTTCCATCCTCGGGGATGGCGGCTTCTGGCACAACGGGCTGTCCTCGTCGATCGGCAACATGGTGTTCAACAAGTCCGACTCGGTCGCGGTGATCGTGGACAACTACTATTCGGCCGCAACGGGCGGTCAGGATGTACTGTCAAGCCGGGCCTCGAATCCCACCAAGGCCACCAACAACCCCATTTCGAAAGCCGTGCGCGGGGTCGGTGTCGAATGGGTGCGCGAGATTGATCGCACCTATGATGTGCCTCGAATGCGCGCGGTGTTTCACGAGGCGCTGACCACCGACTACAAGGGCCCCAAGGTGATTATCGCCTCGTCCGAGTGCATGCTGAACCGGCAACGCCGCGAGAAACCGCAGCGTGCCAAGGCCGTCAAGGAAGGTCGGCGGATAGAGGCACCCCGCTTTGGCGTGGACGAGGACATCTGCACCGGCGATCACGCCTGTATCCGCCTTTCGGGCTGCCCGTCGCTGGGACTGAAAAGACTGGACGACCCGCTGCGCGACGATCCGGTGGCGCATATTGACCACACCTGCGTCGGCTGCGGCAATTGCGGCGAAGTCGCGGATGCGGCGATCCTGTGCCCCTCGTTCTACGAGGCGCGGGTGGTCCATAACCCGGGCGGGTTCGAGCGTTGGCGCAAAGGCATATCGGCGCGCGTGATCAGCTGGCTTCAGTCCCGGCGCGAAACGCGCCGCCTGGGTTTTGCCGAACAGCCCCGGCGGGAGGCCGCAGAATGACCGGGCGAAGCACGCAAGCCCGTGACCAAGAGCCTTTGAAAGGCTCTTGCAAATCCCTTGTTCAAGGGATTTGCCTCGCGCCCTGTCCTCATGTGAGAGAGAAGCCATGAACATTCAGACCCAGCCCGGCGGTCTGGCCGCACGCACGCCGGACGAACGCCTTGGTGGTATCATCAAGCTGGCTGTCATGGCCGTTGGTGGTCAGGGCGGTGGCGTGTTGACAAACTGGATCGAGGCCTTGGCCCGCGGCAACGGATACGATTGTCAGGCCACGTCGGTGGCCGGGGTTGCCCAGCGGACGGGCGCCACCATTTACTATGTCGAGATGGCCCCCAAAAGCGGCGGCACGCCCATCTTCTCGCTGGCCCCTTCGGGTGGTGATATCGATGTGTTGATCGCCGCCGAAATGATGGAGGCGGGCCGTGCCATCATGCGTGGCTTCGTTACGCCTGACCGGACCACGCTGATCGCCTCGACTCATCGCATGTTGGCGGTGAGCGAGAAGATGGTGCCGGGCGACGGCATCGCCGACCCGAACGAGGTGCGGGCTGCCGCCGAGATTGCCGCGCGGAAGTTGATCATGGCCGATCTTGACACCCTGGCCACGCAGCAGGGTTCGGTGATCTCGGCGTCGCTTTTCGGGGCGTTGGCGGGTTCTGGCGCCCTGCCTTTCCCGCGCGAGGCCTATGAGGCGGCAATTCGCGCCTCGGGCAAGGGGGTCGAGGCCAGCCTGCGCGCCTTCGGTGTTGGCTATGAAACCGCACAGCGCGGTGTGGAGCCTGCCGCTGCTGCTGTGGCAAAGCCGGCGGCCGCCGCGCCCCTGGTAACCGGCCCGCAGGCGCTGATCGCCGATTGGGAGGCATTGTGTCGTCGCATTCAAGCGCTGCCGGAGGTCGTGCAGGACATCGCACTGGCCGGGTTGCGCAAGGTGGTGGATTTTCAGGATCTGGCCTATGGCACCGAGTATCTTGACCGTGTGGCGGCGGTGCACAAGCGCGACGGGCCGGCGCATGATCACCAACTCACCCGCGAGGCCGCGAAATACATCGCCAATGCAATGGCCTATGACGATGTCATTCGCGTGGCTGATCTGAAGACCCGCAGCACCCGCATGGCGCGCATTCGCCAGCAGATGAACGCCGGAGAGGTGATGCAGTTGACGGAATACCTGCACCCGCGGGCGCCCGAGATTGTCAGCCTGTTTCCTGCGCGTCTTGGTGAATGGTTCGAGCGCAGCGAAAAGCGCATGGCCCGTTTCGACCGGCTGGTCAACAAGGGGCGCCGGCTGCGCACCGACGGGCTGCGCGGCTTTTTGCAGCTTTACGTGATCGCTTCGCTGAAAGGGCGCCGGCGCGGCAACCTGCGTCACAAGACTGAAATGGCGCATATGACACGCTGGCTGGATACGGCTCTTGGCCGGGTGAATGACGACTACGCGCTGGCAGTGGAAACGCTGCGTTGTCGGCGGCTGGTCAAGGGTTATTCGGATACCCATGCGCGTGGCCTGTCCAAGTTTGACCGGGTGATGGCGGCGATCGCCCTGGTCGAGGGCCGGCAGGACGCGGCCGACTGGGCACGCCGCCTGCGCGAGGCGGCGCTGGCCGATGAGGAAGGCAAGGCACTGGATGGCGCCGTACAAACCATTCGCAGCTTCCTTGATACACCGGACCAGGCGGCGGGCTGACGGCCCGGCCGCCCGCCGTTTGGCCCTGATCGCCCCTATTCGAATAGCCGCATGATGCCCTCGGCCAGCAGGCGGGCAACCATGCCTTGGGTCATATAGCCGGTTTCGGACAACCCGTTATCGCGCTGATAGGCACGGATCGCCCGGCGGGTTTCGCGGTCAAATGTGCCATCCCGCGGGCCGGGGTCATACCCCAGAAGAGCCAGCCGCTGTTCGATCATCACGCGGGTAAACCGTGGCAGGTTCAGCGCCGCTTCCTGGTTGCGCGCGGCCTCGATCTGGGGATCGGGGCGTTCTGGCTCCACCACACCGGTCAGAAGATCGACCCGTTCCTCTGCCTGTTCGGTAAAGGCGCCTTGCGGGTGGTCTTGCAGATAACGTTGATAGGCATCGACCGTATCAAGCGCGCGCGCCGCATCCCATGCCGTTCGGTCGCGCAGCGCCTCGGCCCTTGCGCGTTCTTCCTCGATCTCTTGCAGGCGCTGGCGCGCCACCGCCGAAAACAGACCTTCCGGAAAGCGTTCAAGATACAGGCGCAAACCGCGTTCATCACCTGCCGCACCCGATTCGCGCCAGAATGCCCGATCGCGGCGCTCCTGTTCTGCCTGGCGTTCGCGTGCTTCGGCCTCCAGTTCGGCAGCGCGCCGGGCGGCCTGTGACGCCAGTTCAAAAACCTGATCCCGGTTCAGAAATCCGTTAGCCTCATAGCCGTTATGCCGCTGCCAGGCAGCCACGGCCGAACGGGTTGCCGGCCCAAATATGCCGTCGATGCCGCGCGGATCAAAGCCCAGAAGCGTCAGTTCGCGTTGAATCGCGCGGCGCTCGTCGCGGCTTAGCGCAAGGGCATCTTCCACTCTTTCGGGGGTGTTTTCCAGCTGCGCGATCGCCGCGCGCGCGGTGTCTGCGTGGCGGCCATCCGGAAAATCGGAAAGATACGCGCGATAGGCTTCTACCGTGCCCTGATCATCAGCCCGGGCAAAGGCGCGATTGTCCCCCTCTGCTGCCGGGGCGTGCCCCTCGGGCAGAAAGGTCAGATAGGGCGGGTTGAACCCCTGCAGGCGCAGCGAACGCCCCTGGCCGGCAGCCGCGCGCACTGTGGTGCCAGGGCGCGCGGCCGCCCGCCCGAACGCGCCGATCTGGTCAGCCGGCCCGCTGACCAGCGACACACCCTGGGGCACGACCACCTGATCGGGCAACCCTGCGGCCAACCCCGATGCCGGGCTGCCGGGATACCCATAATCCGCGATGGCCACCACGGCCCCACCCTGCAGTTGCCCGGCCACGGCCAGCGCCGTTTCCAGGCGCAGGCCCGCGTCATCGATTGTTGCCAGATCCGGCGAGCGGGCATCGGTGCCCAGCAGCCAGGCTGACTGGCCACTATGCAGGACATGGCCGGCAAACACGATGATCACCCGCTGATGGCGCTGGCGTTCGATCCCTTCGCGCAGGCCGGAAAGGGCCGCGCGCATGGTCGGTGCCGCCAGATCGGTGGCCAGATCGACGCTGAAGCCGGCCCCGGTCAGCGCCCCCTCCAGCCGTAGCAGGCCTTGCGCACCGCGCGCATCGCGCAAATGCTCGTGGCGCTCGTTGGCAATGACCAGCGCAATACCGGATGCCCTGGCCGGCAGTGACACGGCCAGCAGACACATCAGGGCCAGACCAATCAACCGCATGGGCGTTTTGCCTCCTGTTTCCGGCGGGGCGGCACCAGTCGTCCTGGCAAAAGACGTTGCCCGCGAAAATGGTATCAAGCCGCGTTCCGGGCGACAACGGAACAGCCCTGCACTATTTATCAAGCGTAGCAAGAAGCATGCGGCGATACAAATCCGGAATGTCCGGACACCCCTTTCACCCCCTGCAGATCACGGCCATGTCACCAGATTCAAGGGCTTTTCGGCGCTTCTGCCAAAAGAAACCGGCACGAAAGCCATGTATGAAACCGTCCGGCGCCATGCATTCAAGCGCACAGGGCCCTTAGTTGTGCAACGGGGCCGGGTCCAGCCGGGCCGCCGCCAGTGCGCTGAGAACCAGCATCACCGCCGCGACCACCAGACACAGCGCCAGGCCGCCAAGTTGAAAACTGAGCCCCGACAGAAGCGTGCCCAGCAAACGCCCCCCGGCATTGGCCATGTAGTAGAATCCCACATCCATCGTGACCCGGCTGCCCTGCGAAAAGGCCAGGATCAGCCAGGAATGAAGCGCCGAGTTCAGCGCGAACAGACCGCCGAATGCCAGCAACCCGGCCACCAGCAACCAGGTCAACGCTGCAGAAGGCCCCGCCGAAAACCAGACCGCCGCCGCCAACAAGGCCGGTACAACCGCCAGCCCTGCTGACAAGCCCCGCGCCGCACCAACCAGTTCCGCCGCCGGGCGCGCGGCGGCCCGCATCAGGCGTGGTGCCATCGCCTGAATCCCGCCGTAAAGGATGATCCACAATGCCATGAAGCTGCCGATCAGGAAAAATGCGGTCCGGTTCCCCTCGGGGGTGCCATCAGACAGCACGGCGTAGAAATAGACAGGGATACCCACGACAAACCACACATCGCGCGCGCCAAACAGGAACACGCGCGCCACCGCCAGCCGGTTGATGTTGACTTCGGTCGAAAACACCTCGCGGAACCGAACCCCGGTGCGCCCGCCGGGCAGGCCGGGCGGCATGCGCCACAAGACAGCCCCCAGAATGACTGACAGAACAACTGCCATGGCCAGCACAGCCGCAGAAAAACCCACCGTGCCCAGCAGCACGGCGCCCAGCAGGAAACCCAAACCCTTTACCGCGTTCTTTGATCCGGTCAGTGCCGCCACCCACCGAAAAAGCCCGTCACCTTTGGCCGGTGCCAAAAGCTTGACCGCGCTCTTGGATGACATCTTGGCCAGATCCTTGGCCACGCCGGACAGCCCCTGCACGGCCATCACGAAAACCACGGACAGCGCCACGGTCCAACCCGGATCAAGCTGCGTCTGGGCCAGCAGTGCCACGATCTGCAGCAAAAGCCCTGCGTATAGTGTACGGGTCAGACCAAAGCGCGCCGCCAGCCATCCGGCCGACAGGTTGGTTACGATCCCGGCAAGTTCGTAAAGAAGAAACAGATAGGCCAGCTGCACCGGCGAGAAGCCCAGAATGTGGAAATGCAGCAGCACCAGCATGCGCAGCGCACCATCCGACAGCATGAACGCCCAATAGGCCGCGGTAACCGCAGCATACGCCGCCAGCGGGCGCTGTGGCGCCGATGCGGTCATGCCGCCGCCCCGACCATCAGCGCCACATCGACCAATCGGTGCGCATAGCCCATTTCGTTGTCGTACCAGACATACAGCTTTACCTGCGTGCCGTTGACGACCATGGTTGACGGCGCATCGACAATGCCCGAGCGCGTGTCATTGGTATAGTCAGAGGAAACCAGCGGGCGCGTTTCATAGCCCAGGATTCCCGCCAATGGCCCTTCGGCGGCCCGGCGCAGCAGGTCGTTCACCTCCTGCGTCGTGGTGTCGCGCGCCATCTCGAACACGCAATCGGTGATCGAGGCATTCAACAACGGCACCCGCACCGCATGGCCGTTCAGTCTGCCCTTGAGTTCGGGGTAGATCAGCGTGATGGCGTTGGCGCTGCCGGTGGTGGTGGGTATCAGGTTGGTCAGCGCCGAGCGCGCGCGGCGCAAATCCTTGGCCGGGCGGTCAACGATGGTCTGGGTATTGGTCACGTCATGGATGGTGGTGATCGAACCGTGGCGAATACCGATCGCCTCGTGCAACACTTTGACCAGGGGCGCCAGGCAGTTGGTGGTGCAACTCGCCGCCGTGACGATCCGGTGGCGCGAAGCGTCGAAGCTTTCATGATTGACGCCATAGACGATGTTGGCCGCATCGCCGTCCTTGACCGGGGCCGAAACAACCACCCGTTTCACACCGGCGTCGAAATACGGTGCCAGCGCGGCTGCCGATTTGAAGACCCCGGTGCAGTCGATGACCACATCAACCCCGCCCAGCGGCAGATTCTGAATGCGCCTCGCCCGCGTGACCGGCAGGCGCACACCATTGATCACAATGGAATCTGCATCATGGTCGAACTGCGCCGGCCAGCGGCCATGTACGGAATCGAACTCCAGCAGATGCGCATGCATTGCCGGATCGCCCTGCACATCGTTCAGAAAGGCGATCCGCGCGCCTTTTTCCAGCAGCGGCCGCAAAGCCAGCTTGCCCACGCGGCCAAGGCCGTTGACGGCATAGACGGTCATTGGACTGTTCCCTTTTCGATACTCAGGATGCTTCTGCGCCCAGGTCTGACAGCGCGTCGAGGGCCGATTGCAGCGCTGCGCGCGCCATGTTGCCGACCGGCAGCGCGGCAAAACCGGCTATGCGGCGCTCCAGAATGGCATAGGCAGCCGCAAAGGCATCCGGTACGGGCAGGGGCACCGGGTCATCAACAGGCCAATGGCTGTGCAACGGCGCACCGGGCCAGCGCATCGCCTCGGCATCTGCCGCACGGTCACACAGCGAGATGACAAAATCCATGCGCGGCGCATCCGGTTCGCGAAACAGGCTTTCGTCCTTTGACCACAGGGCCTCGGTGTCATGCCCGCGTTCATCCAGGAACGTCATGGCGCGCGGGTCCGGCTCCGAATGCGGGTCGGTGCCGGCAGAGAACACTTCGAACCGATCACCAGCCAACTGGCGCAACAATGCCTCTGCCATCAACGAGCGCGCGGCGTTGCCGCTGCATAGAAACAGCACGTTGTATACGTCACCATGCCCCGGCCCAGGCCAGCGGGCTGGAATGTCCACGCGCGCACGGCAACAATCCAGCACCAGAAATTCAGAGAGTGCCTGAATCGCCTGCATCCGCACCCGGTAACGCAACGAGGTGCCGCGGCGCGACTGTTCGATCAGCCCGGCATCGGCCAGGGCCGACAGATAGGCTGAAAGGGTAGAAGGCCGAATGCCCAGCGCGGCACCGATGGCGCCGGCGGCGGTGTGGCGGGGGTGATGCCGCATCAACAGGCGGAACACGGCCAGCCGCTGGGAATGGGCAAGCGCGGCAAATTGGGCGATTTCTTTTTCCATATTTCACAAAATACAGAAATATGGTCCATGTGCAACCTGTTTCCCTGCTCTGCCCTTGTACCTTTTCCTGTACCTTTCCTTGTGCCTTTCGCGCCTTTTCTCGTTCGTTGTATCGTTGGAAAAGCACGGCTATCATTTGCAAGACGCCCAGCAGGAGGAGAACGAGATGAGCAGAACCGCCACCCGCATGATCGGCGATGCCGAGGTAACGATACTGACCGATGGCGGGATCAGCTTTTCCGCCGATCTGTTTCCCGGCACCGAACCCGGCCATATCGACGCGCTGCTTTCCGCCGCCGGGAAAAGCGAGATCGAAACGAATTTCAACGCTGTGCTGATCCGGGCTGGCGGGCGCATCATCCTGGCCGATGCCGGCCCGCGCGATTTGTTCGGGCCCAGTTGCGGCTTTCTGCCCGAGGCCCTGAAGGAAGCGGGTGCCACGCCCGATCAGATCGAATTGCTGTTCGCAACCCACCTTCACCCGGACCACATTGCCGGCATGATCACGCCTGATGGCGCTGCGGTCTTTGCCAATGCCGAACTGGTGGTTCCGCGCCGTGAATACGACTTCTGGAAAGACCCTGCCAACACCGAACAGGGCAATGAGACCGTTGTCCAATGGGGACAAATGGCGCGGGCTGTGCTGAGCGCCTATGCAGACCGATTGAAACTGGTTGATGACGGCGGGGAATTTGCCCCCGGCCTGACAAGCCTTGACCTTGCCGGGCATACACCCGGTCACAGCGGCTGGCGCCTGTCGTCAGGCGGGGCGCAACTGCTGCATGTCGGTGATATCGTGCACGCCCCGGCGCTGCAGGTCGCTGATCCTGAAATCTCGATTGTGTTTGATATGGACATCGATCTGGCCCGCACGGCCCGCAAGCGGCTGCTGGATGAACTGGCCAGCGACGGCGCGCTGTTCACGGGCGGGCATTTCCTGCATCCGGCCTTTCACAAGGTCGAGCGGCACAATGGCGGGTACCGGCTGGCGCGGCCCTGACCCCTTAGCGAAAGGCGGCACAGGGGTCGTTGCGCGGCTGGGCTGCAGTCACGATCCAGTAGTCAAAGGGCGCATCGGGTTCTGGCTCTGCTTCCAGCAGGGCCAGAGAAAGCACCTGCACGGCAGGCGCCGCAATCGCCAGTTTGCGCGGCACACCGATGTCGCGCCGCGCATGGCCCCAGCCCGTAATCACGGCCACCGGACCGCCGGTTTGTTCCAGCGCGTTCATGACCTGAAAGGCAAGCGCGGCATCGCGCAGGCGTTGCGCGTCCACCATGCCGGGCAACAGATGCTCAGGCAAGGCATCGCAATGCGCCGCCGCCTGCATCGCCTCACGCGAAGCCTGGTCATCGGTTGACAGTGGCACGGACAGGTCAAAGATGTCTGACGCCGCTTCGAAAAGCGCGTCAAAGACCACCGGCAGCGGGGTGTCAAAGACTCGGCGGGCCTGACTGCGGCTCACTTCTGCCCCGAAATGCACCGCATCCGGCGCCGACAGCATGATGGGATGGTAATACCCGAAGTCTGGCCAGCCGCTGTTGTCCCAGTCGACTGCCTGCGCCACTGCCTGCGCGTCGCTCAGATCATCAGGCAGGCTATCTGCCTGTTCAGGTGTCAGCATTTCCCAGACAATGGCCGTGGGTGCCATCGATGCAACGGCGCGCGCCTGCAACGTGTGGTGGATCGGGTTGTCATGGACTTCGCCCAAAAGCACGACATCCGCCGTGGGCAGGCTGTCCAGAAATTCCGGCGCGACCCCCAGCGCCCCAGCAGGGGGCGCAAGCGCGGTGGTCAGAACCACGGCGAGGGTGCAAACCGAAAGCCTCATGCAAGAAGCTGGTACACCTCGCGAGACTGGGATTCCAGAGATCGCCGCATCTTGGCAAAGGCCGCCGCCTCGATCTGCCTGATCCGCTCTTTCGACAGCCCCAGTTCCTCGCCCAGCGCTTCCAATGTGCGCGGTTCCTCGCGCAGCTTTCGTTCGGCAACGATATAGCGCTCGCGCTCGCTCAAGGCGCCCATTGCCTTGGCCAGCCACGCCCGCAAGGCAGCACGGTCATGCGCCACTTCCACCCGGTCCGATGCCTGGTCGCCATCATCCTCGATCGTTTCGATCCACTCGCGGCCATCCTCGTCGCCCGATTGCTGTGCATTCAGAGACAGATCAGAACCGGACAGCCGGCCCTGCATCATTTCGACATCTGCCAGGGGCACACCAATCTGGTTGGCGATACGTTCGCGCAACTGATGCCCGTCCAGCGTTTCGCCCATCTCGCGTGCCTCTCGCTCCAACTGGGCCTGCACGCGCCGCATGTTGAAAAACAGCGCCTTCTGGCTGGAGGTGGAGCCCGTGCGCACCATCGACCAGTTGCGCATCACATAGTCCTGGATCGACGCCTTGATCCACCACACTGCATAGGTGGAAAACCGCACGCCGCGGTCAGGGTCGAACTTGTCTGCGGCTTTCATCAGGCCCAGTCCGGCCTCTTGAATCAGGTCGCTCATCGGCGCCCCGTAATGGCGGAACTTCGACGCCATCGAGATTGCCAAACGCATATAGGCGGTGATCAACCTGTGCAGCGCCTCTTCGTCACGCTGATCCCGCCAGGCATAAGCCAGCTTTAGTTCTGTTTCGGCGTCAAGAAGTTCGGCGCGCATGGCCTTGCGCGAGAACCGCCGCAGTTCCGTTCCATCCAATGCCATGTCAACTCTCCCGTTGTGCCTTTTCTACGCCCGAAATAGACAAACGGTTCATTGACGATGCCGGAAATGTTATCCATCCGGCGCCGCATGGAGGGGCTTTATGGTTTACGCGCTGCTGTTGGGTGATCGCGCCTATTCCAGTTGGTCGCTGCGCGGCTGGCTGCTGTTCGAGGGGTTTGGCCTGCAAACCGCTGTCACCATGGCCCCTTTGCACACCAGCGCATTTGGCGATGCACTGGCACAGTTTCAGCCGGCGCGCACCGTACCTGCCCTGCGCATGCCAGAGGGCGTTGTGGTTGCCGACAGCCTTGCAATCGCCGAAGAACTGGCCACGCGCCACCCGAAAGCCGGGCACTGGCCGGGCGATCCGGCGGCCCGGGCTGTTGCGCGGGCACTGGCAGCCGAGATGCATTCGGGCTTTGCCGCCCTGCGCAGCCATTGCCCGATGAACCTGCGCGTCAGCTATCGGGAATGCGCCCCCCCGGATGTGGTGCTGGATGATCTGGAGCGCATCCAGGCGCTGTGGGCCTGGGCCCGCAAGGTAACCGCCAGCCCCACCCGGTGGTTGTGCGGCAATTACTCGGTCGCCGATGCCTTTTTCGCACCGGTCGCCGCGCGGGTTGCCGGCTACAACTTGCCGCTGTCGCCTGCCGGACAGGATTATGTTGCCGCGCATCTGGCACATGGTCCGTTCAGGCGCTGGCGGGCAATGGCCTTGGTCAGCGGCCCGGATCAGCCCATTTATCGGCGTGACTGGCCGCAACGTGCGTGGCCCGGCCCTGCCCCCCTGCCCGCCGAACCCTGCGAAGGGCCTGCGCTGAACAGTGCCTGCCCGTTTTCTGGCCTGCCGGTCACGCATTTCCTGCGATGTCAGGATATGGTTCTGGGCTTTTGCAATGCCTTCTGCCGCGACAAGGTGCTGGCAGACCCTGCCGCCTGGCCGCAAGCGATGGCGTTACTGCAACCGTGACAGCGCCCAGGTGGCCGCTTCGGCCACAACAGGATCAGGGTCGTTCACCAGGGCCTGTGCGGCCGGGCGCAGCGCCGGCATGCCGGAATTGCCAATGGCATACAAGACGTTGCGTACAAAGCGGTCGCGCCCGATACGCTTGATCGGCGAGCCGGCGAAACGGGCGCGGAAACCGGCATCGTCCAGCGCCGCCAGTTCCGCCAGATCGGGTGCAGGCAGGCCATTGGCCTGCTGTCCGGCACCGGGGGCGTATCTGACCTCATGTGCCGTGCGGGCAAACTTGTTCCAGGGGCAGATGGCCAGGCAATCGTCGCAGCCATAAATGCGATTACCCATCAGGGCACGCAGTTCCGGGGGCACCGGCCCCTTGTGCTCGATCGTGAGGTACGAGATGCAGCGCCGCGCATCCAGTTGAAAGGGTGCCGGAAACGCGCGGGTGGGGCAAATATCAAGGCAGGCAGTACAAGAACCGCAATGCTCTTCTTCTGCCTTGTCCGGCGGCAATTCCAGCGTGGTGAAAAGCGCGCCCAGAAAGAACCAGTTGCCCAGATCACGGCTCAACAGATTGGTATGCTTGCCCTGCCAGCCCAGCCCGGCGGCCTGCGCCAGCGGTTTTTCCATCACCGGCGCAGTATCGACAAACACCTTGATCTCGCCGCCCGCCTGACCGATCAGCCAGCGGCCCAGCCGTTTCAGGCGTTTCTTGACCAGATCGTGATAATCCCGCCCCTGCGCATAGGCCGACACCAGGCCGCGCGCGCGTTCGCCCAGCAATGCCAGGGGGTCATGCGCGGGGGTATAGGTTTCTGCCAGCATGATCACCGACCGCGCGCCGGGCCACAGCGCCGCCGGATCTCCGCGCCAATGCATCCGCTCTGCCATCCAGGCCATCTGCCCGTGCCGCCCCTTTTGCACAAAAGCCTGCAGCCGCGCGGATGCCTGTGGAATGGAATCGGGGCGGGTCACGCCCATGGCCGCAAAGCCCTCGGCCAGGGCCTGTGCATGCAGGGCGGTTTTCAACGTGTCGGGGTCCATGGCCCTTGCATAACTGCCCCCACGCCCCGGTCAACGCCCCACAGCCACCATGCGCGCCTTCAATGAAAATCCCGGCTGGGAAATAACAGCTTTGCCTGATCCCTCGGGTGGCGGGCGCTGCGCGGCTGGCGGGCGGGGTGATGCGGCGGCAGTTCCTTCGTCGGCACCGGGCGGCGCGCCTCGTCCCCGCGCCCCTCGGTGGGGTCAATGGCCTGCGCCCCGTTCAAATGGGCAGGATGACCATCGGCCAGCATCGACAGCCGGTCCGACAGATCGGTGACGGTATCGGCAATCAGATGCGTCACCGCCCCCTCGCGCTGCAGCCGCCCGGCCACGCGCAACAGCCGCCCGCCGATCACCGCCCGGCGGAAGCGTTCATACACCTTTGGCCAGACCACGACATTGCATACGCCGGTTTCATCCTCCAGCGTGACGAAGATCACGCCAGAGGCCGTGCCGGGCCGCTGCCGCGTGATGACCAGCCCGCAGACATCCACCCGCACCGGCGCCGCCGCCAGCGCCCCATGCGCCACCAGCCCCGGCAGATGCGGGCGCAACAGCTCCATCGGATGCGCGCGCAGCGACAGGCGCAGCGCCAGATAATCCTCCACCACCTGCTCGCCCAGCGTCATATGCGGCAGGTCCGGCGGCGCCTCGGTGATCCCCTCGCCCTCGGGCCCGAACAGCGGCAGCGGTTTCGGCGCCCTGATCGCCCGCACCGCCCATAGCGCATCGCGCCGGCCCAGCCCGATGCAGGTGAACGCATCCCCCTCGGCCAGCCTTTCCAGCGCCGCCGGCGGCACCCCGGCCCGGCGCCACAGGCTTTCCACATCCGGATAGCCGTTGCCCCGCGCCGCCACGATCCAGCCCGCATCCTCTTCCCGCAGCCCCTTGATCTGGCGAAACCCCAGGCGCAGCGCCAGCCGCCCGTCCGGCCGGGGCTCCAGCGTGTTGTCCCAGGCGGAATGGTTGACCGAAACGGGGCGCACCTCTACCCCATGTTCGCGCGCATCGCGCACGATCTGGGCGGGCGCGTAGAATCCCATCGGCTGGGAATTCAGCAGCGCACAGGCAAAACCCGCCGGATGGTGGCATTTCATCCAGGCCGAGGCATAGACCAGAAGCGCGAAACTGGCGGCATGGCTTTCCGGAAAGCCGTATTCGCCAAAGCCTTCGATCTGCGCGAAACAGGCCTCGGCAAAGCCCGGCTCATATCCGCGTTCCGCCATCCCGGCCAGGAAACGGTCACGAAAGGTGCCGATGGTGCCCATCCGCTTGAAGGTGGCAAGCGACCGACGCAGGCGGTCGGCCTCCTCGGGCGTGAAGCCCGCCGCCACCACGGCAATCTGCATCGCCTGTTCCTGAAACAGCGGCACGCCCAGCGTGCGCTCCAGCACCGGCCGCAGATCGGTCGAGGGCAGGTTGACCGGCTCCTTGCCCTGCCGGCGGTTGATGTAAGGGTGCACCATCCCGCCCTGAATGGGGCCCGGGCGCACGATCGCAACCTCGATCACCAGATCGTAGAATTCGCGCGGCCGCATGCGGGGCAGGAAATTCCTCTGAGCCCGGCGTTCCACCTGAAAGACGCCCTACGCATCGGCGCGGCAGAGCATGTCATAGACCAACGGATCCTCGCGCGGCAGGCTTTCCAGATCCAGCCGTGGCCCGCCATGCTGCGCGATCAGGTCGAAACACTTGCGGATGCAGGTCAGCATGCCCAGGCTCAGCACATCCACCTTCAGGATGCCCAGCGCGTCGATATCGTCCTTGTCCCACTCGATGACCGTGCGCCCCTCCATCGCGGCGTTCTCGATGGGGCAAAGCTCGTCCAGCCGCCCGCGGGTGATGACAAAGCCGCCGACATGCTGGGACAGATGGCGCGGAAAGCCCACGATCTCGGCAATCAGCGCCATGGTCTGCGCCAGCCGCCGGTCATCCGGGTTCAGGCCCAGCTCGCGCAGTTGATCCGGCCCCGGCGGGCGGGCTGACCAGCCCCATTGCAGCCCGGCGATGGCGGCGATCATGTCCTCGGACAGGCCCATCACACGCCCCACCTCGCGGATCGCGGCGCGGGTGCGGAAATGGATCACCGTGGCGGTCAGCCCGGCGCGGTGGCGACCGTATTTCTGATAGATATGCTGGATCACCTCCTCGCGCCGCTCATGCTCGAAATCGACATCGATATCGGGCGGCTCGCCGCGCGCCTCGGACATGAAACGCTCGAAAACCATGGTGATCGTATCCGGCGCCACCTCGGTGATGCCCAGCGCATAGCAGATCACCGAATTGGCGGCCGACCCGCGACCCTGGCACAGAATGCCCCGGGACCGCGCGAATTCGACGATGTCATGCACGGTCAGGAAATAGGCGGCAAAGCCCAGCGCGCGGATGATGCGCAACTCCTTTTCCACCTTTTCCAGCGTGCCCGCAGGCGTACCATCGGGGAAGCGGCGGCGCAGGCCCTGCAGGGTCAGCCGCTCCAGCCTTTCCTGCGGGGGCTCCTGACCGGCGATCTCGTCAGGGTATTCGTAGCTGAGTTCATCAAGCGAGAAGGTGCAGCGCGCGGCAATCTCCCGCGTGCGGGCAATGGCGGCAGGATGGGCGCGGAACAGCCGTGCCATCTCCTCCGGTGGACGCAGGCGCCGTTCGGCATGGGGCTGGGCGCGGGTGCCGATACGGTCGATGGTCAGCCGCTCGCGGATGCAGGTCAGCACATCGGCCAGGCGCCGGCGGCTGGCGTGATGCATCAGCACATCGCCAACGGCCACCATCGGCGCACCCGTCCGTGCGGCCAGGGTGGCGAGCGCGTCCAGCCGCCCCCCGTCCCCCCCGTCATGGCGCGGCGCGGCGCCCAGAAAGACATCGCCGGGAAAGCGGCGCAACATCGCCCCCAATTCACCACATACCCGCTCAGGGTCCGGCAGCCCAACCGCTGCCGCCCCCCGCGTCACCGGCTCTGGCGCGGCCTCCTCCGCTTCCCACCATCCTCCCGGCGCTGCCTCCTCTGCCCCCTCTGCCTCGCAAGGCAGACCGATCAGCACCATCCCCGCGCCCCATTCCTCCAGATCGGCCCGCGTCAGATGGCATTCCCCCTTCCCCGCCCGCCGCTTGCCCAGACTCAGCAACCGGGTCAGCCGCGACCATGCCGCCCGGTCCATCGGCAGCGCCACCCAATCCAGCGCGCTGTCCGCCAGCACCAGCCGCGCCCCCACGATCAGTCGCGGCAACACCCCCGCCACCGCCAGCCCGCCCCCGGCGCCGCATTCCTGCCGGCTTGACGGGTCCAGCCGCCGCTGCCCGCGCACCGCCACCACGCCACCCTCATCCGCCGCGCGCGCCATCTCGCGCAACGCCACATGCGCCCGCACCACCCCGGCGACCGAGTTCCGATCCGTGATCGCCAGCGCCGCCAACCCCAGCTCCGCTGCCCGCGCCACCAGTTCCTCCGGGTGCGACGCCCCCCGCAGAAAGGTGAAATTCGACATCGCGCAAAGCTCGGCATAGCCCCCTTCATTTTGCCCCAAATACTCCGGGGGGTGAGCCGCGCCCGCGGCGAG
>JAFIED010000048.1 GCA_020832805.1 Pararhodobacter sp.
CTCGCCGCACAGCGCCATGGTCAGGTCCAGCTCCTTGTGGATCACCTCCAGCGCCTTGATCACCCCGGCCTCGCCCCTCGCCCCCAGCCCGTAGGTGAAGGGGCGGCCGATATAGGTGCCGCGCGCGCCCAGTGCCAGTGCCTTCAGCACGTCCTGGCCGGAACGGATGCCGCTGTCCAGGTGCACCTCCATCCGGTCGCCCACCGCATCCATGATCGCCGGCAGCGCCCGGATCGAACTGGGTGCCCCGTCAAGCTGCCGCCCGCCGTGGTTCGAGACAACAATCGCATCGGCCCCCACCTCGGCGGCCCTGCGGGCATCATCGGGTTCCATGATGCCCTTGACGATCAGCTTGCCGCCCCACCATTCCTTGAACTGGGCGATGCGTTTCCAGTCCAGCGAGGGGTCAAAGGCCTGATTGGTCCAGGTCGACAGGGACGAGGGGTCATTGACCCCCTTTGCATGGCCCACGATGTTGCCAAAGAAACGCCGTTTCGTGCCCAGCATCTCCAGCCCCCAGGGGATTTTGGTCATCAGATTGGCGATGGAGGCCATGGTCAGCTTTGGCGGTGCCGACAGGCCGTTCTTCAGATCCATATGGCGCTGGCCCATGATTTGCAGATCCACGGTAATCACCAGGGCCGAGCATTGCGCGTCGCGCGCACGCTCGAACAGGCGGCGCATGAAATCGTCATCCTTCAGCGTATAGACCTGAAACCAGAAGGGTTTGGTGGTATGCGCCGCCACGTCCTCGATCGAACAGATCGACATGGTGGACAGGGTAAAGGGCACGCCAAAGCGTTCTGCGGCGCGTGCGGCCTTGATCTCGCCATCCGCCGATTGCATGCCTGTCAGCCCGACAGGCGCCAATGCCACGGGCATCGCCACATCCTGCCCGATCATCGTCGATGCGGTTGACCGCCCGGCCATATCGACCGCAACGCGTTGACGCAGGCGGATCTTCTGAAAGTCGGTGGTGTTCTCGCGAAAGGTCTGTTGGGTCCAGCTGCCTGATTCCGCGTAATCGTAGAACATCTTCGGCACCCGACGCTTGTAGAGGCGGCGAAGGTCTTCGATCTCGGTGATGACGGGCATGGGTTCCTCCGGATTGGTCAGAAATCGTTACCACCGAGGGTCGAAGCCGGCAAGCAATCGAAAAGGGCTTGCATAAAGTACGATATCGTACCATAAGGTGCGAAATCGTACCAAGGAGAATCGCATGCCTGTTTCCCGTCGTCGCGCCCTTGCCCTGATGGGCGGTGGCACCGTTCTGGCCGCCGGCGCCGGGGCCGGGGCCTTTCTGGCCACCCGCACGCCGCATGCGGCCCTTGCTCCCTGGGTACGGGCGGGCAGCTATGGTGATGCCCGTCTTGACGCGCTGAGCTGGGCGTTGCTGGCCCCCAATCCGCACAACCGCCAACCCTGGGAGGCGGAACTGGTAGGGGATGACGTGCTCAGGCTCTACCGCGACCCGGCGCGTAACCTGCCACAGACCGACCCGCACGGGCGGCAACTGACAACCGGCATGGGCTGTTTCATCGAACTGATGGTCATTGCGGCCAGCGCGAGCGGGCATGGCGTCGACCTGACGCTGTTTCCAGATGGTCAGGCAGACGGGCGCCCGGTGGCCGAAGCGCGGTTCATGCCGGGTGCTGCCAGCCCGGACCCGCTTTTCGCCCATGTTCCGGCGCGCGGCACGATCCGCGAAGCCTATGCCGCGCACCTGCCGGACAGGGCGGCGGTACAGAGCCTGAGCGCCCATGCCCGTGTCATCACCGATGCCGATGATGTGGCGGATCTGCGCCAGTTGACATGGGATGGCTGGCTGACCGAGGCGTTGACGCCGGCCGCACATGGCGAGACCGTCGATCTGATGCGCATCGGCCGGCGCGAGATCGAGGCCAACCCGGACGGGCTGGCTCTGGGCGGGCCGTTCTACGAAAGCCTGGCGTTGGCGGGCCTGTTGACCCGCAGGGCGCAGCGCGACCCGCAGAGCCGGGGATTCCAGTTCGGGATCAGCACGTTTGAACGTATCCTGGCCGCCACCCCGGCCTATGCCGTGATCGTCACACAAGGCAATGATGCGCATACCCATATCGATGTGGGGCGCCGCTGGATGCGCTTTGACCTGACAGCCACAGGGCTGGGGCTGGCCACGCATCCGCTGTTGCAGGTCACGCAGGAATATGCCGAGATGGCCACGTTGCGCGTACAGGCGCAGACGTTGCTGGCAGGCGAGGGCGAGACGGTGCAATTCATTGCGCGGCTGGGTCATGGGCCGACGCGTCGGGCGCGGTCGCCGCGCTGGTCGTTGGAAACCCGGATCAGGCATGGCTGAGGAAAAGGACGATCCCGAAAGCACCGCGCCCGGCGGGGGTGACGGCCCGGTTCCCGCCGGTGCGGCGCGCATGGGGCTGACCTTTGGCGTCATGACCGAGATCGGAATCATTGCACAGCTTTCGGCTGCGGCCTTCGACGCGGCGATGCCGGGCTGGAGCGTGGCGCATTTCGGGGTGGTGATGCATCTGATCCGGCGCGGCGACGGGGTAACGCCGCTGGAACTGGCGCGCGCCTTTCAGCAGCCGAAAACCACCATGACCCACACGCTGCAGGTGCTGGAAAAGCGCGGGCTGATCACCATGACACCCAACCCGCGCGATGGCCGCTCGAAACTGGTGCACCTGACGGATGCCGGGCGGGCATGGCAGGGGCAGGCGATGGCGCAGGTGGCGCGCCATCAGGCCGCGCTGCATCAACGGCTGAACCCTGGCACGCTGGCGGTACTTGCGCCGCATCTGGCGCATCTGCGCGCGGTCATGGATGCGATGCGCGACGAAAACTGACGCCGAACCGCGCGGTGCCCGTGCCTGGCAGGGCGTATCCGCCCTGCCGCTGGTTATGCCCTCTGCGGCCTCAGGGCACCAGTGGCAGGCGGATTTCGTCGATGCAGCCCTGCCGGTCGTTGTTGCTGCCGCTCACCACGCCGGTTTCGGCATCAAGCGTAATGCGCAGCGCCGTGCAGAAATTGCTGCGGGTAAACAGATTGCGCATGTCACCGCCGCGGGGGCGGGGGCGCCGGCCCCATTCGATATGGGCGTTTTCGATGCCGCGTGTCAGGAACACGGCAAACGGATACTCCACAATGCCCAGCAACCGGCGGCTGTTGGCGTGAAAGGCCTGCAGTTCGGCGGTGGCCACGATATAATTGTCGGTGATCGTGGAGACGCGCACCCGCACCGGCCAGTCCGTGCGCCCGTCGCGTTCCGGCCCGGTCTGGCTGCCATCGATCCAGACGCCTTGCTGCATGCGGGCGGTCAGCGCGCGCACCGGGGCCAGAGTCTGTTCGCGTTCCGCCTGAAAGGCGTCCGGGCGCTGCAGGCGGTAGCTGCAATTGCCGCTGGCCATCACGCCCAGCATGTTGGGCGATTCGCCTGTCAGCGCGATCGGCGCGCCGTCGTCGCCGCCTTCGGCCGCCAGCGTGATGGTGACCCCGCGATTGCCCTGCGGCCGTTCGATCCAACTGCCATGCTCGATCACCAGGCGGTCGCGCCGCGTATCGATCCTTGCGTTGACGGTGTGGCTGCCCAGTTCGAAGGGCGGCGAGGGATAGATCGGCCGATAGCTGACTTCGCCTGTAAAGCGGCCCTGATCTTCGCCCGGTTCAAGGGTGAAGTGATGTTCGAAATCGATGGTGCCGCAGCGGCTGAGGCTGACCCAAGCGCCACCATAAAGGGCATTCAGCCGCTCGGCCTCGGCCCGCGCTGCCGCTTCGGCCTCGGCGCGGGCCTGCTCGATGGCGGCGCGGGCGGTATCGGCTTCCGGTGTGCCTTCGACCACCACGGTGCGATCTGTCCCGTAGAAATGCGCCAGCAGGCGGCCCTGCTGAGCGAGGTCGCGCAGGTCGAACAGGCGCACACGCTGTTCCGTCACGCCGGGAGCGGTGTAGGTGATCGCCTCGCCTTCAAGGTCGAACCGATCGCCCGGTTGGGTCACGGGGACGACAAACAGATAGGTATCCGTTCTTTCGGTCTGCGCGAAAAAGGTTTCCATTGCACGCGCGGTGGCAACGAATTCCTGGGCAACAACGCGTTCGTCATCGCGCGCCATCTGCTGGGTCGCGGTGATCTCGATACTGGCGACCATCCAACCCGAACCCGCAAGCTCGTTGTTGACTTCGGCGATGATTGCCGCCTGGTCCATGCCGGTATCTGCCTGGGCCGGCAACTGGCCGAAGCATACAAGGCAGGCGAATGCCAAGGGTAGAATGCGCATCGATAAAATCGTCCTCTCGGTGTGCTGGGTCAACGGCTGTGACCTTAGCATCCGATCAGGCGCAAAAGTGGCAAAAATGAAGATAATCAGGGTATTCAGAGACGATGTTGCATGATTGCCCCAGCCGGCCTGCGCAACGATCTGTCACGGCGTCCCTTTCGGCCCTCAGCCCCGATGCGCGCCCTCGGCAAGGGCCGCCACATAGGCCAGCACCTGATCCACCGGTTTGCCCTCGCCGATCAGCTTGACGATGGCCGAGCCGACAACGCAGCCATCGGCAATGGCGGCGATCTCCTGCGCGGCCTTGGGCGTGGATATGCCGAAACCCACAATGACCGGCAACGTGGTGGCGGCCTTGATCCGCGCCACCTCCGGCGCCACATCGGCCGCCTGCGGCGCCGCGGCGCCGGTGATCCCGGTGATCGAGACATAATAAACAAAGCCGGATGTGTTCTGCAGCACCGTGGGCAGGCGGTGGTCGTCGGTGGTGGGTGTGGCCAGCCGGATGAAGTTGATCCCGGCGGCCTGTGCAGGCAGGCACAGTTCGCTGTCTTCTTCAGGCGGAAGATCCACCACGATCAGCCCATCGACACCGGCCTGAACGGCATCGGCCAGAAACCGCTCGACACCGCGGTTATAGATGGGGTTGTAATAGCCCATCAGCACGATTGGTGTAACGCTGTCGCCCTGACGAAAGCGGCGTACCATGTCCAGCGTCTTTTCCAGCGTCTGCCCGCCATCCAGCGCGCGCTGTCCGGCCAGCTGGATGGTGGGGCCGTCGGCCATGGGGTCGGTAAAGGGCACACCCAGTTCGATGACATCCACGCCCGCGGCGGGCAGGCCCTGCATGACGGCCAGCGCGGTATCAAAATCCGGATCGCCGCCCATGATGTAGGAGACAAAGGCCTTCCGGCCCTCGGCTTTCAGGCGGGCGAAGGTGGCGTCGATACGGGTCATGGCGGGCTCCGGCAGGAAATCTCGCGCCGGTTTGCACCTGCGGGGCGGGAAAATCAATGCCCGCGCGCGTGACCTCTTGCAGCCGCAGGCGGTGCACGGCATCTAGGCGGCATGGATTGGGTCAAGATCATTCATCTTTTGACGGTCATGGGCTGGATGACCTCGATCTTTGCCGTGCCGCGCGCCCTGATCTACTGGAAGCGCGAACATGCGCGGCTTGGGGAATTCGGCCCGCTGGGGGATCTGACGATCAGGCTTTACCGCTTTTCCGCCGGGCTGGGGGTGATCGCGCTGATCACGGGTATCTGGCTGGGCTGGCAGGGCTGGGGGGTCATGCCCTGGGTCTGGGTCAAGCTGGGCATGGTGCTGGTGCTGGCCGGGCATTACGGCTGGACGGGGCTTCTGGTCTGGCGCGCGCGCGGCGGAACGTTCCGTGAGAGTGACTTTTTCCTGCGCGTTTTCAATGAGATCAGCGTCGTTCTTGTCATCGCCGTGTTGTGGGTGGTGGTGGTCAAGCCGTTCTGATCGCGCCGCCATGATGGGCCGCCGTTGCCGCGCTCCGGCCCGCGTTTCCAGCCGGGTGCGTGCGCTGTCTTTGCATCAGGCGACTGTCTTTGTTAGGCTCCCCGGGCGCTGCGGCGAGGGGGCGTGAACTCTCCCAGCCCGCGCGAAGCACCGACAGGCCCGAATGAGGCAGCGCAGAGTGCCGGCCGAAACCAGGACAGGAGGAGCGACATGAAACTGCAGACACTGAGCATCGTCACCGGAGCCGGTCTTTTTCTGGCGGCATGCGGAGACATGGCGGGTGGTCAGCCAGAGACCGACCCGGTGACCCGTGCGCTTTCAGGCAACACCATGACCTTTGGCGAGGTCAGCATCGAGGTCAATCCGGACGGTACGCTGGCCGGAGAAACCCCTGACGGCGACCTGGCCGGCAGATGGGCGGTCCGCGACGGTCAATGGTGCGATACGATCGTCGAGCCCGAGGCTTATGCCGGCACAACCTGCATGGATGTGGAACTGGGCGATGGCGAGATCACCTTCCTGGACGCTGACGGCACGCCACGGAACACGTGGCAGATTTCCTAGCCGCCCCGCCCTGATCATGCTCTGATCTTGCTCTGGGCGGACCTTCCCGGTAAGGCGCTGCCAAAGCGGGTGGTCAGTGGCGGAAAGGGGCGCGATATGGGTTTCAGGATGGGTATCGTCGGGCTGCCGAATGTCGGCAAGTCGACGCTTTTCAACGCGCTGACCCGCACGGCAGCGGCACAAGCGGCGAATTTTCCCTTCTGCACCATCGAGCCCAATGTGGGCGAAGTGGCGGTGCCGGATTCGCGGCTGGAAAAGCTGGCCGCGATTGCACAGTCACGGCAGGTGATCCCGGCGCGGATGACCTTTGTCGACATTGCCGGGCTGGTGCGCGGCGCGTCAAAAGGCGAGGGGCTGGGCAACCAGTTTCTGGCGAATATCCGCGAGGTTGACGCCATTGCCCATGTGCTGCGCTGTTTCGAGGATGGCGATATCACCCATGTCGAAGGGCGCATCGACCCGGTGGCCGATGCCGAGACGATCGAGACCGAGCTGATGATTGCCGATATGGAATCGATCGAGCGGCGGTTGGCCAATCTGGCGCGCAAGATCAAGGGCGGCGACAAGGAGGCGGTGGCACAGGACCGGCTGCTGCGGCTGGCACTGGAGGCGCTGAACGATGGCCGCCCGGCGCGCAGCGTGGCAGTGGCTGACGAGGATGCCAGGCTGTGGGCGCAGTTGCAATTGCTGACCGCCAAGCCCGTGCTGTATGTCTGCAATGTCGAAGAGGCCTCGGCCGCGGAAGGCAACGGCCAGTCGGCCCGCGTGGCAGAGATGGCGGTTGCCCAGGGCGCGGGCGTGGTGGTGATCTCGGCCCGCATCGAGGAAGAACTGGCGCAGCTTCCGCCCGAGGAAGCGGCCATGTTCCTGGAAGAGATGGGGCTGGAGGAGGCCGGGCTGGACCGGCTTATCCGTGCCGGCTATGCGCTGCTGGGGCTGCAGACCTATTTCACGGTCGGCCCCAAGGAGGCGCGCGCCTGGACCATCCGCCAGGGCACGCTTGCCCCGCAGGCGGCGGGTGTGATACATGGCGATTTCGAGCGGGGCTTCATCCGGGCCGAGACGATTGCCTTTGACGACTATGTCGCCTGCAATGGCGAGGCCGGAGCGCGCGACGCGGGCAAGCTGCGGGTCGAGGGCAAGGGCTACGTCGTCAAGGATGGCGACGTGCTGCATTTCCTGTTCAACGCGTGATCTGCCCCGCGTCGGCGCCGATCGTCGCGCAACCCACCCACCCACCCTTGCGCGCCGCTCGACGCCGGCGCAGGGCAGATAGGGTGGGTGCGGCACGGCGCATGGTGAAACGTCGTCTGGCTGATGTCGCGCGCCTTGGCCTGGACCGACCAATCCTTGCGCCGGGTGGCTTAGCCGTCGCGCAGCCACACCAGATAGGCTGCAATCGCCTCGCGGTCATCGGCGGGCAGTTGTTGCATATGCACCACCACATCCGACATCGACCCGCCCACCACATCGAAGGCCGGTGTCAGCCCCGATTGCAGATACGCCGCAATCGCCTGCGCTGACCAGTCCGGCGCCGGAATGGCAGGAATGCTCCCGTCACCCGAAGGGTTGGGCGCCCCCGTCATCCAGGCATCAAGGCGCAAGGCGCCGGTCGCGTTGCGCGGTGTGTGGCATTCGGTGCAATGAGACAGCGCTTCGACCAGATAGCGCCCGCGCTGCAGTTGCGCCGACGGCGGTTCAGGCGTGGCCCAGGCATCGGTCAGGTTCAGCCTTTTCCAAAGACCCACCCCCCGCCGCAACGTGAAGGGGAAGCGCAACTCATGGGGTGCCGAGGGCGTGGCGTCGGCTGGCAGGGTTTGCCAGAAGGCCCAGAGATCGGCCAGATCGCCGGGTGTCATGCGGTTGTAACTGGTATAGGGAAAGGCGGGATAATAATGCCGCCCCAGAGGAGAAATTCCCGCCAGTGTTGCCTGGGCGAATTCCTCCAGCGTCCAGCCGCCCAGCCCGTGATCATCATCCATCGAGACATTCGGCACCACGAAAATGCCGAAAGGAGACTCCAGCCGCCGCCCCCCGGAAAGCACCAGCCTGTCTTCCAGCGGTGATGTCATGTCCAGCCCTGGCGCAGCGTGGCAGCCCGAACAGCCCGCCGCCCAGAACACCCTTTCACCACGCGCCGCGTCGGCGTCATGGGCGGCCAGCGCATTCAGCGTTTCCACCGGCACCGCGCGCGGGCTGCCGAGAACCCAGAAAAGCGCTGTTCCGCCGATGGCGGCGACGGCGGCGGCCAGGGCCAGCCGCCGCAGGGTGTTGCCTGCCATGGCCGGGCTTACTGCGCTTGGCGGAACTGCTGGTGGCAGGCCTGGCAGGTGCCGGCCAGCCCCCCCAGCGCGCCCTGCAGCGCCGCCAGATCAGTGCCCGCCGCACCCTGCATGGCCTCTGCCGCCGTTTGCAGCGCATTGTAGCGGCTCACAAAGCCCTCGAGATCTTCCCAGATTGCGGGCAGGGCGCGCGTGCCCTCGATCGAGGCGCTGTCGCTGCCCTGTGGCCACATGGCGATCTGGTCGACGCGGGTCAGGTGAAACAGGTTGTCCGCTGCCGTCTGTGCGGCCTCGGCGTCGTACTCGACATTGCCCTGCGCCATGCCGGCCAGAACGCCAAGGTTGAAGGCGTAGAGGTTGAACTGCCCCTGGCGGGCCTTGACGGCGGCTTCCTGTGACAGCGCGGGCAAAGCAACAAAGGATGTCAGCGCAGCAACAAGGCCGAGCGCGGAAAGCTTGCGGATCATGACGTCTCTCCCGTTGGTTTTCAGTATGTCCGCAAAAGGTACATCACCGCGTCAAACAGGCAAGTGACAATCATCATATTGCGTTAGATGCATGAAACCTGTGCGTGAACGGCGCAGAGGTTGCCTGTTCGCCGGGCAATGCGGTCACGGGCAGGGCGTCAGCGCCTTTGTGGCAATCAGCGCGGCGCGCGTCTTTCCAGTTTCAGCCGCGCCCGCACGGCTTCGGGGCCGATGACCGTGCCCCCCATCGCCTGAATGATCTCTGCCGCCCGCGCGACAAGCTGGGCATTGGTGGCCAGGACGCCCTTGTCCAGAAACAGGTTGTCCTCCAGCCCCACGCGCACATTGCCACCCGCCAGAACCGAGGCCGCCACATAGGGCATCTGATGCCGTCCCAGCCCGAAAGCCGACCAGTGCCAGCCTTCAGGCACATTGTTGACCATTGCCAGAAAGGTATTCAGATCATCCGGTGCGCCCCAGGGCACGCCCATGCAGAGCTGAACCAGCACCGGGTCCGGAATGATCCCTTCGGCCACAAGCTGCCTGGCAAACCACAGATGCCCGGTGTCGAATGCCTCGATCTCGATGCGCACGCCGGCCGATACCATCCGCCGCGCCATGTCGCGCAGCATGCCGGGTGTATTGACCATTACGTAGTCGGCCTCGGCAAAATTCATCGTGCCACAATCCAGCGTGCAGATCTCGGGCCGGCAATCGACGATATGCTGCACCCGCTCGGCCGCGCCCGCCATGTCTGACCGGGCTGCCATGCGGTTCATCGCTTCCGTGCCGTCGAACAGCAGATCGCCGCCCATGCCCGCGGTCAGGTTCAGCACCACATCGGTGCCCGAATCGCGGATGCGTTCGGTCAGTTCGCGGTAAAGCGCCGGGTCACGCGCCGGCGCGCCGGTCTCGGGGTCGCGCACATGGCAATGCACCACCGCCGCCCCGGCCTGCGCGGCGGCGATGGCGCTTTCGGCGATCTGGGCAGGCGAGCGCGGGACATGCGGCGAGCGATCCTGCGTCCCGCCCGATCCGGTGACGGCGCAGGTGATGAAGACCTCACGGTTCATGGTCAGCGGCATGGACATTCCCTTTTGTTCGGTGGCGCCTGCCGTGCAGGATCATCGCCGCGGGCAGCGCAGGCAACCGGCTTGCTTCCTGTGTCTGCGGCGACATTACCCGGATCGATTGCCTGACATTCAGGCGGGCGCTGCGGCCGGATATGTCAGACATCAGGGGTGCCGCGCTATGCGGTGACCACAAGCGCATGTCTTTTGCGCCCGGCGGTCAGTTTCAGCGGTTCGGCAAGATCGCCTGCGCGAATCATCAACCCGGAATCACTGACCGGTTCGTCGTTCATTCGCGCGCCCCCCTCGGCGATCAGGCGCTTGGCATCCTTGCCAGATTTTGCCAGCCCCGCACGCACGAACAGTTGCGCCAGACTGACCCCCTCGGCCGCCTCTGCGGCACTGAGCGTCACGCGGGGCAGGTCCTCGCCAATCCCGCCCGCTTCGAATACCGCGCGCGCCGTCGCCTCGGCCGCCGCTGCCGCCTCGGCGCCATGGCACAGTGTTGTCACGGCATTGGCCAGCACGACCTTGGCATCGTTGATCTCGGCCCCCTGCAGCGCGCCCAGACGATGGCATTCGTCAAGCGGCAATTCGGTATACAGTTTCAGGAACCGGCCCACATCGGCATCGGTGGTATTGCGCCAGAACTGCCAGAATTCATAGGGGCTGAGCATGTCGCCATTCAGCCAGACCGCGCCGCCCTGGCTTTTTCCCGTCTTGCGTCCGTCAGAGGTGGTCAGCAGCGGTGTGGTCAGGCCAAACACCTGTGCATCCACCACCCGGCGCGTCAGATACACCCAGTTGACGATATTGCCCCACTGATCCGACCCGCCCATCTGCAGCAGGCAGCCATGCCGACGGTGGATTTCCAGGAAGTCATAGGCCTGCAGGATCATGTAGTTGAATTCCAGGAACGACAGCGATTGTTCGCGGTCCAGCCGGGATTTCACCGATTCGAAGCTCAGCATGCGGTTGACGCTGAAATGCCGGCCGATGTCGCGCAGGAATTCCAGGTAGTTCAGCCCGTCCAGCCATGCGGCATTGTTCAGCATGATCGCGTCATTGGCACCGGCGCCGTAGGACAGGTATTTGTCGAACACCTGCTGCATCGAGGCGATATTGGCGTCGATCTGCGCAGGCGTCAGCAGCGGGCGTTCATCGGCCCGGAACGACGGGTCGCCCACCTTGGTGGTGCCGCCGCCCATCAGTGTGATCGGCTTGTGGCCGGTGTTTTGCAGCCAGCGCAGCACCATGATGTTCAGCAGATGCCCCACATGCAGCGACTGTGCCGTGGCATCATAGCCGATATAGGCCGGAACCGTGCCTTTCAGCAGCGCCTCGTCCAGACCCTGCAGGTCGGTGCAGTCGGCGATGAAGCCGCGTTCGCTCATTACCCGCAGAAAGTCTGATCTTACCCGGTAGGTCATGGTTATATTGTCCTCGCAGCCGTGGCGCGTTGGATATAGACCGAAGCATGGGGCAAGGGAAAGCCGGGAAGATGGCGCGCGACAAACAGGTGGGTCAACGGATACTGGGGCTGATGTCGGGCACCTCGCTGGACGGGGTGGATGCGGCGGTGCTGGTAACCGACGGGATTGATATCGTGAAATTCGGCGAAACCGCCTTTCGGCCCTATACCGCGGCCGAGCGGGCTGTGCTGCGCGCCGCGCTGGGGCGATGGCCGGGTGATACGGGCGTGGCCGAGGCGGCCGAGGTGGTCGAGACCGCACATGCCGAGATCATCTCGCGGTTCGAGCGGATCGACATGGTGGGCTTTCACGGCCAGACGCTGGCGCATGACCCGGGCGGGCGGGGCACGCATCAGGCCGGTTCGGGCGATGTGCTGGCCGAGGTGACGGGCCTGACGGTGGTATGGGATTTCAGGTCATCCGACATGCGGATGGGCGGGCAGGGCGCGCCGCTGGCGCCTTTCTATCATCACGCACTGGCGCGCAATCGGGGGCTAGAGGGGCCGGTGGCCTTTCTGAATCTGGGCGGGGTGGCGAACCTGACCTGGGTTGACCCGGGCATTCCGGCGCCAGAGCATGCCTGCCTGGCCTTTGATTGCGGGCCGGGCATGGCGCCGATGAACGATCTGATGCAGGCCCGGCGCGGGGCGCCCCATGATGAGGGCGGCGCGCTGGCCGCACAGGGCTCGGTCGCGCAGGCGGCGCTGGAGCGTTTTGCCGCCCATGGCTATTTTCGTCGCATTCCGCCCAAGTCGCTGGACCGCGCCGCGCCGGTGCCGGATGTTGCAGGGCTGAATGATGCCGATGCACTGGCCACGCTGGCCGCGGCGGTGGCGACCGGCGTCACGCTGGGGTTCGAACATTTCCCGCAGGCGCCGCGCCTGTTGCTGGTATCTGGTGGAGGGCGGCACAATGCCACCGTCATGGCGATGATTGCGGCGGCCTGCGATTGCCCGGTCGCGCCGGTCGAGGTGCAGGGGCTGGATGGCGACATGATCGAGGCGCAGGCCTTTGCCTGGCTTGCCGCGCGGGTGGCGCGGGGGCTGCCGACCTCGGCGCCGGGCACGACGGGGGTTGCCGCCCCCGTGGGCGGCGGCCGTGTCAGCCGTCCTTCAGCCTGATCGGCCAGCCGAACAGGGCCAGCCGAACAGGGCCAGCCAGATGCGGCCCTTGGCGGGGCGGACCGTTGTCATTCGATGCCGGGCGCTGGCATGGCCCCTTCAACTGCGCCCGCCGATAATCACATGCCAGCCGGCCCGGCCCGGCACCGCCGTGACCGCGCCGGCCGGGCTGCCGCCTGCCGGAAAGGACCCCGGCAACGCAGACGATGGCTTGACCGGCGCATCGGCAGAAAGGGGCGTTGGCCGGTCATGCCCGGACAGCGCGGGTGATGACAGGGGCGCGGCCTGGGGGATCGGTTGCAAGGCGCCGGCCAGATCAAAGCGGCGCGGCGTGCGGCCCGGCTGGCCATGCGTTTCCAGCACACCCAGGACCCGGTTCAGCTGCCCCTGCTGGTCTGTCAGCGGCAAAAGCAGCATCATGCCGTCCAGCCCCGGCCGCCCCAAGCCGCGCGCGGCCCGCAACGGCAGGCGCACGCGCACCCCGCGGCCCACATGACGGACCGCCTGTGCCATTTCCTGGCGCCCGCCGGGATGCATCAGGCAGCACAGCGGCATGCCGCGCGGCTCCATGCCCAGCAGGGCATAGATCGATTGCCCCGCCAGCCGCAGCCGTGCCACGCCGGGGGCGATGATCTCGGCGATGAACATGTATTCCAGCACGGGTGCCAGTCGCGCCGGGTCGATCTCGGACCGGGCAGGGGCAATGCGCTGGTCGCGCAACCGGTCCCATTCGGCCAGCACGGTATCGATCGCAGGATACAACAACCGCCCGTCCCCGCGCAGGGCACGGGGCAGGCGCAGGAAACCCGTTGCCTTTCCAGGGGTCGATCGGCCGGCTTTGGCCGTGTTCTCGGAAATCAGCAGGTCAGTCATGGCGGAGCCTCCGTTTCAGGCAAACAGTACCTGCGGACCAGCGCACCTTGCCGCAGACTGGCGCTTGGGGCGCGACTGCGGGTGGTTACTGGCTGGTCTTTCGGACGGTTCAGGGTTTACGGTGCGTTAATGCGTCTGAATGTTGCCATAATTTAGACGTTTTTCAGCGAAGGTGGTGGAGAATCTTGCCAAATGGTTAAAACCCGATGATCAGGTCCATGACCGGCTTTGCCAGCCATTCCGGTGCCATCGTGGCGCCGCCGCTGCCTGATGCTGCGCAGGCCGTGCAGGCGGGAGGCAGCACCATCAGGCTTTCGTGTCAATGGGAGTTGCGCGCGGTGAACGGGCGGGGGCTGGACCTGCGTTTTCGCCTGCCCGACTGGTTGGAAGGGCTTGAACCGCTGTTGCGCAAGCGGTTGTCGGCCAGTCTGGCGCGAGGCAATGTGACCCTGTCGCTGCGTGTGACGCGCGCGGACCCGGGCACAGCGCTGCGCCTGAACGCCGAGGCGCTGGACAGCTCTCTGGGCATGTTGGCCGAGGCCGAGGCCCGCGCCGAGGCGCGCGGCCTGGTGCTGGCCCCGGTCACGGCGGCCGACCTGTTGCATCTGCGCGGTGTGGTCGACAGCGGCCAGGATGAAATTGCCCCGGCGCCCCTGTTGCCCGAGCTGGAAACCCAGGCCAAGGCGCTGATCGCCGATTTCGACGCATCGCGCGCCGCCGAGGGCCATGCGCTGGCCGCGATCCTGACTGGCCAGATCGACAGCATGGACGCGCTGCTGGCCGAGGCGCGCGCTCTGCTGCCGGCACGGCGCGAGGATCAGGCGCAGGCGGTCCGCGCCGCCCTTGCCCGACTGAGCGAGGCGGCACCACAGGCCGACCCCGCCCGGCTGGAACAGGAACTGGCCATGATTGCCATGCGCGGCGATGTCACCGAGGAACTGGACAGGCTGTCTGCCCATATCGGCGCCGCACGGGCGCTGCTGACGGCGCAAGAGGGGCCGGTGGGGCGCAAGCTTGATTTCCTGATGCAGGAATTCAACCGCGAGGCCAACACGCTATGCGCCAAGTCGCAGCATGCCGGGCTGACCCGTATCGGGCTTGACCTCAAGACGGTGATCGACCAGATGCGCGAGCAGGTGCAGAACGTGGAGTAACGGACCATGCAGCGGCGCGGGCTTCTGATCATCCTGTCTTCGCCCTCGGGCGCGGGAAAGTCGACACTGGCGCGGCGGCTGATGGCCTGGGACGAGACGCTGACATTTTCGGTTTCGGCCACCACCCGCGCGCCCCGTCCGGGCGAGACTGATGGGGTGGAGTATTTCTTTCGCGCGCGCGCCGAGTTCGAGGCAATGGTGTCGGCCGGCGAGATGCTGGAACATGCCGAGGTGTTCGGCAATCTGTACGGCACGCCGAAAGCCCCTGTCGAGGCGGCGGTGGCACGGGGGCGCGACACGTTGTTCGATATCGACTGGCAGGGAGGCCAGCAGATCAGACGATCATCGCTGGCCAAGGATGTGGTGTCGGTCTTCATCCTGCCGCCCTCGCTGGCCGAGCTGGAAGAGCGTCTGCGTGGCCGCGCGCAGGACAGCGAGGCGGTCATCGCCGGGCGCATGCAGAAATCGCGTGACGAGATCAGCCATTGGGCCGAATATGACTATGTGCTGGTCAATCACGATATCGACGAGACAGAAGCACAGCTGCGCACCATCCTGCAGGCAGAACGGGCCCGCGCCGATCGCCAGCCCTGGCTGATCGAGTTCGTGCGCGGGTTGAACGATGAATACGCGGTGCGACGCGGGGGAGAAAAGACATGATCTATTCACTGGACGATATGGTGCCGGACATCGACCCCGACAGCTGGGTCGCGCCCAATGCCGCGGTGATTGGCCGGGTGCGGCTGAAGGCCGGCGCCTCGGTCTGGTTTTCGGCCACGCTGCGCGGCGATAACGAGTGGATCGAGATCGGCGCGGGCTCGAATGTGCAGGAGGCCAGCACGCTGCACACCGATATCGGCTATCCGCTGACCATCGGCACGAACTGCACCATCGGTCATAATGTGATCCTGCATGGCTGCACCATCGGCGATGGCAGCCTGATCGGCATGGGCGCGACCGTGCTGAACGGCGCGCGCATCGGGCGTGACTGCCTGATCGGCGCAGGAGCACTGATCACCGAGGGCAAGGAAATTCCTGACGGGTCACTGGTGATGGGGACGCCGGGCAAGGTTGTCCGTTCGTTGAGCGACGAACAGCGCGCCGCCATGCGCCACGGCGCCGAGCATTACCAGGAGAACATGCGCCGCTTTCGGGATCGCCTGACGCCGCTGGGTTGAGGGGGCTGGCCTGGGTTCCGGCGGGCGAACGGCCTTGAGCAAGGCCGTTGCAACGCGATTGAACAATCGCGTTGGCACCGCTGCCGGCACGGTTGATCCCGGCACGGTTTACCCTGGAACGATTGCCCTGGGACGGGGGCGGCGGGTCATTTGCCCGCGCGGGCCTGAAGATCCCGCAGAACCGCCACCCGTATCGCCGATGCCAGCCCCTGATCGCCGCGCGCGGCATCGATCTCGCTGGCCAGCGCGTTGATCGGCTGACCGCGCCGCCGGGCCAGGGCGCGAAAAGCCTGCCAGAATTCCGCCTCCAGCGACACCGACGTGCGATGCCCCTGCAGCGTCAGGGAGTGTTTCCGGGGGCGTTCCTGCATGCGCGCCTACCGTTCCAGCAGTACCGGGAACCAGTCTTCGCGCAGGCGCTGCCCGGGTTGCATGCCATGGCCGGGAAAGGGTGGCGAAGTGCGCCCTGGCCGTTCGACATAGCGCGCATCATCTCCCAGCAACCGCAACGAAAAGGCCCGCCGCCGCCGCGCCGCATGGTTCCCCCGCGCGCCATGCAGAATGCGAAAGTCGAATGCCACGGCATCGCCTGGCGCCATGGTCCATTCCCGGATCGGCATCCCGTCGGCATCGGGGTCCGGCACCGGCATGAATGCATCGCTGTCGGGGTAGAAGCCGGTCTCGGCCAGCCAGCGCGTGGGCAGCACCGGCCGCGGCCAGCGGTGCGACCCGGCCACGCAGCGCAGCGTGGCATCGCTGACCGGGTCCATGGGCGACCAGAAACTGATCGTCTGCTCGCCGGTCACGAAGTAATAAGGGGCATCCTGATGCCAGGGCGTGGCCTTGGCGGTACCGGGCTCCTTGACCAGTACATGATCGTGGAACATCTGCACCCGGCGCGATTGCATCAGATCGGCTGCAACCTGTGCCGCGGGCGATTCGTGCACCACCCGGGCAAAGGGTTCGATGCGCTGCCAGTTGCAGTAATCGTCGAAGAACCGGCCGCTTTCGCCCGGTTTCAGGTTCTCGGCGGCGTATTCGCCGGGATGGCGCATGTTCTCCTCGATCCCTTGCCGGATCAGATCGACCTGATCGGCGAAAAGACCGCGAATCAGCACCACGCCGTCGCGCTCCCATGTGGCAATGTCATCAACGGTTAGCAGGGGGTGGGGCATCGCATCGCTTTCCTTGGCCTGAACGGGGCGCGGGGGGGCACCGGCGCGCAGGCCGGCGGGCGGATGTCATCGGATAACGGACGCCCCCATATGCCCGATCTGGCTTCAGGTACCCGGCCGTGTCAAGCACCGCGCGCGCCAGCGCCGGCTTGTGCCCAGCCCAAGCCCTGGCAGGGCGATTCTCGAAAATACCCTTTCCAATCATGGCTCAGCGCCGCTTTCTGCCGCACTTTCTGGTCAGGTTATCCAATGACAGGACCCGCGCTATCGGCTTTCGGCGCCGGGTTTTTGCCTGACATGCGGGTTCCGGCGACTGTGGCTTTACCGGCGGCACACCACCAGGGCGCCGACCGGCGATACCGAAAGACGAACGCGCCATCAGGACCAGGGCGCACCAAACACACGAACCCGTCACCCAACAGACACGGAGACACAGCATGTTCCTTTCCCGCATCATCAAGCGCACCGCCATTGTCATTGTCGCCGGCAGCACGCTGGTTGCCATGCCGGCCATGGCGCAGGGCCACCGCATCAACATCGAACAGTGGGGCCACAACAACACCATCGGTGGCGGCCAGAGCGGCCGGGGCCAGCGGCTGACCGTGATCCAGGACGGAGTCGGCAACCTGTCGATCAATACGCAGGACGGGCGCCGCAATCAGGCGGCTGTGGGCCAGTCCGGGCGCAACAATGCCGTCGATACGCATCAGTGCGGCAGCAACAACCGCGCCGGCGTTGGCCAGACAGGCCGTAACCACAGCGCCGAGATTGCCCAGTGCGGCCATCGCAATGTGACGGCCGTGGTGCAGGTGGGCCGGGGGGGCAGCGCCTCGGTCTCGCAGAACGGCTCGAACAATGTGGTGGCGATTGTCCAGGAATGACGGGTGCCGGCGGCGGCTGCCCGGTGCCACCGGCACCACGCATTCAGCCGCCGCCAGGCCCCGTTCCGAACGCCCGAGCAGCAGAACGTCAGACAGGAGTACTCCCGATGAAACCTTCCCTGATCCGCAAGCGTACACCGGCGCTGGCCCTGGGCCTGACCGTGGCAGGCTTTGCCGCCGCAGCCTGTGGCATGGGCACCGGCCTGGCCGGCGCCGAAGCATCCGCCGACCCCCTGCGTTGTGAGTTGCGCATCACCGAGCGCGGCGGCAGCACCACAATCGAGGGCCGCGTCAGCGCCGAACGGGTGGTGCAGGGCAGCTATCGTCTGGCCATCGCCGCGCGCAGCGGAGGCGGCAGCGCCATGATCAACCAGTCCGGCGATTTCGAGGTGCGGCCCGGGGCGCCCGCCGAACTGGGTCAGACAACGCTGGGCGGCAGTGCCGCGCGCTATACGGCTGATCTGGAAATCCGGGTCAACGGGCAGCGCCTGCGCTGTCTGGAACAGAACGGCACCCTGTAACCCCTATCCGTGCCCGGCTGGGCGCGGTGCCACCTCGGCCTGAAACCCCTTGAAAAGGAGACACCCATGTTTCGCCCAGTTTCCCGCCCCGCCCATGCTGGACAGCGCATGCTGGCGCCTGTTCTGACGGCCATGCTGATTGCCGGTGTGCCCGTTCTGGCGCCGGCGCCGGCCCAGGCGCATGGCGGTTCCGTCAGCCTGCATCTGAACCCGCGCAGCGCCGACGAGGCCCGCGCCCTGCGTGCCGGGCTGACCCTGTTTGCCATCCATCAGGATATCCGCACCAATGGCCATGTCACCCAGCGCGGGGTGAACAATGCCGCATCGATTGCGCAGCGCGGGCGCGGCAGCCAGGCCATCGTGCATCAACAAGGTTGCAACCATGATGCCTCGATCGACCAGCGCGGGCGCAACCATGCCTATGGTGTGTTCCAGTTCGGCTGCAATACCTCTGCCCATGTTGCCCAGCGTGGTCATGGCCAGACCGGCGTGACGATCCAGTACGGGTGGTGACGCATGCAGCTTGTGGCCTGACGGGGCGTGCCCGGGTGGCGCGCCCCTTTGGCGTGTCCCGCCGCTTGGTCGGCAGCCGACCCGCCACCCTGCCATTTCATACGTTGCAAATGCAACGAATTGACTCGAATCGCGAAACATGGTTGAAGGGGGTGTCACCGTTGCATATGCAATGAAAAGCCGGAGGAGATACCATGAACGCCCCTAGCCCCGCACTGAAGATCGAACAGATGCATCACGTCGCCTATCGCTGCAAGGACGCCAAGCAGACGGTGGAATGGTATGGCAAGATGCTGAACATGGATTTCGTGCTCGCCATCGCCGAAGACAAGGTGCCCTCGACCCACGAGCCTGACCCCTACATGCACATCTTCCTGGATGCCGGGCAGGGCAACATCCTGGCGTTTTTCGAACTGCCCACCAAACCAGAGATGGGGCGCGACCCGAACACGCCCGCGTGGGTGCAGCACATCGCGTTCAAGGTCAAGGACCGCGAAACGCTGGTGGCCTACAAGGAGCACCTTGAAGCAAACGGCGTCGAGGTGCTGGGCGTGACCGACCATTCGATCTTTCACTCGATCTATTTCTTCGACCCGAACGGCCACCGGGTGGAACTGGCCTGCCCGGACCCCCAGGAAGACGCGCTACTCAAGCGGCTGGATGCGGTGAAATGGGACATGCTGGAAGAATGGAGCCGCACCAAGCGTGCGCCGCAGCATGCCGACTGGCTGCACGCCAGGGAACTGAAGAAAGAAAACGCCTGACCCCTGCGCCTGGCCCCTGATCACGGATCCGGGGCCTGCCCCCTGACCTTGCGCACCATTACAGCCTGACGGCTGGGCGCCGGTGCTGACGCAGACGCGTCACCGCCGGCGCATGGCGACCAGCCACAGCCCGGCCAGACCAAAGGACGCCAGCACATTCCAGCTGGCCATCGACAGCCCCAGCATTTCCCAGGGCACCTCGTCACAGCGCACCACCGGCGCGGCCAGGATGCGATCCAGCAATTCCTCGGCACTGAGCCGGGTAATATCCTCGCCGCCGGAACAGGCAGCCGGCCCCGTGAACCAGCCACGTTCGACGCCGGTGTGATAGATGCCGATCACGCCAGAACCCGCCGCGGCCAG
Organism: Pararhodobacter sp.; assembly: GCA_020832805.1. Lineage (GTDB taxonomy): Bacteria > Pseudomonadota > Alphaproteobacteria > Rhodobacterales > Rhodobacteraceae > Pararhodobacter. The sequence continues at coordinate 20,153 of JAFIED010000048.1, forward strand.
CGCACCAGCCACGAACACGGGCAGTACCGGCAGAACCCAGACCACCACACCCAACACCACAGCAATCACATGCGGCCAGCGTTGCCAGATACACAACGCACAGGGTGCCATGCCCAGCACCATCTCGAAATACAGCGCGCCAGCCAGCAGCAATGCCGACCCCATGCCCGCCACAAAGGCCAGTGACCAGTCTCTCACAGATACCTCACCAGCAGAAAACCTCCGAACAGCAGCACGATGAACAGCGTGAACATCAGCCCAAGCCGCCGTTCGATGAAACTGCGAATTGGCGGGCCGAATTTCCATAGCAGCGCCGCCACGATGAAGAAACGCAACGCCCGCGCGATCACGCTGGCCACCACGAATACCCAGATGTTCAGCGCCGTGACACCTGAAAGAATGGTGATCACCTTGTAGGGAAAGGGCGTCACCCCGGCCATCAGCACCACCCAGGCGCCCCAGTCGTTGTAGCGTTGGGCGAATTCCTCGAAATAGGCGGACTTGCCGTAGAATTCCAGCACCGGACGGCCCAGTGTGTCGAACAGCCCATAGCCGATCAGATAGCCCGCGATACCCCCGGCAACCGACGCCAGCGTTGCCACCGCCGCAATCAGAAAGGCGCGATGCGGCACGGCGATGATCATGGCGATCATCAGCACATCGGGCGGGATCGGAAAGACAGAGGCCTCGATAAAGGCGACAAACGCCAGCGCCCACAAGGCGCGGGGATGGGCCGCCAGGGCAATCGTCCAGTCGTAAAGCGCCCGTATCATTCGCTGGCCCGTTCATGCGTGCAACGGGGCTAGCCAAGCCTTGCTGCCGCGTCAAGCCCTGCGCCCTGCGCGATCCCGCGATACGACGCAGCACCCGCGCGCGCTTTTGAAACGGATCAGCGTTGACGCTGCCGAGCCCAGCAGATAATCGGAATGGGCAAACGGTGCCCGAGTGGCGGAATGGTAGACGCAGGGGATTCAAAATCCTCCGCCGTAAAAGGCGTGCGAGTTCGACTCTCGCCTCGGGCACCAAAAGCATCTTCTGAATAACCGGGGCTTTCGGTTCTTTTCGATTGGCGGCAGCCGATGGAAAGCGGCGCCGCGGTCAGGGGTCGGGGCATGCGAAGGGCGGGGCACGCGGATCGCGGGCCATGAAGCCAAAGGGCGCATCCCGGCAGGATGCGCCCTTGGTCTTTTTGCAGGCCTTGGTGGCCGTGTCAGGCGTCGGCAGTTTCGAGTTCGTCCTCGTCCAGCCCCTCGTCGCCGAATTCGTCGACGGCGAATGTGGGCAGGGGCGACTGCACCGGCGGGTCGATCGAGCCTACCTGCACCAGTTCGCCTTCTGCATTCTCGGCATACAGGTCGATACGCTCCACATCGTCATAGTCCGGCCACAATTCAAAGTCGGGATTGCTGGCAATCTCCTGGAACCGGTCGATGTAGTCCTGAATTGTGCCTGCCTGACCCTCGTTCAGAAAGCCGACGGTCGAGAATTGCGGGTCGCGTTCAATGCCGTCGTCCTCGGCAAGAATGACCACGCCCTGGTCGAAAAAGGTCTCACCGTCATTTGTGCCCTGTCCGGTAACAAAGAACAGCTTGTCATAGGTGACTTCGGGGTCTTCGGGGTCAACCGGGTCCTCGGGTTCCTCGGGGTTGCCGGACACGCCCTTGATCGAACCTTCGGGATTCGAGGTCGAGGTGGCGCGGATACCGAAGAAATCGATGTCGTCCAGGGTCAGGCCTTCGGGCAGGGCAACCTCCAGGGTCTCGCCCGCCTCAAGATAGGTTTCCTTGTCCGTGCCCTCGCGCCCCAGACCGGGGCGGGAAAGCGCCAGGGCATCGTCCCACTGAACGCGCTCGCCCTCGAACTGCTGGCCTGCGCCGTTCATGTTCAGCGGGCCGCCCAGATTGGCGCTTGAGCCACTGAAATCGTCATCGCCCCAATAAATGGCGTTCACGTCCATATGGCCGTCAAGAACCGTGATGTCGGCAAACAGGTTGCCCTCGTCATCGGCGCGGATCGTGACTTCGTAGGACAGGCCGTTGGTGCTGTAGCTAAAGGTTTTCATGGCTGGCAGCGCTCCTCGTTGGTTGACAGGCGGCCTTTCTGGCGGCCCGCACTGCTACTGGCTGACTGACAAAACCCGCCGGCACCCCCCCCCAGGCAAACTGCAATCCCGCCGGTTCTGCGTGCATGGAAACTAATCCAACTGAATGGCACCGCGTTAGCGAAAATTGCGCTGTTCAAGGAAACAATGTGTTTCGATTAAGTCATTCTGATCGAAAGCTACCTTTTTCCGCCCCATGATTCGCGTCTAAGTTGAGAGGATATCGCCCTTGGGTAGAAATCCCATGATGCGGCCATTGGAACAGGGCGGGCGGGCCCGGCTGATTCACCCCAACAACAGGGTCAGCGCCAGCATGGCCACGAAACTGGCGGTAACCAGAACGCCCAGAGCCCCCGATTCGACCGCCTTGCCGGCATCGGGCAGCAGTTCGGAAAAGATCATCCACAACATCGCGCCAGCCGCCAGGCCCAGCCCGATCGGCAGCCAGGGGTTGAACACGGTCACGAACAGAAAGGCCGGCACCGCCAGCAGTGGTTGCGGCAGTGACGAGGCAATGGCAAACAGCGCCGCCTTGCCGACCGAGGCCCCGCGCGGCACCATCACCAGGGCAATGGCCAATCCCTCGGGCACATTGTGCAGCGCGATGGCAATGGTGATGAACTCGCCCAGTTGCGCGCCCCCGCCCCAGGCAACGCCCACGCCAATCCCCTCGGCGGCCGAATGCGCCGTCATCACGGCCATGATCAGGAACACCTTGCGCCGGTCCTGTGCCGCAGGGTCGTGCAGCGCCGCATCGGGCAATGCCCTGCGCGTCAGCCATATCAGCGACAGCCCCAGCAGAAGGCCGTAAACGGTGCGCAACGGGTCCAGCGCAAAGCCTTCCTGGATCAGGCTGAAACTGGCGGCCAGCATCAGCCCTGCTGCCAGGGCCGTGCCGATGGCCTGCGCCCGCCGCCCGCTGTTGCGCATCGCCAACAGCGGCAGGGCGCCCAGCCCTGTGGCCAGCGCCGTGATCAGCGCAGCCACAAAGACAATGGTCAGGGCGGTGGCGTCCATGGCTGGCTTCCTGCTGGCGGGGACGATCGGTCTGGTGGTTGTGGTTCGGGCGGCAGCCTTTCAGCCCGTGCGAGCGGTTTCAAGCACAGATGCATCAAGGGCGCGGTGAAATCCGGCAAGCGGAAACCGGCGGCACGCAATCGGCCGGGGCAGGGCGCCCGGACAGGGTCGCGCGGGGTGCTTCCGGATCAGGCGCTGTGTTCCAGAAAGCGCGCACAACCGGTCAGGGCGGCATAGTCATCGTCTACCAGGTGCACCGAGAACCGTTCCATGAGTGCCGATTGCCGGCCCATCTGGCACAGCGCGCCCGCCAGACCCAGGCCGGGCAGGTGCGCGCCCATTGCGCGCGCCACCCCGCCCACCAGATAGATGCCGCCCCAGGGCAGATGCGCCAGCGCCAGATCGGCCAGCACCCTGCCCAGCAGCCGGGCAAACAAGGCGCCGCTGGCGCGGGCCTCTGGTTGGCCGGCATCCAGGTCGGTGGTGATGGCGGCGGCATCCAGCGCCTGTCCCGTCAACCATGCGTGGATGGCTTCCAGCCCGCGGCCGGAAAGGGCTTCTTCGACCGTGGCCAGACCATGACGGGCGGCCAGCGCGCGGGAAAAGGCACGTTCGTCGCGCTCTTGCGCGGGCAGATGCATATGCCCGGCTTCGGCCGGGGGCACCAGCGCCCCCCGCGCCAGAGGGTGCACGACGGCCGCATTGAACCCTGTGCCGATACCGACCACCAGCCGGGTCTCGCGCGCCGGGTGTCGGGCCGGCTGCGCGGCCATGACCAGGGGGCGCAGATGGCCGGGCAGGATGCCGTCCAGCGCATGACCCTGTGCCTGAAGATCATTAAGCAGCCGCACCGGCGCGCCGTCGGTCAGTTCGGCCAGCGCGCCTGCCTCGATCACCCAGCCCAGATTGGTCATGCGCACGCTGTCTGCCTGCACGGGGCCGGCGGCGGCGATGCACAGGCCCGCGCAACCGACCACGGCCTGCGCCTGCATGTATTCGGCCAATATGGGTTTCAGGCCCGCATGGCCGGCAACCTTGAGGCGGCGAATGCTGCCCGGGCGCAGAACCCCGTGATCGGCCAGCGCGATGCGGCAATGCGTGCCGCCCAGATCAACCGCGATCTGCGGCGGGGGGGTATAGGGGTAGGGGTGCAGACGTCTGGATTCGGTCATGGGCAGGCCCGGTTGTCGGCATGGTTCCCCCCAGTCTAGATCATGCCGGGGGGCGGGGGAAACGGCTTTGCGCGTTTTGTCCTGTCATGCCGCTGTAACAGGGCCGGGCGGGCGCGATGGGGCGGGCATGGTCCCGGCCCGTGCCAGAGGCCGCGGGCGGCACGATTCCTGCGCGCATCGGTGCCGGCCGGCTGCAGCGCCGCAGGCCAGGATGAATGCGGCCAGAACCAATGCGGCCAGAACCAATGCGGCGTTGTGCCGCTTGCCGGGCGCGCCTGCACCGCGGTAGGGAACGGTGTCGATGCAGGCGCCGCGCGCCGCATGCGGAGGAATGCCGATGACCGACATCAAGCCACGCCATTTTCCACCGCCGCCGCCGGCAGCGCCACCGGGCCTGTGGCGGCAGGTGCCGCCGGCGATCTTTCCGCCGCTGATGGGCCTTTGGGGGGTGGGGCTGGGGTGGCGGCTGTTGGCGGCGCGGCTGGGCAGCGAACCGATGGCGGGGCTGGCCGAGGCGGCACTGGGTGGCATCACGCTGCTTTTCGTCTTTGCCCTGACCGCATGGCTGTCAAAACCCCTGCGCCGACCCGCGGTGCTGGCCGAGGAATTGCGCGTGCTGCCGGGGCAGGCGGGGGTGGCGGCCGCGGCACTGGGCGTGATGCTGATGGCGGCGGCCCTGGTGCCCTATGCCCCTGCGCTGGCAAGGGTGCTGGCCTTTGCGGGCATGGCCTTTCTGGCGCTTGTCGGCGTGCTGTTCCTGCGCCAGCTGGCGATCGGCCCGGCCGAGGCCCGCCGCGTCAGCCCGGTCTTTCATCTGGTCCTTGTGGGCCATGTCATTGCCCCGCTGACACTGGTACCGTTGGGCTGGACGGCCCTGTCGGGCATCATCGTGGCAATCACACTGATCCTGGCCGCCGTCATCTGGCTGGCCAGCCTGCAACAGTTCCTCAGGGCAGCGCCCCCTGCGCCGCTGCGGCCCTTGCTGGCCATTCACGCAGCCCCTGCGGCGCTGTTTTCGCTGGTTCTGTCGCTGCTGGGATGGCCGGCAGCGGCCCTGGGATTTGCCCTGGCCGGCATCGGCTTTGCGCTGCTGCTGGCCGGCGCGGCGCGCTGGGTGGGGCAGGCAGGTTACAGCCCGCTGTGGGGTGCGCTGACCTTTCCGCTGGCGGCCCTGGCAAATGCTGTGCTGTCGACGCTGCCGGGTGGGCCGGGGCTGTGGGGCGGCATGGCCCTGCTGCTGCTGGCGACGGCATTGACCCTGCTCGTGGCCTGGCGGGTTCTGCAGGCCTGGGTCAAGGGCGGGCTGGCAGCCCGCACCAATGCGGCGATCGTCTGACGCTCGTCGCCTGACAGTAGACGCAGGTTCCAGCCTGTCCAGGTTTCCACCGAAACGCCCTCATGCCTGGGTGACTCGGCGGCCGATGCAGCAAGACGAAAAACGCCCCGCACAGGCGGGGCGATTTTCATGCATCAGGGCAAGGCGGCTCAATCGGCGGCGGCTTCCTCGTCGTCACCACCATCTTCGGCCGCGGGAGCCTCGCCGAACTGGGCCAGGAAGGCAACCAGATCGCGCGCCATGTCCTCGTTGCGCACGCGATGCGTCATGCCGGACCGGGCGCGGCGGTCATCAAGCGTTTCGCGCAGGAAATCCTGCGGATTCAGCAAGTAGGGCACCAGGTTCTCTTCGTCCCAGACCAGACCCTCTTCGCCCGCCTGCACGAGCGATGCCTGATAGCGGAACCCCTCTACCGTGCCGGCGGTACGGCCGATGATGCCATACAGGTTGGGCCCCTGGCGGCCTGCACGCCCGGCCAGAACCTCGCCTTCCTCGTTGGCGACGACATGGCAGGTCTGGCACTGGTTGAATGCAGCCTCACCCGCTGCGGGGTCACCGGCCAGGGCGGGTGCCGCACCCAGCGACAGGATCGCAGCAGCAAGAAACAGTCGTTTCATTCGGATAACCTCCTCGTTGGTCCTTGGTTTTACGTAGCACAGCGCAAACGGATTACCACAATCTTCTGGTCCCTTCAGGTCAAGCTGCTGTGCGCATCGGCAAGCACTTGCGCATGCATGACATCGCGCATGTCGCCAGGGCGCCGCAATCCGGGCGCCCCGGACAGACCGGTGTGCAAACCCTGCACGCCGTGATCAGAGGGAACGGACCTGGCCGGCCTGGTCTGCGCTCACGCAACGGCATGCGCCAGCGCGCATTGGCGCCATAGGGCCGACAGTGCCTGCACCAGATGCTCCATGTCCGCCTCTGTATGCAGCGGCCCGGGGGTGATGCGCAGGCGTTCCGTGCCGGGCGGCACGGTGGGGTAGTTGATGGGTTGGACGTAGATGCCCCATTCCTTCATCAGGATATCGCTGATCATCCGGCATTTTACCGGATCGCCCACCATGACCGGGATGATGTGGCTTTCATTGGCCTGATGTGGGATGCCCATGCGGTCCAGCCGCGCCCGCAGCCAGGCGACATTGGCCTTTTGCGCCGCGCGCTCGGCGCTGGATGCCTTCAGATGCCGGATCGAGGCCGTGGCCGCCGCCGCCACGCCGGGCGGCAGGGCGGTGGTGAAGATGAAACCGCTGGCAAAGGAGCGGATGAAATCGCAGAGTGCATGGCTGCCGGTGATATAGCCGCCGACCACGCCATAAGCCTTGCCCAGCGTGCCCTCGATCAGGGTGATCCGGTCGGCCAGCCCGCGCTCTTCGGATATGCCGCCGCCGCGGGGGCCATACATGCCGACCGCGTGCACCTCGTCCAGATAGGTCATGGCGCCATGCGCCTCGGCCACCTCGACGATCTCGCGCATCGGGCAGATATCGCCGTCCATGGAATAGACCGATTCAAACGCCACGATCTTCGGCCGGTCGCCCACGGCCTTCAGCTTTCGGTCCAGGTCGCGCCAGTCGTTATGTTTCCACAGCACCTTGTCGGCGCGCGAATGGCGGATGCCCTCGATCATGCTGGCATGGTTCTTTTCATCCGAAAGGATGACAGCATTTGGGATCTTCGCGCCCAGCGTCGACAGCGCCGCCCAGTTCGACACGTAACCGCTGGTGAACAGGAGCGCGTCTTCCTTGCCATGCAGATCGGCCAGCTCCCCCTCCAGTATGCGGTGCAGGTGGTTATTGCCTGAAATGTTGCGCGTGCCCCCGGCGCCGGTGCCGCATTCGCGCACGGTATCGACCATGGCGCCCACCACATCGGGGTGATGGCCCATGCCCAGATAATCGTTGGAACACCAGACCGTTACCTCGCCCTCGCCTTCGGCATCATAGTGGCGCACCTTCGGAAAGGCCCCGCATTTGCGTTGCAGCTCGGCAAAGACACGGTAGTTGCCTTCGGCCTTCAGCGCCTCCAGGGCGCCGCGGAAATGGCTGTCAAAATCCATGGGGGTCCTCTCGCAGTCTTGTCGTTGTTGTCTTTGTGGTTGTGTCGGGGTCGGGCAGCAGGAAGCGCCACAGCTTGTCGTCGCGCACCCGCCAGACCATGAACCAGTGTTCCAGCAGCGCCAGCGCGGTCAGCGCCGCCAGCAGGGTGAAGCCGATCACCGCGCCGGTGTCACTGGCAGACCACAGCCGTTCGATGAAACAGCCCAGCCCAAGGGCCAGCAGCGTCACCGACAGCGGAAAGAAGCCGCTGACCGAGCCCTGGCGGAAATAGCTGGACAGGTGCTTCAGCGGCCCAGGCAGAAAGTCGGTGTTGATGCGCGGCACGCCCAGGAACAGGTTCAGCTTGGCCGAGATCCGCGCCAGGAACAGCACAAGGAAAGTCCAGAGCGCGAAGGTGTTTTCTGCCCCGATGGCAGACCAGATGAGGCCCGAAAGGGCGATCACCAGCGCGGCCTCATGCCAGGCGATGGTGCCAAAGGCGCGCCAGAACCGTTCTGCCCCTGACACACCGGGCGGGCAGGGGGTGCGCACGGGGCCGGTGATGACGCCGGAAAGAAAGGCCAGTTCGATCCAGCCCCAGATGGCAAGGGCCGAGAGAAACGCGATCCAGACCCCTTGCGCCGACGGATCGCCCAGCGTGGCATTGACGCCCAGCACGCCGGCGGCCAGCAAGGGAAGGCTCAGTATCGCCGACCAGGTGTGATCATCCGGCCCGCCCCTGTCGGCGCGGTGGACGCGCCACAGCAGGATGCCGGTGAAGAACCACCACAGGAACAGCGCGCCCAACACGGCTATCCAGGGGGTTTCAAGCATGCGGCTCTCCTATGCCTTGGCGTCTTGGCCTGGGGTGGTGCCGCGGGCGCGGACGGCCCCG
>JAFIED010000050.1 GCA_020832805.1 Pararhodobacter sp.
CATGACCTTGCGCCATGTCCCCCTTTGACGACACCGCCACCCCCCCGGGCCGCCGCCCCGCACCGCCCGCCCCCTGGGACCGGGTCGCGCTGGCCCTCACGCTGCTGGCGGTCAACCCCGGCGGTCTTGGCGGGCTGTGGCTGCGCGCCCGCGCCTGCCCGCTGCGTGACCGCGTCACCGGGGCGCTGGCGCCCCTTGCCCCCCGCCGCCTGCATCCGGCCATCGACGATGGCGCGCTCTTCGGCGGGCTGGATTTGGGCGCGACGCTGGCCGAAGGGCGGCCGGTACACGGCACGGGCCTGCTGGCGCAGGGCGGTGCCTTCACGCTGACCATGGCCGAACGCTGCCCGCCGGGGCTGGCCGCGCGGCTGTCGCAGGCGCTGGATGCCGGGCTTCCGGGCGACCCTGCGCGCCCCTGCCTGATCGCGCTGGACGAGGGCGCGAACGCCGACGAATGCCTGCCCCCGGCGCTGGCCGACCGGCTGGGCCTGTTCCTGTCGCTCGACGCCATGGGCTGGGGCGACTCGGCGCCGGTTGTCCTGGCCCCCGGCGCCCTGGCCGAGGCGCGCGCCAGGCTTGCCGCGCTGCCGCACCGGGACGGCGCGCTGGATACGCTGGTGCGCGCCGCCGCCCTGCTGGGTATTCACAGTGCCCGCGCGCCGATTCTGGCGCTGGCCTGCGCCCGTGCCGCCGCCGCATGGCGCGGGCATGACAGCGTCACCGATGATGATCTGAACACAGCCGCCGAACTGGTCTATGCCCATCGGGCGACCATCCTGCCGCAGGATCAGGCGACCGAGGACCAGACAGAACCGCCGCCGCCGCCCGCGCCGCCGCCACCCGCGGATCAGGCGCCAGAGGATACCGACAGCCAGACCCCGCAAGACGCCCTGCCCGCCGAGATCCTGGTCGAGGCTGCGCGCGCCGCCCTGCCGCCAGACCTGCTGGCCCGGCTGGAGGGGGCCCGCGCCGCCCGCATCCTGCGCGCCAGGGGCAGCGGCGCGGGTGCCGCGCGGCGCGTCAACAGCCGCGGCCGCCCCCTGCCCGCGCGCCCCGGCCTGCCCGGTGGCGGCAAACGTATCGATCTTGTCGCCACCCTGCGTGCGGCGGCCCCCTGGCAGGGTGTCCGCGCCGCCCTGCAACGGCATGGGCGGCTGGCGATCCTGCCCGGCGACCTGCGCATCCGCCGGTATGAGGAACGCGCCGACCGGGTACTGATCTTTGTCGTCGATGCTTCCGGCAGCCAGGCCGTGGCCCGCCTGGCCGAGGCCAAGGGGGCGGTCGAACTGCTGCTGGCTGCCGCCTATGCACGGCGCGACCATGTCGCGCTGGTTACCTTTCGCGGCACGGCAGCCGAACTGACGCTGCCACCCACGCGTTCGCTGGTTCAGGCAAAGCGTCGGCTGGCGGGCCTGCCCGGCGGCGGCGGCACGCCGCTGGCGGCGGGTCTGCAGGTGGCCGGCGAGGCGGCGGTGATGGCACGCGCCCGCGGCATGACGCCGATCATCGCGCTGCTGACCGACGGGCGGGCGAATATCGCGCTGGATGGCAGCGCCGCCCGCGGGCCCGCCACCGAGGATGCCACCCGCGCGGCCCGCGCCATTGCCGCCACGGGCACCCGCGCGCTGGTCATCGACACGGGCACGCGCCCGCAACCCGCGCTGAACGCGCTGGCCGCTGCCATGGGCGGCGAATCGCTGGTACTGCCGCGCGCCCGTGCCGCGCAGCTGTCCGCCGCGCTGGGCGCGGCGCTGGACACCTGAGGATGGGCGCGCGGGCTCTGCCCGACCGTTTGCCGCGCGACTGGCCGCTGCGCGCGGCCTCTCGGCGCATCCTGTGCAAGCCGCATGACTGGCATGTGCAGATCACCGGCGAAGGGCCGGATGTACTGTTGCTGCACGGCGCCGGCGCCTCGGCGCATAGCTGGGCGGGGCTGCGCCCGCATCTGCCCGGCTACCGGCTGATCGCGCCTGACCTGCCCGGTCAGGGGTTTACCCGTGCCGGGCGCAGGCGCTTTGGCCTTGATGCGATGGCCGACGATCTGGTGGCACTGTGCCAGGACCAGAACTGGCGCCCGGGCGCAATTGTCGGCCATTCCGCCGGCGCCGCCATCGCCCTGCGCCTGGCCGAGATCATGCCGCTGCGCCCGGCCTGCGTGATCGGCATCAATGCCGCGCTGGGCCCGTTCGACGGTTTTGCCGGCTGGCTGTTTCCGAAACTGGCCCGCGCCATGACCCTCAGCCCGTTCATGGCCCATCTGGTGACGCGCTACGCCCGCCAGCCCATGCGGGTGGAGCGGGTGATCGCGGCCACCGGATCGACCTTGCCGGCGGCCGATCTGATACTCTACCGCGCCTTGTTCACCATGCCGGCGCATGTCGAGGCGACACTGGGCATGATGGCCGACTGGCGCCTGGAGCCGCTGCTGGAACGCCTGCCCCAGATCGCCCTGCCCGTGCGCCTGATTGCCGGTGCGGGCGATGTGGCGGTACCGGCGACCGTGTCGCACAGGGCGTCCGGCTGGCTGCCGGCGGGTGAGTATGTTGCGCTGTCGGGCCTTGGGCACCTGGCGCATGAGGAAGCACCCCAGACCGTTGCGCCCGAGGTCCTGGATTTTCTGGCCCGGCATTTTTCACCGTTATCTGTCAACGCCGCTGTGCCCACCTGCGGCGCGGGGGCCTGAATCCGGCCGGCGGCTGTTGCCGCATTGCCACGCGTCACGCCACCTGTAGTGGGCAAATCGCGGGGCCCTCCCAGATGTGGTGGTTTTTTTCACAAACCCGACACGAATCTGTTGACGACTCCTCAACACTACGGCAGTTTGTGCTGGCTGACAAACGGGCCACCATATGTAGTAAGGCTCGGACGGCAACAGCAGAGCAGTAGGTAATCAGACCGCCACCGACACGCGCGCCCGGCACTTCTGTGCCGGGGATGGCAGCGCTGTGCCATGTCTGGCACGGGCGAATGATACCGACTGCCGGATTGTTGCCGGTTGGCATCAGGGAACGGACACATACGTCAGGCAGACATAGGGGACAGGCAATGCGGATCGAGCGTAAATTCACCACAGAGGGGCGGGACGCCTATGCGGCGCTGAACTTCACCACCACGGTGTCAGAGATTCGCAACCCCGACGGGACCATCGTTTTCCGCAACGATGCGGTCGAGGTGCCCGAAAGCTGGAGCCAGGTGGCCTCTGACGTGATTGCGCAAAAGTACTTCCGCAAGGCCGGCGTGCCCGCGCGGCTGAAGCGCGTCAAGGAAAAGGGCGTGCCCGACTTCCTGTGGCGCTCGGTCGCTGACGAGGCCGCGCTGGCCGAATTGCCCGAGGGCGAGCGCTACGTTGGCGAAAGCTCGTCCAAGCAGGTGTTCGCCCGGCTGGCGGGCGCCGGGGCCTATTGGGGCTGGAAGGGTGGCTATTTCACCACCGAAGAGGACGCCCGCGCGTATTTCGACGAGATGCGCTTCATGCTGGCCGCGCAGATGGGCGCGCCCAACAGCCCGCAATGGTTCAACACTGGCCTGCACGGGGCCTATGGTATCGACGGGCCCAGCCAGGGGCATTTCTATGTCGACCCCTTTACCCAAAAGCTGGTGAAATCGAAATCCGCCTATGAACACCCGCAGCCCCATGCCTGCTTCATCCAGTCGGTCAGCGACGATCTGGTGAATGATGGCGGCATCATGGATCTGTGGGTCCGCGAGGCGCGGCTGTTCAAGGACGGCTCGGGCACCGGCACCAATTTCTCCAGCCTTCGCGGCGAGGGTGAAAAGCTTTCGGGCGGCGGCAAGTCGGCGGGCCTGATGGGCTTTCTGAAGATCGGCGAC
>JAFIED010000073.1 GCA_020832805.1 Pararhodobacter sp.
ATCGCCATCAGTGCCAGCGCCAGCGCAACCAGGCCCGCGGCGCCCAGAATCGCGGTGGGCGCCCAGCCCGCCGCGCGCGCCAGCCCCGTCAGCGCGGCAGCGCCGGCATAGGCAAAGGAGTACAGCGCGTGGTTCAGGTTCATCAGCGCCATGCGCTGCCCCCTGCCTTGTGCACCGGATTCCAGCGTACTGATGCGCGCGTTGAAACAGACCTCGGCCGCGCCCGACGAGCCCCCCATGACCAGCATGGCACCCACGAAAAACGCCGGGCCGAAGTCCTGCGCGGGCAACATGACCGCCAGCCCCATCACCACCGTGCCCAGAGGCAGCGCCGCCGGCCCCAGCCATCGGCCCATCCGGGGGGCGGCGAACATCATGGCGATCGCGGCCAGCGAGGCGAACAGCAGCAACCCGCCCAGCGCCCCGTCGCCCACGCCCAGTTGCGCCTTGATATCCGGCATCGACGCCATCAGCGCGCCCCAGACGACGCCCATCGCCATGAAGCCCGCCACCGGCGCGCGCGACACGGCAAGCGGCAGCAGGAACGGATGGACAGGCAGCGGGCGATCAGTCACATGGGGTCTCTGGCGGCGTCGGCGGCAACAAAGCATGCGCGCCGGGTACCGGCAAGCGTGCCTTTCCCCTTTCCTTTGGTGCTGATTCGGTCTATGGCCGCGCCCACATGCGTGATCCCCCTTGGAGGAGCGCATGATGAACATGACAAACTGGAGTGACCAAAATGGCTGGTGAGATCCCTGATCTGATCGCCGAGGTACGCACGGGGACAGGCAAGGGGGCCGCCCGTCTTTCTCGCCGCGAAGGCAAGGTACCTGGCGTTGTTTATGGTGGCGGTGCGGAACCGCTGTCCATCGATCTGAACTACAACTATCTGCTGAAACGCCTGAAAGAGGGGCGCTTCCTGTCGAAACTGTGGAACCTCAAGGTCGAGGGACATGAAGACGTGCGCGTCATCTGCCGCGGCGTACAGCGCGACGTGGTCAAGGACCTGCCGATGCATGTCGACCTGATGCGCCTGCGCCGCACCTCGCGGATCAAGCTGTTCATCAACGTGGAATTCATCAACCACGCTGCTGCACCGGGCCTGAAGAAGGGCGGCACCCTGACCGTGGTGCGCCCCGAGGTGGAACTGAACGTGGTGGCCGGCGATATCCCCGAAAAGATCACCGTGGATCTGACCGGCAAGCAGATCGGCGACGTCATTCACATCAGCGACGTGGTTCTGCCCGAAGGCGCGAAAGTCACGGTTGACCGCGATTTTGTCATCGCCAACCTGGCCGCCCCACGCGGCCTGAAAGCCGATGGCGGCGACGACGAGGCCGAGAGCGCGGAAACGGAAGAATAATTCCTCACGTGCAACCGTGCCACGGCACATGATCCTGCATCGGCCCTGTCCCGCACGGACGGGGCCTTTTGCATGCCGGTTTCCTGTCGTGCCCGCCCGCGCTAGAACTGCCCCACCACACGGCAACGCCACGCGCGCCCCGCCCCGCCCCGGCGCAACCCCAAAAGGAGCCCCAAGCCATGAAACTCTGGGTCGGTCTGGGTAACCCCGGCGCGCAATATGCCGGCAACCGCCACAACATCGGCTTCATGGCGCTGGACCGGATTGCCGCCGACCACGGGTTTTCGCCCTGGCGGGCCCGGTTTCAGGCCCAGGTCGCCGAGGGGCGGCTGGGCGGAGAGAAGCTGATGCTGATCAAGCCGCAGACCTTCATGAACCGCTCTGGTCAGGCGGTGGGCGAGGCGGCACGCTTTTTCAAGCTGGGCGCCGAGGCGCTGACGGTCTTTCATGACGAACTGGACCTCGCCCCCGGCAAGTGCCGGCTGAAACAGGGCGGCGGGCATGCCGGCCATAACGGGCTGCGTTCGATCATCGCACATCTGGACGAAAGCTTTGCACGGGTGCGGCTGGGCATTGGCCATCCGGGGCGCAAGGATCTGGTCTCGGGCTATGTGCTGCATGATTTCGCCAAGGCCGATGCCGACTGGCTGGACGACCTGATGCGCGGGATCAGCGACGGCGCGCCCGCGCTGGCCGCCGGAGAGGGCGCGCGATTTCTGAACGCCGTCGCCGCCCGCACCGCACCGGCGCGCAACACCGGCCAGGCGCGGCAGGGGGACAGACCCGCCACCACCGCCACGGCAGCGCCCCAGACAGGCGGGCAGAAAGGCGGGCAGACAGCTGGCAAGCCCCCCCCAGGGTCGACGACCGCCGCCACGCCGCCGGCGCCGGAAAACGACCCCCGCTCGCCTCTGCAAAGGCTGATGGACCGTTTTCGATGACGCCCCCGCTGCGCGCGCGGCCTTTCCGCAGCAGGCCCGTTCATGCGCCGCGTCTGGCTGGCCCCTCATGGCGGGGCTATGCATGGAAACGGGCAAACGGCTTGAACCCGATGGTCCGCTGGGTGCACGGCTCGTCGGCCGGGCGGGCGCATCGACGGCAAGCACCCCGGTGCCAGGCTGGCGCTGCGTCTGTGGCCTGGCGGCCACGCCATCGCGCCATGCCGGGCCGGCCGATCTTCACGGTCGCGGGCTGCCCTGACAGGCACCGCCCCCGGGTTCCTGCGTAAACCGACCTTTCATCGACCGGCGGTGGCGTCGATCCTGTCTGG
The DNA here is from genome assembly GCA_020832805.1 of Pararhodobacter sp. GTDB lineage: Bacteria > Pseudomonadota > Alphaproteobacteria > Rhodobacterales > Rhodobacteraceae > Pararhodobacter. The sequence goes on from JAFIED010000073.1 coordinate 2,634, forward strand.
TCAAGCTCCTGTCAGCCTTGCTAGACAGGGGGCCAAAGCCCGGAGAACCCGCCATGCCAGACAGTGCCGCCACCGAAATCGATTTCGACAAGCGCAAGGAAACCGCCGCCGGCTGGTTCGGCGAATTGCGTGACAGTATCGTCGGTGCCTTCGAGGCACTGGAGGACAGCCACACCACGGGCCCGATGGCCGATCAGCCGCCAGGCCGGTTCGAGGTCACGCCCACGGAACGCGACGGTGGCAAGGGCGGCGGCGGGCTGATGAGCGTCATGCGCGGCGGGCGTGTCTTTGAAAAGGTGGGTGTCAACATATCGACCGTCCATGGAGAACTGGGCGCCCAGGCGCAGGCCGCGATGGCCGCGCGCGGAGTGCCCGGGATGGCGGCCGACCCACGCTTCTGGGCCTCTGGCATCAGCCTTGTCGCGCATATGCAGAACCCGCATTGCCCGGCCGTGCACATGAACACCAGCATGTTCTGGACCCCGGATGCCTGGTGGTGCGGCGGCGGCGCCGACCTGAACCCCTGTATCGACTATGCCGCGGACACGGCGCATTTCCACGCGCAGATGCAGGCGGCCTGCGATGCCCATGACGCCGGCTATTACGCGCGGTTCAAGGCCTGGGCGGATGAGTATTTCTTCATCCCCCATCGCGGGCGGGCGCGCGGCGTCGGGGGCATCTTCTTTGACGATCTGAACACCGGCGGTGCGGTTGGTGACAGCTGGGCGGCGGATTTCGCCTTTACCCGGGCGGTGGGCGCAGCCTTTCTGCCGGCCTTCTGCCCATTGGTGGAAAGGCGCCGTGTGCAGGATTTCGGTCCGGGCGAGAAGGACCTGCAACTGATTCATCGCGGGCTCTATGCCGAATACAATCTGGTCTATGACCGGGGCACCAAGTTCGGTCTGGCCACGGGGCATGATGCCAATGCCGTGCTGATGAGCCTGCCACCGTTGGCGAAATGGGTCTGAGGCGCATCATCCTTGGCGTTGGCGTCTTGCTTGTCATGCTGGGCATAGCCCTGCTGACAGGTGCGCTTGGCCGTCCCGGCGCCCTGCCGCCGATGCCTGATGCGACACAGACCTATGAAAGGCACGAGGTCGACCCCCGGCTGCGCGTTCAGGTCACCCGCGCCCTGGCGGCATATGGGCTGACCCTGTCGGACCTGCGCGCCATCACGGTCGATCCCGCCGAATGCCCCGCGGCCTGCAACAGCGGCATGGAACGCGGCATTTGTTTTTGCAGCCGTGATGCGCGCGGCGTCTGCCCTGCGGGTTTTCCGCTGGAACGCAACAAAAGGCGGTCGCCCTGCGCCAGCCTGCCAGCCACGATCGGCCTGCACGGCGATGCCATCCCGGACCATCTGCAGGCTGTACGGCTGCCGTTTCCACGACCTTGACCGCGCCGGGGCTTGCGTTGCTGTCGCTTTGGTGGCCAACTTCGGAATGCTGGCGGCGAGAACAGAAACGGCGGGTATGATGCGGGCAACAATCACGGGTCTTTGGGTCGCTGCGGCGGGGGTGGCACTGGGCGCCATGCCGAATGCGGCTTTGAGTGACATGCCGGCGGGGATTGCCTTTGTGCAGGCGCCCGAAATGGGCCTGGGCGTCGCCACCGGCAGCGACATGACCCGAACCATCGATGCGGCGCGGGAAACCTGCATGGCGTCCGGTGCGCTGGAGACCGATTGCCTGGTCTCTGCCTGGTGCCAGCCTGCCGGCTGGTCGATCGATCTGTTCGTGATGCATCAAGAGGGTCTGCACTGGCACGAGTTCATCTGTGGCCTGCCCGATCAGGCCATGGCTGAACGTGTCGCCGACCTGTTGTGCGAGTCCAGCGGGCGCCCCTGGATCATGGATTGCATGCTGGTGCAGATCTATGATGACGCCGGCACGCCCCGGCTAGAATAGGCGCGCGCGCCCATGACATCGACCCGCCCTCTGCCCGCCCATGCCATGCCTTTGGCCGCGCGCCCTGCCCCGGCCTGTGGTCCAGTCTGTGGCCCGGCCCGTGGCAGGAGCGTTGCGTGAACCCCGACCTGCGCTATCCTGCCCTGTCGGACCTGCGGGCACGTGCCCGCCGTCGGCTGCCGCATTTCGTCTGGGAATACCTGGATAGCGCCACCGGCACCGAAGCGGTGAAAGCCGTCAACCGCGCTGCGCTGGATGGCATTCGGCTGACCCCGCGCGTGCTGGCCGGCCCGCTGGCACCCGCCTTGGACACCCGCCTGCTGGGCACCGATTACAGCGCCCCTTTCGGCATTGCCCCGGTGGGCATGTCCGGCCTGATCTGGCCCGGCGCCGAGGCTGCACTGGCGCGCCATGCCGCTGCGCATGGCATTCCCTATGGCCTGTCCACCGTCGCCACCCGCCTGCCCGAAGAGATTGGCCCGCTGGCCGGCGCGATGGGCTGGTTCCAGCTTTATCCGCCTGCCGATCCGGGCATCCGCGCCGATATCGTGCAGCGCGCGCGCAGGGCGGGCTTTCGCGTGCTGGTGCTGACGGTCGATGTGCCGGGCACCTCACGGCGCGAACGCCAGCGCCGCGCCGATCTGGCGATCCCGCCCAAAAAGACCCCGCGCATGATCTGGCAGGCCGCCCTGCGCCCGGGCTGGAGCCTGGGCACGTTGCGCCACGGCATTCCCCGGCTGCGGCTGATGGATGAATACCTGAAGATCGACAGCAATGCCCCATCGACCGCCCATGCCGGCTATCAGCTGCGGGTCAACCCGGACTGGGCCTATGTGCAGGCGCTGCGTGACCTGTGGGATGGCCCGCTGGTGCTGAAGGGCGTGCTGCGGCCAGAGGACGCGGCCCGCGCGCAGGCCGAAGGCGTGGATGCCGTCTGGGTATCAAACCACGCCGGCCGCCAGTTCGACGGCTGCCCGGCGGTGGCCGATGTGCTGCCCGCGATCCGCGCGGCCGTGCCTGATCTGCCGCTGATCGCCGATGGCGGGGTCGATGGCGGGCTGGATATCCTGCGCCTGATCGCACAGGGCGCGAATTTCGTCATGCTGGGCCGGGCATGGCATGACGCGCTGGCCGCCCTGGGCCCGGCAGGCCCGGCGCATCTGGACCATATCCTGCGCGACGACCTGATCGCCAACATGCACCAGCTGGGCCTGACCACGCCCTGCACGTTGCGCGCCCGTACCCGCGATGGCACAGTATGACGCAAGGTGACAAATGCTTTGCTGCAGCGCGGAAACCGGGCTAGACACCAGACCTATCCGGCATTTCAAGGGGCTGTCATGGCTGATTTCCGCAAGATCCTGATCGCCAATCGCGGCGAGATCGCCATCCGCGTGATGCGCGCGGCCAACGAGATGGGCAAGCGCACGGTTGCCGTCTATGCCGAAGAGGACAAGCTGAGCCTGCACCGGTTCAAGGCCGACGAGGCCTATCGCATCGGCGAGGGGCTGGGGCCGGTGGCGGCCTATCTGTCGATCCCGGAAATCATCCGCGCCGCGCGCGAGGCCGGCGCCGATGCCATCCATCCCGGCTACGGGTTGCTTAGCGAGAACCCGGCGCTGGTGGATGCCTGTGCCGAGGCCGGCATCACCTTTATCGGCCCGCGTGCCGAGACGATGCGCGCCCTGGGTGACAAGGCCAGCGCCCGGCGCGTGGCCATCAAGGCCGGCGTGCCGGTGATCCCGGCAACGGATGTGCTGGGCGAGGACATGGGCGCGATCCGCGAGGAAGCGGCGGAAATCGGCTTTCCGCTGATGCTGAAGGCCAGCCACGGGGGCGGCGGGCGCGGCATGCGCGCGATCGACGGGCCTGACGAGCTGGAAGCGAAAATCCGCGAGGGCCGGCGCGAGGCCGAAGCCGCCTTTGGCAATGGCGAGGGCTATCTTGAAAAGATGATCACCCGCGCGCGCCATGTCGAGGTGCAGTTGCTGGGCGACCATCACGGCGGACTCTACCATCTGTATGAACGCGACTGCACCGTGCAGCGGCGCAACCAGAAGGTCGTCGAACGCGCCCCCGCCCCCTATCTTTCCGACGCCCAGCGCGCCGAGGTCTGCGACCTGGCGCTTAAGATCGGCCGGGCGGTCGGCTATCAGAACGCCGGCACCGTCGAATTCCTGATGGATATGGAGACCGAGCGCTTCTATTTCATCGAGGTCAACCCGCGTATCCAGGTCGAACACACGGTCACCGAAGAAGTGACCGGCATCGACATCGTGCGCGCACAGATCCGCATTGCCGAGGGCGCGCCCCTGTCAGAGGCCACGGGCCACGCCCGGCAGGAAGAAATCAGCCTGTCCGGCCACGCCCTGCAGACGCGCATCACCACCGAGGACCCGCTCAACAACTTCATCCCCGATTATGGCCGCATCACCGCGTTTCGTGAGGCGCATGGCATGGGTATCCGCCTGGATGGCGGCACGGCCTATAGCGGCGGGGTGATCACGCGCTATTACGATTCGCTGCTGGTGAAACTGACCGCCTGGGCGCCCACCCCGCAGGAAGCCATCGCGCGCATGGACCGGGCGCTGCGCGAATTCCGTATCCGGGGTGTCAGCACCAATATCGCCTTTGTCGAGAACCTGCTGAAACACCCCACATTTCTGGACGACACCTATACGACCCGCTTCATCGACACCACGCCGGACCTGTTCAATTTCCGGAAACGGCGCGACAGGGCCACAAAGATACTGACCTATCTGGCCGACATCACCGTCAACGGTCACCCCGAAACCGCAGGCCGCCCCCGGCCCGCCGCGCAGCCGCGCACGCCCAAACCCCCTGCCCTGCGCACCGACACGCCACCGGCGGGCACAAAGACCCTGATGGATGAACAGGGCGCCAGGGCAGTGGCCGACTGGATGAAGGCGCAACAGCGGTTGCTGATCACCGACACCACCATGCGCGACGCGCATCAGTCGCTGCTGGCAACCCGCATGCGCAGTATCGACATGATCCGTGTGGCGCCGGCCTATGCCGCCAATCTGCCGGGTCTGTTCAGCGTCGAATGCTGGGGGGGCGCCACCTTTGATGTGGCCTATCGCTTCTTGCAGGAATGTCCCTGGCAGCGCCTGCGCGACCTGCGCGCACGCATTCCCAATATCCTGACACAGATGCTGCTGCGCGCTTCGAACGGGGTGGGCTATACCAACTACCCCGACAATGTGGTGCAGGCCTTTGTGCGGCAGGCCGCCGATACCGGGATCGATGTGTTTCGCGTCTTCGACAGCCTGAACTGGGTCGAGAACATGCGCGTGGCCATGGACGCGGTGCTGGAAACCGGCCGCATCTGCGAGGGCACGATCTGCTATACCGGCGATCTGATGGACCCGGCGCGCCCGAAATACGATCTGCAGTACTACATTCGCATGGCCAAGGACCTGGAATCTGCCGGCGCGCATGTGCTGGGGGTCAAGGACATGGCCGGTGTGCTGAAGGCGCCTGCCGCGCGTCAACTGTTCCGCGCGCTGAAGGATGCGGTAGACCTGCCCATCCATTTCCACACGCATGACACATCGGGCGCGGCCATCGCCACCATCCTTGCCGCCGCCGAGGAAGGCGTGGATGCCGCCGATGCCGCGATGGACGCGCTGTCAGGCAACACCAGCCAGGCCACGCTGGGCTCGGTGGTAGAGGCCCTGCGCCACACCGACCGCGACACCGGGCTGGATATGGGCGTGATCCGCGAAATCTCGAACTACTGGGAGATGGTGCGCGCGCATTACACGGCCTTCGAGACCGGCCAGCAGGCCCCCAGTTCAGAGGTTTATCTACATGAAATGCCGGGCGGGCA
>JAFIED010000079.1 GCA_020832805.1 Pararhodobacter sp.
GGGTTCGTCCAGAAACAGGATCTCGGGGTCCAGCGCCAGCGCCCGGGCCAGCCCCGCGCGCTTGCGCATCCCGCCCGAAAGCTCGGACGGGAACAGATCGCCCGCCGCGGGGGGCAGGCCTACCAGCGCGATCCGCAGATCGGCCAGTGCGGCGCGGGTGGACGCGTCAAGGCCCACCCCCTCGCGCATCGGGGCCTCGACATTCTCGCGCACGCTCAGCGAGGAAAACAGCGCCCCGTCCTGGAACATCACCCCCCAGCGGTTCTGCACCGCGTGCAGCGCGGCCGGATCCGCGTTCAGCACATCGGTGCCCAGCACCGTGATCTGCCCGGCGCTGGGCCGCTTCAGCCCGACGATAGAGCGCAGCAGCACCGACTTGCCGGTGCCCGACCCGCCGACCACGCCCAGCACCTCGCCGCGCAGCACATCGAGGTCCAGCCCCTCATGCACCACCGTCGCCCCGAAGCGGGTGGTCAGGTTGCGGACCGAAATGACGGGTGCGCCGGCCATCAGATCCCCCAGACCGAAAAGAAGACCGAGAACAGCGCATCGACCACGATCACCAGAAAGATCGCCACCACCACCGAACGCGAGGTGCGGTTGCCCAGCGATTCCGCATTGCCGCCGACCTGCATCCCCTGATGGCAGCCAACCACGCCGATGATCAGCGCAAAGACCGGCGCCTTGGACAGGCCGATCAGCAGGTGCGACACATCGGTGTTGGTCAGAAGCTGGGTGCGGAACATCCCCGGCGAGATGCCAAGCTGGGTCCAGGCCATCAGCCCGCCGCCGACCAGACCGGCCATGTTGGCGATGAAGCCCAGCACCGGCAGCAGGATCACCAGCGCCAGCACCCGCGGCAGGACCAGCAGTTCGATGGGATCAAGGCCGAGGACGCGCATGGCGTCGATCTCCTCGCGCATCTTCATCGACCCGATCGCGGCGGTGAAGGCGGATGCCGACCGCCCCGCCACGATGATCGCGGTCAGCAGGATGCCCAGCTCGCGCAGGATCGAGATCGCGATCAGATCGACGACGAACACCTCGGCCCCGAACTGCCGCAGCTGTGCGGCGCCCTGAAAGGCCAGGACGATCCCGATCAGGAACCCCATCAGCGCCACGATGGGCACCGCGTTCAGCCCGGCCTGATGCATGTGATGGACCATCGCGGTCACCCGCAGGCGCGAGGGGTGCAGGGCCGTGCGCGCCAGCCGCGCCATCACAAGGCCCAGAAAGCCCATGGCATCGGCGATGCTGGCAGCAATGGCGCTGACTATCTGACCAAGCGTGGCCAGAGTATCGGCCGCGAAAACGATGGCGGGCCGGCGCGGGCGACGCGGCGCGGTGCCGGACGGCGCTGTCGGCAAGGCCGCTGCCACGGCCCGCAGCAACAGGGCCTGTGCCGGGCTGGCCCCGGTCACGCCCATGCCCTGACCGGTGCGCGCCGTAGTTCGCTGGCGGTCCGCAATCAGCCACGCCCCGGCCGTATCCAGCGCCGTCACGCCCGAGAGATCGATGACCGCCGCCTCTGGACCGACCCCGAGCAAGGCGCGGGTTTCGCCCAGGCTGGCCAGCGTGACGGGTCCGGTCAGCGTGATCCTTGCCGGCATCTGTGCTGCAGCGTCAGCCGCCAACGCGGATCCCGGTGATGTTGCCCAGGATGCCGAAGGCACTGAGCAGCCACAGGATCACGGCGATCACGATGACGACGTTGAGGATGGATTTGATCTTCCGGTCCATCGGGATGTAGGTATTCACCAGCCACAGCAGCACACCAACGACGATCAGTGTGACGATCAGATTGATCAGGGGCATTGTGCATTTCCTTGTGCTTGCGAAGCTGCCAGACCCATTGCGGTGGCAGACCTAGTCGGTCCGCCCGCAAAGGCGGCCGGATATTGACTTGAACCCTGTTCCTAAGCTGCCCGGGACGCGCCGAAACTGATCCGGGTTAGTGACCGGCCGCGTTGTTGCGGGCGACGGACGGCAATCGGCGGTTGGGCCCCGGCCACCGGACGCGTTCCTGATCTGGATCAGGGTTTCGGCGGAGTTGGTGGTGTAGAAGGCCCTCAAGGGTGACGGATCGTCCGTATCCCCGCCCAGGGTCCGGTTGCAGGATTGCCGCCCGCCCCCGAAAAGGTGTCAGAAAAGGAATGCCGTGATGTCCCGAATGGATTTTCTTCGTCAGGGCGGAACCCCGTTCGACGGGTTCCTGTATGCGGCGGTCGGCGAGGATCGTGGCGGGAACACCGTCAGCGTCCTGTCGACGCTGGCGCGCCTTGGCCTCGACCCGTGGGACGAGGCCGCCGATCTGGCCGACCTGCCGCGCGCCGATGCCCGCGGTCGTCTTGAGCACCTGCTGGCCCGTTTCGGCGATGTTCCCGCGTTGCGACAGGATCACGGCGCGATCATCCTGCGGCTGGTGGACCTGCTGCCGAAGGCATCGGATCGGCTGGCGGGACAGGGCGCCAGAAAGGGCGTCGGACAGGGCCTTGCCCTTCCGTCAGCCGCTGGGGCGCTGGGTGCGGGTCCGGTCATCGCCCTATTGATCGTCATCCTGTTTCTGGTGCAGGGCTTCTTCTTCGGTGCCGTCGGTCCGGGGGAGTGAGCGCATGACCCAGCCGACAAAGCCGGCAGCGGAGCCGGATCATGGGCAGGACGAAAACCTTTGGCGCCTGGAAGAGGCGCTGTGGACCAGCGGCCGCGACAGCGCGCGCAGCGTGACCGCCGCCGGCGCTATCCTGATCCTGCCCTATCCCGACGGCATCCTGCAGGGCGATGACGTCCTTGCCCATCTGCCCGCCAATACCGGCTGGCGCCTGGTCGAAATGGACCGACGGACAGTGACCCGGCGGGGCGGTGTCGCCGTGCTGGCCTACCGCGTCCGCACTGAAAAGGCCGATGTGCCGATCCATCAGGCGCTATGCGCCTCGACCTGGGTGAGGGATGGCGCATCCTGGCACAGGATCGCGCACCAACAAACACCAGTCGCATGACCGCAGCCGCAAGAGGAACGACAATGCCCTATACAATCGACCGCCTGATCGAAGGTGCCAATCTGGAGACCGTCGATCAGCGCACCCGCGCGGCGCTGGCCGCACAAGGGTTTGGCGTGCTGACCCAGATCGATGTCCAGGCCACGATGAAATCGAAGCTGGACCTGGAGATGCCGGGCTATCGCATCCTGGGGGCCTGCAACCCGAAGCTGGCCTGGCAGGCCATCGG
>JAFIED010000006.1 GCA_020832805.1 Pararhodobacter sp.
TAAAGGCCGATGACCACATCAGCGCAAAAGCCAGCCCCATCAGGACCGCGACCAGATCGAAACGGCCCATCGAGACCCCTTTTCAATACCCCCAGGCGGCGCCGACCCTAGCGGTTGCGCCGGTCAGCGCAAGACCAGCCCGCTACGGGCCAGCCATTCGGGCCAGCCATTCGGGCCAGCACGATCAGGCGGTGCCTATTGTTCCGCATCCTCGGCTGGTGGCAATGGCGCCGGGCGATCCTGCAGGATGGCATCAAGCCGCGCGATTGCCCGCGACGTGATATCGACGAAATCCAGCGCGATGATCAGCGCATCCGGTTTCAGGATGGCAACGATGCCTTCGTCATTCATCAACTCGACCAGAACCGGAAAAGCCGCCTCGAAAAAACGCTGTGCCTCGGTCTCGGAAAAACGTGCCAGTTCTTCGCTGCGCGCGCGCCGTTCGGCGCGGATGGCCTCGACGCGTTCGGCAAAGGCATCGGCACGGGTGCGAAAGACCTCTGGCGCCAGCCGGGCGCGGGCCGCGGTCAGGGCGCGTTCCTCCTCGGCCAGTTGGTCAGAGATCTCTTCGTTCTCTGCTTCCAGCGCCTCTTCGGCTGCGCGGATACCGGCCAGAACCTGCTGGCCCAGTTGAGACTCGCGCAAGAAGCGATCCTCGTCCAGCACGGCTATGGGAATGGGTGTGCCGGACTGGCCGCCCCCCTCCTGGGCCACGGAAATGGCCGGCGCCCCCAACAGGGCACCGGCCAGAAGAATAGCCCGCAGCACTCCCCGCATCAGAAGCGCGTGGCAATGCTCAGGTCAAAGCGCTGCGGCCGGTCATAATCTTCACGACGCAGCGGCGTGGTGAAATTGAACCGCAGCGGACCAAAGGGCGAATCCCAGAACAGGGCGACACCAGCGGTGGCGCGGATGCTGCGCGAATCCTCGACATTGAAGCCCGCGGCATTGTCGACCCCCCAAAGGCGCCCGACATCGACGAACACGCCACCGCTGACACCGTATTCAGCCGGCAGGCCCAGGGGAAACTGCGCTTCCAGACGGGCAACCGCAAAGTAATTGCCCCCCAACCCATCGCTGTAGATACGCTCGCCGGTGTTCGGATCAATGCTGAACCCGCGCGGGCCCATGCCATAGGGCTGGAAACCCCGGAACTGTTCATTGTCCAGGTTGAACCGCTCGATCACGCGGCTGGGCCCGGAACGGTGCGAGATCATGCCCGCTTCGGCCTCGGCGCGCAGCAACACATCGCCGTTCAGGATGCGCTGTTCGTATCCCACCATACCGGTCAGGCGCAGCCAGCGGCGATCACCACCCAGGCCAGCCACATCGGGGCTGAAGCTGAGGAAGAAGCCGCGGTCAGGGTCAGGCCCGCGCCGGCGCGTGTCAAAGGTATAGGTGGCACCGACCGAGCTGGTCAGGAAGGTGCCACTGTCATTGACCGCCGCATTCTGGAACATCCGGTCAGCCAAAGGCGGGGTCAGCGCGGCTGGATCACCAAAGCGCATCTCGTCACGCAGCAGGGACGCCCGCACCGACAGGCGGCCGTAGCGGCTGATGGGGAAGGTCAGCGATGGCGAGAACTGCAGGACACGCGTGCCGAAGCGTTCGTAGCTGCCGGGGGTGGACTGGGTGTAGCCAAGCTGCAGGCCGAATGCCAGGTCACGGTCGAACACGGCGGGTTCGGTGAATGACATATCCAGACTGCGCGATGTCCGCACGGTAGAAAAGGTTACCCGCACCTGCTGCCCGCGACCCAGAAAGTTGTTCTCGGCGTAAGAGACATTGCCGCCGATCCCGTCTGCCCGCCCATAGCTGAGGCCGAAACCCAGCGAACCGGTAGTGGTTTCCTCAAGCTGCACATCGACAACGGCCTGATCCGATGCCGAGCCGGGACGGATCGTCTCGGCCACTTCCGAGAAATGGCCCAGGGCCCGAATCCGTGCCGCAGCCTCGCGGATTTCGCGCGGGTTCAGCGGGTCCCCCTCGGCCACATGGAATTCGCGGCGGATCACGTTGTCACGGGTGGTCGCATTGCCCTGAATATCGATCCGCTCGATAAAGACCCGGTCGCCGCGCACCAGCGCCAAGGTGACATCGATGACCTGATCACGCTCGTTGCGCTGAAGGCGCGGTTCGGCACGCACGAAACGATGCCCGTCCTGCTGTGCGACCCGTTCCATGCTCTGGATCAGATTCTCCAGTTGCTGCGGCGTGAACAGCGAGCCTGACCGCACACGAATGGCAGAGCGGTAGGGCGCAGGGTCGATCCCGGCTATTTCGGAAATCACGTCAATCTGCCCAAACCGGTACCGCTGCCCTTCGCGGATGGTAAAGGTGACAAAGGCACCATCCCGCTCTCTGGCCAGTTCGGTCACCGCTGACAGGACTTGCGCATCGACAAAGCCGCGTGCCCGGTAGAAATCCTGCAACAGTTCCCTGTCACGGGCGATGCGCTGCTCGTTGTAGTTGTCGACCCGAAAGAACGGGCTGGCCAGGCCGGCCTGTGCGCTTTCGATGGCGCTGCGCAGGCGGCGGTCGGAATAGCTGCGATTGCCGACAAAGCTGATGCGCTGAAGCTCGACCATGCGCCCCTCGACAATCTCGAAGGCAAGATCGACACGGCCGCTTCCGCGCTCGATCAGCCGCGGGGTGATGCGCGCGGCCAGGCGCCCCTGCGCGGCATAGACCTCTGCCATCGCGGTGGCGTCGGCCTCGGCCTGCGCCGGGGAATAAACCGCGCCAGAGCGTGACTGGATAACGGGCAACAACACGTCGTCATTGATGCGGCGGTTTCCCTCCAGGTTCACCCGGTTGATGATCGGATATTCCTGGACGCGGATCACCAGACGGTTGCCGCTGGGCACGAAATCGACCGACCGGAAGAACCCCGTAGAGGCAACGCGCTGATAGGCCGCGTTCAACTCTGCCGCGCTGATGCTGCGGTTGCGAGCGATTCTGGCGAAACCGGCAACGGTGTCGGCGTCGATATTCTGGTTGCCCTCTACCGCAACGGTGGAAAAGCGATAGGTCTGCGCCTGCGCATCGGCCCCAACCGCCAGAAAAAATACCGAGATCGCAAATAGATACGCTATGCGCCTGAAGTCAGAGGCTGTTCGTGCCGCCGCCGCATATGCCGTGATAGCCAGGCTAAACCCGTGCATTCCAGTGCCCCGCTTTACCGCCGTCTGTTTTTTTCCTGCCTAGCGGCAAGCAGACTGATTGTCAAAGCGATGCAGCGGTTTTGCTGCGGTTTGTCCGGGCGCGACGCGGCACCGCAACACCCACGGAACACTGGCGCAAGACTCTGCCCAGGATTGCATTGCGCTGTGTGCCCGGCAATCCGGGGCGCGGCCGTTGTTGCCCGCCGCGGCAGGCAATACCTGACCTAGATCGGAATCGGCACCAGCCAGTGCAACAGCAACTCTGCCGCCTGCGCGGCAATCGCCAGGCTGACAATGACAGCCACAGCAAACCAAAGCCGGTCAAACCCCAGCCGAAACAGCATCTGCAGGCCGCGCATGGCGGCAGGATTGTAAAAGGACATGGTTGCCACTCCGTCTCGGTTCAGCCGGGTCTTTGTGCGTAAGTGCCAGTGAACTGCGGCAAGAGTGCGGCAGGATCGCGGCGATCAGGCAGCGGGCCTGTCATCGGATGCTGCCCGTCCAGGCGGTGCTGCGCTGCGGCCTGACCCGCAGGTCAGCACAACAGATCGGTCGCTATGGCAAACAGCATCAGCGTGCCCAGCAGGGCCAGACCAATGGCCATCAGGACGCCCAACACCCGCTCGCTGGGCGGTTTGCCCGTCACGGCTTCGTAGGCATGGAACACCAGATGGCCGCCGTCCAGAATCGGAATCGGAAACAGGTTCAACAGGCCCACCGCCGTCGACAGCACGGCAATGAACCAGATGAAGGGCCAGATGCCATCGGCGGCCATCGCCCCCGAGGTGGTGGCAATGCCGATCGGCCCGGACAGGTTGCAGGTGCTGATCGACCCCACCACCATGTGATACAGGCCCGAAAAGCTGCGCATGATCACATCCCAGGTCTGCTGGGTGGCCAGGGGCAATACCTCGACCGGGCCGGCGGTGCGGGTCGGCAGCTCGAAGAAGGCGCCACTTTGCAGGCCGATCAGCCAGCGGGTTTCGAACCCGCCATCACGCAGCGGCAGGTCGGTGCGGCGCGGCGTCAGGGTCAGCGAGATTTCCTCGCCACCACGCCAGATCAGCAGATCGACCGGTGCGCCCTCGGACGCGCTGACAATCGGTGGCAATTCGGAAAACGCCCAGATCGGCTGGTCATTGACGGCCAGGATGACGTCGCCTGCCTGCAAGCCCGCCTCACGCGCCGCCGACTGCAGGGTGATTCCCTCTGCCCGCGCAGGAACCGGGTGCGGCCCCTGCAACTGCAGCACGCGGCCGTCGCGTTCAACCGTGTAGTTCAGCGCGGGCGCGCCGGGCAATTCATCAGCCAGACGGAAGAAATCGGTCAGCGATTCGACGGGCTGCCCCTCGATGGCGGTGATCAGATCGCCCGGCTGCATCGCCTGCGCAGGTGCGGGCATGGGGTGCACCGTGCCCAGGCGCGGTTCGTCAGCCGGCAAGCCCTGCACGCCGATATAGGTGGCAAACACGATGATGGAGAAGATGAAATTGAAAATCGGTCCCGCCGCAACGGTGGCCGACCGCGCCCAGAGGGGCGCCCCGTGCATGGTGCGCCGGCGTTGCGCGGCAGTCATCTGTGCCACGGCCTCGCCATCGGCACCGGCAGAGGCCGCATTGGCATCGCCCAGGAACTTGACATAGCCGCCAAAGGGCAGTGCGGCCACCTGCCATTGTGTTCCGTGCCGGTCGACGCGCGAAAACAGCACGGGGCCGAAACCGATGGAAAACACTTCGGCATGGATGCCGGACCAGCGCCCCACGATATAATGACCGTATTCATGCACTGCCACGATCACCGACAGCGCCACGACAAAGGCCCCGAGGGTGAAGAAGATGTTGCCGAAACCGGGCAACAGGCCAAAAAGATCCATTCAAAGCTCCCTAGGCCGCACCCGGGCGCGGCAGTCCCCGTGCCAGCGCGGCGGCGCGGCTGCGGGCTTCCTGATCGGTTTCCAGCACCTCTGACAACGAGGCCGGTTCGCGCGAGATATCGTTGTTGCGGGCAAAGGTTTCAAGCGTTTCCGCAACCAGCCATGCCATGTCCAGAAAACCGATCCGCCCGTCGATGAAGGCATCAAGCGCGGCTTCCTTGGCGGCATTGAACACGGCGCCAGCCGTACCGCCCGTTTCCATCACCTGCCAAGCCAGGCCAAGCGCGGGATAGCGGGCTGGGTCCGGGGGGTGAAAATCCAGGCGCCCGGCCTGTGCCAGGTCCAGCCGGGCCACCGGCAGTGGCGCCCGCGCGGGCCAGTTCAGGGCATAACCGATGGCGTGGCGCATGTCCGGCGCGCCCAGATGCGCCATGACCGCCCCATCGGTAAAGCCCACCAGCGCATGGACCAGTGACTGGGGGTGAATCAGGACATCGATCTTGTCTGGTGTCAGACCAAAGAATTCGCGCGCCTCGATCACCTCCATCGCCTTGTTGAACATGCTGGCGGAATCGATGGTGATGCGCTGGCCCATCGCCCAGTTGGGGTGGCGGCCCGCATCTGCGGGCGTGGCGCGGGCAAGTTGATCCACGGGCCAGTCGCGCAGGCCCCCGCCAGAGGCGGTCAGCGTGACTTTCTCGACCGCCGCGATATCCTCACCCACCAGCGCCTGAAAAACCGCGGAATGTTCGCTGTCCACAGGCAGGATGGTGGCGCCATGACGCGCGGCCTCGGCCTTCAGCAGGGCACCGGCAGTAACCAGGCTTTCCTTGTTGGCCAGGGCCAGCACCCCGCCTTGGGCCAGTGCGGCAAAACCGGGCGCCAGCCCGGCGGCACCGACGATGGCCGACATCACCCAGTCTGCGGGGCGCGCGCCAGCCTCGACCAGAGCAGCGCTGCCCGCCGCCACCTCGATCCCGGTGCCGGCCAGCGCGGCGCGCAACTCTGGCAGACACGCATCATGGGCCGTAACGGCCAGTTCGGCGCGATACGCGCGGGCCTGCTCGGCCAGTCGCGCCACATTGCGCCCGCCTGTCAGCACCACCACCTGGCAATCGGTGCGGCGGGCCAGCAGGTCAAGCGTGCTTTCACCAACCGAACCGGTGGAACCAAAGACCGAAACGCGCCGCATCAGGCCGCCCCGGCGCCAACAAGCGCACCCAGTACCCCGGCCAGCGCCGCCAGATAGGCCAGCGCTGCCACCGCAATCAACGCATCGAAACGGTCCAACACGCCGCCATGCCCGGGAATCAGGGCAGAGCTGTCCTTGACCCCCGTGCGCCGCTTGATGGCACTTTCCATGATGTCACCCATCTGCCCGGCAAAGGCCAGCAACACCGACAGCAGGATCACCCCGCTGCCCGCGCCGGTGACCTGTGCAAAACCGGCACCGACAACCCCGGCAAGCAGCCAGCCGGCCACGGTGCCGGACCATGTTTTCTTGGGGCTGATGCGCGGCCAGAATTTTGGCCCGCCGACCAGACGCCCGGCGAAATAGCCCGCCACATCGGACGCGATCACGATCAGGACCAACCACAGCACCCAGATCAGACCAAAATCCTGCCGCAACACGATCAGCCCATGCGCAGCAACAACCACAAGCGCCAGATACGCCCCGAAAAGCACACGATCACGCGGCAGGCGCAGCGCCAGCAGGCCGGCACCGATCAACAAGGCCGCCAGTGAAACAGCGCCGCCCCAAGTGTAGCTGAACACAGCCACCAGCACCGCGGCAACCACGCCATGCGCCTCGGCCCGGCCCTGTGGGGCATCGGGCTGCATCATGCGGTAAAGCTCCCAGCCCATCAGCCCGGCGAGGATGATGGCCAGCACCGCAAACACATGCCCGCCGGCCCACAGCGCCCCCGCACCCACGGCAATCATCACAATGGCCGATGCCAGCCGCGCGCCCAGATCACCGAAACGGGCGTCGCTCATACGCGAACCCCGCCAAAGCGCCTTTCCCGATGGCCATAGCGGCTGACGATCTCGGCCAGAACCTCGGGGGTGAAATCAGGCCAGAGCACCGGAGAGAATTCATATTCGGAATAGGCAGACTGCCAGAGCAGGAAGTTCGACACCCGCGATTCGCCCGAGGTTCGGATCACCAGATCAGGGTCAGGCAGATCCCGCGTGTCCAGCGTGTCCGACAGGCAGACCTCGTCAATGGCGTCAGGCGCAAGCTCGCCAGACTCTACCCGCTGGGCAAGGATGCGGATGGCGCGCGCGATCTCGTCGCGGCCGCCATAATTGATGGCGACGGTCAGGTTCAGCCGGGTATTGTTGCGCGTCCGTTCCTCGATCCAGGCCATCAGGTCCTGCAGGCGCGGGTCCAGTCGCTTGCGCTCGCCGATAAAACGCATGCGCACCCCTTCGCTGGACAGCCCCTCGGCCTCGCGCTGGATATAGCGCGCAAACAGGGTCATCAGCCCCAGCACCTCGCGGGTAGAGCGTTTCCAGTTTTCGGTAGAGAACGCATAGATCGTCAGCCAGCGGATACCCAGATCGGGGGCACAGCGCACGATCTCCTTGACCCGTTCGGCGCCCTTGCGATGGCCAACCAGTCGTGGCCAGCCCTTGCCGGTGGCCCAGCGGCCGTTGCCATCCATGATGATCGCCACATGTTCGGGCCCGCCGGCCATGACTTACCCCGCCCTCATAATCCGCCCCCCCCCGCAACGAACCAGGGGGTATCTTCAGGCCTAGACCTGCATGATTTCTTCCTGCTTGGCCTCAAGCGCCTTGTCGACCTTGGCGATATAGGCGTCGGTCAGTTCCTGAACCTCGTCCGACCACAGCTTGTTCTCATCCTCGCTCATGCCGGCGACCTTGGCTTTCTTCAGCTGGTCCATGCCGTCACGGCGCACGTTGCGCACGGCAACGCGGGCATGTTCGGCATATTGCGCTGCAACGCGTGTCAGTTCGCGCCGGCGTTCCTCGTTCAACTCGGGGATGGGCAGCATGATGATGGTGCCGTTCAGCTGCGGGTTGATCCCCAGCCCGCTTTCGCGAATGGCCTTTTCCACCTTGCCGACCATGGACTTGTCCCAGACATTGATGGTGACCATGCGCGGCTCTGGCACGTTGACGGTGCCCAGCTGGTTGATCGGCGTCATCTGGCCGTAGGCGTCGGCCTGAATCGGCTCCAGCATCGAGGCCGAGGCCCGCCCGGTGCGCAACGAACCGAATTCGGTTCGCAACGCGGCCAACGCCCCCTCCATCCTGCGTTTGAGGTCGTCAATGTCGATCTCGATCTCGTCGGACATGGTCGTGCTCTTTGTTTGTCGTCGTCGCCCTGCTGACGCAGCGTTTCATGTCGTCTATACCGAGGCGCAGCGGAAAGCCACACCCAAGCACCGCGGCAATGGCCCAAGACCGCGTTGTGGCAGAACGGCGCCTAGTCCTGCACCCGCGTATATGTACCCTCGCCGCGCAGGATACCGCGAAACCCGCCGGGCTCGTCCAGTGAAAAGACAATGATGGGCAAGTGGTTGTCCCGCGCCAGAGCAATGGCCGAGGCATCCATCACATTCAGGTGCTGCGCCAGGACCTGATCATAGGTAACACGGTCATAGCGCCGGGCATCGGTGTGTTTCTTGGGGTCCTTGTCATAGACGCCGTCCACCTTGGTGCCCTTGAAGATTGCCTCGCAGGCCATTTCACTGGCGCGCAGCGGGGCAGCGGTATCGGTGGTGAAATAGGGGTTTCCCGTGCCGGCCGCAAAAATGCACACGCGCCCCTTTTCCAGATGCCGCACGGCACGGCGCCGGATGTAGGGTTCGCAGACCTGATCCATTGGAATGGCACTGATCACCCGGGTGAATACCCCCATCGATTCCAGCATCGACTGCATGGCCAGCGCATTCATCACGGTCGCCAGCATGCCCATGTAATCGGCGGTGGTGCGCTCCATCCCCTCGGCAGAGCCCTGAAGCCCGCGAAAGATGTTGCCGCCACCGATGACCATGCAGATCTCGACCCCCAGGTCGTGCACCGACTTCACCTCTTCGGCGATGCGGCGCACGGTCGGCGGGTGCAGCCCATAGCCCTGGTCGCCCATCAGCGCCTCGCCTGAAATCTTCAGCATCACGCGGCGATAGGCGGCGGGGGGATCGTTGACCATCAGCAGTTCCTTGCAGGCAGGCCAGGCCACGCCCTGTGTGGCCAGGGGGCGTGTGCGCATGGCAGGGGGCGCGACCGGCGCATTTCAGTGCGGTTTCAATTGCGCGCAAAATGTCGCAAACCGGCGCGGGGTTCAACGCCATAGTTCAACGCCCCGCGCCTTATCCCGCCCGCCAGGAGATGCCCGGCATGACCCTGACCGATATCCCGCTGCCTCCGGCAGGCCGGCCCGTCCTGATCGCCGGACCGACGGCCAGCGGCAAGTCGGCCCTGGCGCTGCGCGTGGCACAGGCGCAGGACCGGGTGATCATCAATGCCGATGCGTTGCAGGTGCACGACAGCTGGCGTGTGCTGACAGCCCGGCCGGGGCCTGACGATCTGGCGCGCGCGCGCCATCTTCTTTACGGCCATGTGCCACGCGGCGCAGCCTATTCGGTGGGGCACTGGTTGCGCGAGGTGGCGGCGCTGCTGGCGCGCCACCCCGATGCCGTGATCGTCGGCGGCACCGGCCTGTACCTCAGCGCGCTGACCGAGGGGCTGGCAGACATTCCCCCTACGCCTGCAGACATTCGCGCGCGGGCAGACGCCATGCTGCGCGACCACGGGCTGGCGGCCATGCTGGCCGATCTGGACACCGACACCGCGGCGCGGATCGACCGGCGCAACCCCGCCCGCGTCCAGCGCGCCTGGGAGGTGCTGCACGCCACCGGGCGGGGACTGGCCGCATGGCAGGCACGGACGCCGCCGCCGCTGCTGCTGCCGGACCGGGCAACCCGTCTGGTGCTGGCGCCCGAGCGTGGCTGGCTTGCCGCGCGGATCAGCGACCGATTCGCCGCCATGCTGCGCGCGGGCGCACTGGAAGAGGCCCGCGCCGCCCTGCCCCACTGGCCTGCACAGACACCCGGCCCGGCGGCCCCCCTGTGGACGCGGGCCATCGGCGCGCCGGAACTGATCGCCTATCTGCAAGGCAAGATGTCGTTGCCGCAGGCAGAGGCATCCGCAACATTGGCCACGCGGCAGTATGCGAAACGACAGGCCAACTGGTTTCGAAACCGGCTGGGGCACTGGCCGCGTGTGACCCTGCCCTGAGGGCGCAGAGTCACTAAAGTGCAACGGGGCAGCACTGATTCTGACTCGGTTCGGTAAAATTTTCTTGGGTTCGCCGCATTCCGGTCCCTAGTCTGGCCCAGTTTCGCTGCCAGAAACGACCCGGAAGAAGGTTCGACATGACAATCATCCCCGACGCACCATCAACGCTGCGGCTGACTCCGATTTCGCGCCTCGCCATGGGCGGGCGCTGGCGGGTAGAGGCGATGCGTGCCCTGCGCGAGCCGGTCCTGCTGTGGTTCACCCAGGGCCAGGGGCGGATCACCGTTGCCGGCACCACGCGCGGCTATGGGCCCCATAATGCCATCTTCATTCCACCCGGCGTCATGCACGGTTTCGAGGTGGCGCCCCGCGTGCAGGGCAGCGTCGTGTTCTTCGGGCGCGACCATGGCCTGCATCTGCCCGAGCGGCCGTATTTCCTGCGCCCGCGTGACCCGGTCTCGCAAAAGGAACTGATCGGCACGCTGGAACATATCCAGCGCGAACTGGAAAGCACGCGCGCCGGTGCCCAACGCGCGGCGCGTCATCATCTGGGGCTGCTTAGCGTCTGGATGGACCGCCAGATCGAGCGCGAAACCCGCACCGAGGCGCTGCCCGGCCGCCCTCTGGCCGCGCAGGCGCTGGTGGCGCGTTATGCCACTTTGCTGGAACGGGACTTCCGGTCAAACCCTGCCGTGGCCGATTTCGCCGCCGCGCTGGGCGTGACGCCAACCCATCTGACCCGCGCCTGCCGCGCGACCTGTGGAAAAAGCGCGCATATGCTGCTGGAAGACCGCGTGCTGTTCGAGGCCCGGCGCCTGCTGGCCGAAACCCGCCTGCCAATCAAGCAGGTGGCACAGATGCTGGGGTACAATTCTGCCGGCTATTTCACCCGTGCCTTTCAAAAGGCCGAGGGGATGACGCCCTCGGCCTTTCGCAAGAAGCCCAACCACAACCCGGTTGTCCCGCGCGGCTGATCGGCACGGACAAGGCAGGATCCGCCCCCCGGTTACCGGCAGAACGTGGCGCCGCCCCGGCGTTGGGCCACGTCGAAATGAAAATGATCTTCGTGAAACCTGTCCGACCCCGGCCCCAATGTGGTGGTGAAGACGCCGCAAGCACCGCGATACATGCGCTGAAGGGCCCGCGCGTGTGGCCCGCGCCTGAAATCGCGCAGCACGGTCACCTGTTCGCCATTGGCCAGCCGGAAGCCCGAAATATCGATGGCCCGCCCGCGCCCGTGTTCCGAAATACGCGCCCCGGCGCGATGGTTGCGGGTGCGGCAGACATAATGCGCCGCCACATCGATCTGCACCACACCGCCACCCCGGTTACCGATCGCCGGGCGCATCTGTTCGCGTACCCAGCGATCAAGGGCGCGCGCCGCGTCGCAATCCAGCGTGGCCATCCGCGACAGCGCAATCCCGTCCACCGCCGTGAGCCTGACCGGTTCGGCGATGCCGCACCCCCGCGTGGACGAGTTGATCGGCGCAACGCGCTGCCCTGCCAGGGTGGCGCGTCCGCAAATGCCGCCGGCAGAGCCACCAGCCCGTGCCCCCGATCCGCTGGGCGCAACACCGCCACCTGCACGCGCGGGCAGAACCACCACGCTGGGCGCCGCCCGGCGCAGCGCGGCTGCCCGGCGCGGCTCTGGCCGCGGGCTGCGGGCGGGGGCGATGGACAGCGCGGCTGATGCCTCGGGCAGGGCCTGGGCCAGCGCCTGCTGAACGGCCCGGGCAGGCGGCGGTGACGGCATCGCTTCCGCCAGTGCCTGATCAACCGACCGTGCGGGTGGCGGCTGCATCTGCGCTGCCGCCGCCGGCCCCGGGCGCGGTTCCGGAAAAGGCGACCGGCCCGGCGCATGTGCCAGGGCGGCGGGCACCACAAAGGCCGCAATCAGCAACCCCGCCATGGCAAACCGCACCAGCCTCACACGATTGACCTTTTGCCCATCCAGCACCGCCTCAGCCTGTCTGACCACGATTGATCCGGCCAAAATCCGGCGCGTCGGTATCCTGGCCGGCTTCGATGATACCCCGCCTGATCGCGCGTGTCCGGGTAAAATATTCGTGCAGCAGCGGTCCGTCGCCTGTCCGGATGGCGCGCTGCAGGGCGAACAGCTCTTCTGTAAATCGGCCCAGGAGTTCCAGCGTCGCCTCACGGTTGGTCAGGAACACATCGCGCCACATGACCGGATCGGATGCTGCAATCCGGGTAAAATCCCGAAAGCCGGCGGCTGAATACTTGATCACCTCGCTGTCGGTGACGCGGCGCAGATCATCGGCCACGCCCACCATCGTATAGGCGATCAGATGCGGGGTGTGGCTGGTGACGGCCAGCACCAGGTCATGATGCGCGGCGTCCATCTCGTCGACATTCGCGCCCATCGCCTCGCACAGGGTACGCAACCGGGACACCGCCTGCAGATCGGTTTCCGGCAGCGGGGTCAGCAGCCACCAGCGATTGTCAAACAGCGTGGCAAAACCGGAATGGGGTCCGGAATGCTCGGTCCCGGCGATGGGGTGGCCGGGAATGAACTGCACGCCCGGGGCCAGATGGGGTGCCACCGCGTCGATCACCGCCTGCTTGACCGACCCTACATCGGTGACCGTGGCGCCGG
This sequence comes from Pararhodobacter sp., assembly GCA_020832805.1. Taxonomy (GTDB): domain Bacteria; phylum Pseudomonadota; class Alphaproteobacteria; order Rhodobacterales; family Rhodobacteraceae; genus Pararhodobacter. Next base: position 12,926 of record JAFIED010000006.1, read on the forward strand.
GGCGCAGATGCGGGCCGATCTGCGCCGCCACCGCCTCCATCGCGCCGACCGGCACGGCCAGCACCACCAGATCGGCGCCGGCCACGGCCTCCGCCGCGCTGGCATGCACACTGTCCACAAAGCCCAGTTCCAGCGCGATTGCACGGGTCTCTGCGCTGCGCGCATGGCCGGCGATATGTCCGGCCAGCCCGCCGCGCCGCATGGCATGCGCCATGGACGAGGCGATAAGCCCCAAACCGATGAGGGCTACCCGTTCATAGATCACGCTCACGTCCGCCCCGCCCCGGCCTGCCCCTTCCCCTGCCCGGCCAGCACCGAAACGAGGCGCTGGCAGTCTTCCATCGTGCCGACGGTAATGCGCAGTGCCTCGGGAAAACCGTAGCTGTCCATGCGCCGCAGGATGATACCCGCATCGCGCGCCGCCGCATCGGCCGCTAACGCCGCATCGGCGCCCGCAAACCGGGCCAGCACGAAATTCCCTTCGCTGTCATCGACCGCCAGCCCCATGCCACGCAACGCCGCGGTCAACCAGGCACGCGCCGCGGCATTCTCGTCGCGCGAGCGGGCGACATGCGCCTGATCCCCCAATGCCGCGATGGCAATTTCCTGCTGCATGTCCGACAGGTTGAAAGGCGGGCGGATACGGCTCAGCGCATCGATCACATGACCCGGTGCATACCCCCAGCCAACGCGCAGCCCGCCCAACCCGTAGATCTTTGAGAATGTGCGCGTGACCACCACATTCTCGCGCGCCTCGACCATCGACAGGCCTCCATCGAAACCGTTGATATATTCGACATAGGCGCCATCCAGCACCAGCAGGACCGAGGGGGGCAGGCCATCTGCCAGGCGCTGCACCTCGGCCTCGGGCAGGAAGGTGCCTGTGGGGTTGTTGGGATTGGCCAGGAAAACCAGCCTGGTGCGCGGCGTGACAGCAGCCAGCAGCGCATCGACATCGGCGCGGCGCTCGGTCTCGGGTGCGATGACGGGTGTGGCGCCCGCAGCCAGCGCCGAGATGCGATACATCAGGAAACCATGCGCGCTGTAAAGCACCTCATCGCCCTCGCCTGCATAGGCGTGGCACAGCAGTGCAATGATCTCGTCAGAGCCGACACCGCAGATCACCCGCGCGGCATCAAGCCCATGCAGATCGGCAATCGCCGCGCGCAGCTGCGCATGGTCGGACGACGGGTACCGGTGCAGCGATGCCCCCGCATTGCCGCCGACCAGGGCCCTGAAGGCAGCCAGCGCCGCCGGGCCCGGGCCAAGCGGATTTTCATTGGAGGACAGCTTGAGCACTTCGGCCTGTCCCTGCAGCTTTGATTGCCCGCCAACATAGGCGGCAATCTGCTGAATACCCGGCCGCGGACGGGGAAGTTCGGTCATCGCACACGCTCCTGCCTGAATGCCGGTTGCCGCCCTGGCCCCCGAAACCATCTTCAACCTGCCCCGATACGCAGCGATGACGAGCCAAGCCTGCAGCCATGACGGGCCACACCGCCTGCCCCGCAGCCAGCCGCCATGGGGCCTGCAACGCAAAGGGCCGCACCGGTCTCCCGGCGCGGCCCTGAATGCTTCCAGACCTGATGCCGGTGCGGGATCAGTTCTTGGCGTAGTATTCGACCACCAGGTTCGGTTCCATCTGAACCGCGTAGGGCACATCACCCAAGGCGGGCGTGCGCACGAAGGTTGCGGTCATCTTGCTGTGGTCGGCTTCGATATAGTCAGGCACGTCACGCTCGGTCAGCCCCACCGATTCCAGCAAGATGGCCAGCTGGCGCGACCGTTCGCGCACCGAAATCACATCACCTTCCTTCACGCGGTAGGAAGCAATGTTGACCTTCTTGCCGTTCACCTCGACATGGCCGTGATTCACGAACTGGCGCGCGGCAAAGATCGTCGGCACGAACTTGGCGCGATACACGATGGCGTCCAGCCGGCGCTCCAGCAGGCCGATCAGGTTTTCGCCGGTGTCGCCCTTGACGCGCGCGGCTTCGCCATAGATGCGCTTGAACTGTTTTTCGGTCAGGTCGCCGTAATAGCCCTTCAGCTTCTGCTTGGCGCGCAGCTGGGTGCCAAAGTCGGACAGCTTGGTCTTGCGGCGCTGGCCGTGCTGGCCGGGGCCATATTCGCGGCGGTTGACGGGGCTTTTGGCGCGCCCCCAGATGTTTTCGCCCATGCGGCGGTCGATCTTGTACTTGGCAGCTGTGCGTTTGGTCACGGCTGATCTCCTTCTCTGGTTGCCCGCTTGGGGCTGAAAAGGGCGTTGTCCTCCTCCCCTTTCTCAGGGGCGACAGGTTTCCCCTTGCGGGGTCCACCAACACCAATGATGGCCAGGGCATCGCTGCCCGGGACGCGCGGCTTATACAGCCGGGCGCGCCAGTGTCAACCGCCCCACCGGCGGGCCATCAACCGTCACGGCCCGCACCATGGCACGGTCATGCCATCGCATGGCGCAGGATCTGCGCCTCGGGCGTGGTCAGGCAGCGCCGGGCCTCGGGGCCCAGCCGGTACGGTGCGGCAACCAGACCCGGGCAAGCCCGCTCAATTGACCGCGCATGCCAGTTCAGCACCGCCGGGTCGGCCAATCCGGGATGGAAGCTCTCGCAGGCAAGACCGTTGGCGCTGATGATCTGGTGCCCGGGAAACATGAGATGCACATAGACGACGCTGGACAGGGTAAAGTCCCGCCGGATGCCGCGCCCGTCTTGCAGATCGGCGGCGGTGACCAGTACCTCGGGCGTGTTGAACAGCGCCTCCCGGTCACGCAGCATCAGCCGGTGGCCGGGCGAGACGACCAGATCTTCTGCTGGGGCATCGCCTGCCCCACCAGTCCCGGCCAGCGCCCCCGACAGGGCGCCTGCGCGAATCCGCACGGGGCGCAGATGGGGATACAGGAACAGTTCCGCCCCGCTCAGTTGCGTTTCTCCCCGCCACATGACCGGCTGTGGCCCGTTGTCACGCGTCAGAACCCTGTCGCCGGGCACCAGCCCCTCGATCGGGCGCGGGCCACGGGGTGTGTCGATGCGCGTGCCGGGCAAGAAACAGATCACCCCGCCCCGGCGAGATGCCGGCGCGCGGGGCGGCTGCCAGGCGCAGACCCAAAGCTCGTGATCCTGCGGCGGCAGGAAGGGGGCGAATGCGGCCAGAACCCGCCCGCCGTCGCGCACCAGCCGTGCATGATAAACGTGGCAGCCATCGGTCAGGCTGACGCTGTCCGGGGGCAGATCAGCCTGGGCAGGCACCATCGGCATGCCATCGGCGTCCGGCAGGCGCGATGCTCCGGGTTGTGTCCGGGCATCCGCAAGCCCCCGCAACCGCCCGACCCGCCTGCGTGCGCCTGCGCGCCTGTCGGGCATGCGCAGGCTACCTTGCAGCCACAGCGCCTCTGGCCCCGCATCCAGCTTGGTAGCGCGGCCATGCCATCGCCACGACATCCCCGTTGTCATCATTTCGGGCGCCAATCCCGGCTCATCGCCCAGCAACACCTGCGCCCAGTCCACCGCAAAAACGCCGCGGTACCCGGTAACCCTGCTCATCTGCCTGCCTGTTCTTGTTTTGACTTTGTTAGCAAGAAAACAGGACTCTGCCCAGAAAAACCTTTGCCCGGGCAGGCTGCAGGCAGCGCCAGGGCAAAATGGCAGGGGATAGCCGGGATGCGCACGGGCTGACGCAGACCGCGAACCGGATCACCCCTGCCCGCTCATCAGATGCTCAGCAACTTGTCGCGAAAAACGTGGCGCACAATATCGTCCCGGCTGATCCCGCGCGCTGCAAGCTCTGCATCGTTGAGGGATTCATAGAATTCGACCTGCGCCCGGCGCGCGCGGCGGTCGGCATAGACCTCCAGCCCATGGCCAAGCCGGGAAAGCATGGTGTCGGTGATCTGACGGAAAGTGGCAGGCGCGCTGCCAGACGTGATGTAAGCCATTTCGGAAACCCCTTTACTGGCGTGGTTTCCCCCCTTGCCATCAAGTTAGGACATAAGCGCTGCCCTATCCACCGCCGATCCGGAAGGCCGGCCATGCACTGTGCTCATGGCTGTTCTCGCCCTGCCCCTTGTTTGTGCAGGGCGCTGCAATGACGGGCGCCCGGGCCCATTCCGGCAGGCCGATCCGACGCCCCGAAGCATTGCGCGCCCGCGCCTGTCTGCCTAGGATCGGACCCGCGAGCAGGATAGCGGCAGTCAGTGCAGGGAAACCATGTCAGAGAACAAGACGATTCTTATTGCCGGGGGCGGCATCGGGGGGCTGTGCCTGGCGCTGACCCTGCACCAGATCGGCCTGCGCTGTATCGTGTTCGAATCCGCGCGCGAGATGAAGCCGATGGGCGTGGGGATCAACATCCAGCCCAATGCCGTGCGCGAGCTGTTCGATCTGGGCCTTGGCGCCGCCATGCTGGATACGGTCGGCCTTCCTGCGCGCGAATGGGCGCTGGTGGGGCTGAACGGCAACGATATCCACGCCGAGCCACGCGGGCTGGACGCGGGCTATCGCTGGCCCCAGTACGCGGTGCATCGCGGCGCCTTTCACATGTTGCTGTATCACGAGGTCCTGCGCCGCCTTGGCCCCGACGCCGTGCAACTGGGCACAAGGCTGACGCACTATGCACCAGACTGCGCCGGGGGTGTGAGCGCGCATCTGGCACATGCCGATGGCACCACCAGCCAGCTGCCTGGCGCCTTGCTGATCGGCGCGGATGGCATTCATTCGGCCGTGCGCGCCCAGATGCACCCGGATCAGCCCCCCATCCACTGGGGCGGGGTGCTGATGTGGCGCGGCACGGTGCGCGACCGGCCGATCCGTACCGGGTCGTCCTTTGTGGGACTGGGCACCCATGCGCACCGCATGGTGATCTATCCGATATCACGACCGGACAGCGACGGGCGCGCGCTGATCAACTGGATCGCCGAGGTCACAGTTGACCCGGGGCAAGGCTGGCAGAACAAGGGGTGGTTCAAACCCGCAAGCGTGGATGATTTCATCCACCATTTCGAAGATTTCCGCTATGACTGGCTTGACGTGCCCGCCATGCTGCGGCGCGCCGACATCGCCTATGAGAACCCGATGATCGACCGCGACCCGATACCGACCTGGGTTAACGGGCCGGTGGCGCTGATGGGCGATGCGGCGCATGCGATGTATCCCACCGGGTCGAACGGCGCCAGCCAGGCCATCATCGATGCGCGCATGATCGGGGCGAAACTGCTGGAACACGGGCTGAACCCTCAGGCGCTGGCGGCCTATGACGCGCAGCTATGCGCCCCGGTCTCGGCACTGGTATTGCGCAACCGCGGCGCCGGCCCGTTCGGCATGCTGAACATCGTTGACGAGCGCTGTGGCGGGACATTCGATGACATCGAAACGGTGTTCCCGGCCAAAGAGCGCGCAGCCTTCATGGCCGGCTACAAAGCGGCAGCGGGCTTTGCCGTAGAACGGTTGAATGCCCAGCCGCCCCTTATTGCCGAGGGGGCACGCATGACACGCGCCTGACATACGCCTAGCGGTTGATCAGGTCCTTGTTGTGCTTGCGCACCAGCAACAGCCCCAGGAACATGGGTATAAGAATCCAGACCATGACATACGGGATGGAGATATACTCGGGCCGATAGAGCGGGTAAAAACCATCGCGCATGAGACCGGTGAGATGCAAGAGTGGGTTATACCACAGATAGCGCTGCGCGATCTCGGGCATCGCCTCGTAATGCACGATCACACCCGAAATGATCATCAGCGGTGCGGTCAGGATGCTCCAGACATTCTGGTAAACCGGCACCCTTTCGAACAAGAAGCAGTTCAGCGCCCCGATCCCGAAGCCCAAAGCCAGCGCCAGGGCGACAGCCAGAGCCACCTTGGGCCAGTCCAGCACGGTGCGGATGCCTTCGTAGATCATGATGCCGCTCAGAATGATGCCAATCACCGCAATCATCAGAACGGTGTTCAGGAAAAAGCGGCTGAGCAGGGCATCGGTCCAGGTGACCCCCGGATAGAACAGCAAGGCCTTGGAATAGGACAACCCCTTGCCCACCACCGAGCCGATTTCCCTGAAGGCGCGCAGGATAAGCAGCCCCGTTGCCTTGTACAGCAGAAAACTGGTGCCCAGGCTGGGCGTTTTCATCAACAGCGACCATGCGAACGCCAGCACCACGATGGTAAACAGAGGTTGCAGGACCGCCCAGACGTAACCGCCGGGCTTGCGCCCGAAACGCGTGGTCATCTCGCGCAGGGTCAAGGCCATGATCGAACGGATGGTGCGCGATTCGACAGGCATCCGCTGACCTGCGCCAGCGCCGGCGCCGGCGCCTGTTCGCGGCGGAATGCCCACGGGGGGCGGGATGCTGGTAATGTCTGTCACGGAATCCGCCGATACTGGGTTTTCCGACATATGCCGCAAACTGCGATGGAATTCAAAGGCAACAACTGGTGATCACTGCGTTGACGCCCTTGACACAGAAACAGGCGGGCGTGGCAAGGGACAATCGCGCATACGGCTTTCGCGCCATGGGCTTCTGGCTGGTTGCGCCCGGCGCATGCCGGGCCGGTCAGGCCCTGGCCGGCAACTTGTACCACACCGCGGCGCGCGAATCCGGTTCATGATTTGCGATCCGATCACTTTTGCAATAGCGTCAGCTGTGCGGGGTCCGCGCTGGCACGCCGCGACACCGAAGCTGCAGCGCGGTCACACCAGGCTGCCACCGTTTGAGGGGCTGGCACCTGCGCTGGCAATCAAGGGGTGATTTTCCCTGCAATTCATTGGGCAACCAAGGAGGAGACATGTTCAGCAAGATACTCTTGCCGGTCGATCTGGCCCATGTGGAACGGCTGCAAAAGGCGCTGGATGTCGCGGCCGACATGGCAGCGCATCACGGGGCGACGATCATCTGTCTTGGGGTGACCGAGTCAACACCCGGGCCAATTGCCCGGACCCCTGCCGAATACACGGCAAAGCTTGACGCCTTTGCCGCCGATCTGGGCAGAAAGCATGGCATTGCTGTTCAAGGCATCAGCCTCGTCAGCACTGACCCTGCGGCCGAGATCAACAAGCTTATCCTGAAGGCAGTTCGCGATACCGGCGCCGACCTGGTGGTGATGGCCAGTCACATGCCGATCCTGCTGGATCACGTTCTGCCATCGCATGGCGGCTATGTGGCCGAACACGCCGGCATTTCCGTCATGGTGGTTCGCTGACGGGCAGCGAAAAGCGCAAGAACAACAAGAAATTGCGCGAAACGAGAAACGAGAGGACAGACATGACCCAAAACGATCATGACTCACCCCAGTCAGAGACCGCAGCGGACGCCGTCGAACCGATCCCGGAACCCGAGGGCGAGACAGAAATCATCGAGACCGAGTACCAGATCGGCCAGGACAATGTCTCGCGATCCTGGGTGCTGACATTCGATGTGCATCAACCCGTCTTCAGCATCTCGGCCCTTCTGGTGGTTGCCTTCACCTTTCTGACGCTGGCATTCCAGAACGAGGCCGAACCCCTGTTTACCGGCCTGCGTGACTGGCTGACAGGCAATCTTGACTGGTTCTTCCTGGCGGCGGGCAACATCTTCGTCCTGTTGTGCCTGGGGCTGATTGTCTCGCCCCTGGGCAAGGTTCGCCTGGGCGGCCCGGAGGCCACGCCGGACTTCGGCTATGCCGGATGGTTCGCCATGCTGTTTGCCGCCGGCATGGGCATCGGCCTGATGTTCTTTGGCGTGTCCGAACCGATGTCGCATTTCGATGCCGCGCTGGCGGGCACCGCAACGGGCGAAGACGGCCTGCGCACCGACTGGGCGCCGCTGGGTGGCGCCGAGGGCAACACCGCCGAGGCGCAACGCCTGGGCATGGCGGCGACGATCTTTCACTGGGGCCTGCACCCCTGGGCGATCTATGCCGTGGTGGCGCTGGCGCTGGCGCTGTTTTCCTACAACAAGGGCCTGCCACTGACCCTGCGTTCGGCCTTTTACCCCATCTTTGGCGAACGTGTCTGGGGCTGGCCGGGTCATATCATCGACATCCTGGCCATCATCGCCACCGTCTTCGGCCTGGCAACATCGCTGGGTATCGGCGCGCAGCAGGCGGCAGCGGGTCTTGGCTTTCTGTTCGGGCTGGGCACCGGCAATTCGATGCTGATCTTCCTGATCATCTTCATCACCGCCATTGCGATCGGTTCCATCATTCGCGGGCTAGAGGGCGGGGTGAAACGGCTGTCGGAATTCAACATGATCCTGGCAGCCCTTTTGCTGGCCTTCATCCTGCTGGTCGGCCCCACGATGGACATCATCACCGGCTTCTTTTCCAACCTTGTTGCCTATGGCCAGTATCTGCCGGCGCTGTCGATGCCCTTCGGGCGCGAGGACAGCAACTTTGCCCAGGGGTGGACAGCCTTTTACTGGGCCTGGTGGATCAGCTGGTCGCCGTTTGTCGGCATGTTCATTGCCCGGGTCAGCCGCGGCCGGACCGTGCGCGAATTCCTGATTGCCGTCCTGATCGTGCCGACCATCCTGTCGGTTCTCTGGATGACGGCGATGGGGGGCACCGCCATCGGCCAGGTGCTGAACGACGGCTTTACCGGCGTGCAGGAAGCCGCGCTTGAGCTGAAGCTGTTCCAGATGCTGACGCAACTGCCCCTGACCATGATCACCTCGGTGATCGGTATCACGCTGGTGGTGGTGTTCTTTGTCACCTCGTCGGATTCGGGCTCGTTGGTGATCGACACCATTGCCGCGGGCGGCAAGGTCAATGCGCCGGTGGGCCAGCGCATTTTCTGGGCCAGCTTCGAGGGGCTTGTGGCGATTGCGCTGCTGCTGGGCGGCGGGCTGGCGGCCCTGCAGGCGATGGCGGTATCAACCGGTCTGCCGTTCACGCTGGTACTGCTGGGTGCGTGCTATGCCATCGTGCGCGGGCTGATGAACGAACCGCGCTAGAACCCATGGCGGCCAGCGTCGCCTTGATGGCGCGGGCCGCAGCCGGACAGCCACGGCAGACACGGCGGAACCGTGCAGCGGCAGGCGGGTTGAATGCACAGGCCTGCCACGAATGTGCGGTTGCCAGCACGCCCGGCGCCTGTCAGGCAAGGCACTGTCTTTCGTGCCGGCCCAATGCCGGGGCAAAGACAGGAAGCCCCCTTGCCCCAGGTTGACGCCAATGCCCGACTTGCCCCTGACCCCGCCCCAGATGATGATCCTTGCCATTCTGGCAGCCACGATGGCGGCGTTCATCTGGGGGCGCTATCGGCATGATATCGTGGCCTTGGCGGCACTCATGGCCTGCGTCCTGACCGGTCTGGTGCCCGCCGCCGAGGCCTTTGCCGGGTTCGGGCACCCGGCGGTGATTACCGTGGCCTGTGTGCTGGTTCTCAGCCACGGGTTGCAGAACTCGGGCGCCGTCGATGCCCTGAGCCGCACGGTATTGCCAGCCGGCGGCGGGCGGATCGGGGCCCTGACCGCCCTGGTGGCCCTGGGCGCCACGCTGTCGGCCTTCATGAACAATGTCGGCGCCCTGGCGCTGCTGATGCCGGTTTCGGTGCAGCTCGCCAACCGGCTGGATATCCCCCCCGGGCAGGTACTGATGCCCTTGTCCTTTGGCACCATCCTGGGCGGCATGACCACGTTGATCGGCACACCGCCCAACCTGATTGTCTCCGGGTTTCGGGCGCAAACCGATGCCGGCGCCTTTGGCATGTTCGACTTTCTGCCGGTTGGCGGGGCTGTTGCCCTGGCGGGTGTTGTCTTTGTCGTGGTCATCGGCTGGCGGCTGGTGCCCCGCCGCCGCCCCGCCAGCGGCGACACCTTCGAGACCGGCACCTACATGACCGAGGTGCGCGTGCCCGAACGCAGCAAGGCCGCCGGCATGACCCTGCGCGCATTCGAGCGGGAACTGGGCGAGGACGGCACACAGGTCCTGGCGATGGTGCGCAACGATGTGCGGATCACCGTGCCCCATGGCGGGCGGCGCATCCGGGCCAATGATATCCTGGTGCTTGAAACCGGGGTCGATGGGCTGGCCGATGCCCTTGCCGCCTTCAACATGGCGCTGGAGGAGCAGGGCAGTTCATCGGAAAAGGACGAAGAAGAAAAGGACCAGGAAAAGGCAGCCACCGCCAGGGCGACACCGCCGGCCCGGGCCGCCACTGCGCCCGGCCCGAAGGCATCATCGGGCAAGGCAGGGGCCCGCGACGACGATCAACCAGAAAACGCAAAGGGCGACACCGAAGACGACACCAGGGACGATGCGGAAAAAGACACCAGGCGCGACAAGACAAAGCACGAGGAAGACATCGTCCTGCGCGAACTGGTGGTCATGCCCGCCTCCCCGATCGCCGGCCAATCGGCCACGGATCTGCGGTTGCGCACCCGTTACGGGCTGAACCTGCTGGCCATTTCGCGCTCTGGTCATCCATCGCGCGCCCGCCTGCGCACCCTGAAGCTGCGCGCGGGCGATTTGCTGCTGATGCAGGGCCCGGCCGAAGTGATGAGCGATTTCATGCAGGAAACGGGCTGTGTGCCTCTGGGTCAGCGCAATCTGCGCCTGCCAGACAGGCGCCGCGCCCTGACGGCGGCCGCCATCATGCTGGGCGCGGTCGGTGCGGTCACCGTGGGCCTGCTGCCCGCCGCAGCGGCCTTTGCGCTGGCGGTTCTGGTGTCGGTTCTGCTGAACACGGTGCCGGCAAGGCAGCTTTACCACGCCATCGACTGGCCCGTGGTGGTATTGCTGGCCGCGCTGATCCCGGTGGCGGGGGCGATGCAGGCAACCGGCACCGCCAGCATACTGGCGCGCCTGATGCTGGACGGTATCGCCCAGGGGCATGCGATTGCAGCACTGGCCGTGGTTCTTGTGCTGACCATGGTCCTGTCCGACGTGATGAACAACGCCGCCACCGCAGCCGTGATGTGCCCGGTCGCGTTGGGGGTGGCCGCCGCGCTGGGCACGAATGCCGACAGCTTTCTGATGGCGGTTGCCATCGGCGCCTCCTGCGCCTTTCTGACCCCGATCGGGCATCAGAACAACACGCTGATCCTGGGGCCTGGCGGTTTTGGCTTTGGCGACTACTGGCGCCTGGGCCTGCCGCTTCAGGTGCTGATCGTCGCCGTCAGCCTGCCGCTGTTGCTGGTTTTCTGGCCGCTGTAACCGGGCGGGCCGTTCAACCACGCAGCCTGTCGCGTTCCAGCAGCAGGCTGACGATCAGGCCGAAAACCAGCGCCCAGAAGGGCGCACCGATGTTCAGCAACGGCAGCCCGGCCAGCGTGACCAGAAACGCCACCAGCGCGCCCAGGGGCAGGCGCGGATCGAACGCGGTCTGGAACGCGCCCTGCAGCGTGCGCAACAATGCCAGCGCGGCAAGCGTGGCGACAAAGGCCACGGGTGTCGCCAGCAACAGGCCGGTCACCAAGGGGGCGAAGATGCCGAACAGAATGCCCATGCCCCCCAGCAGGGCCGCCGCCAGCCAGTGCCAGCGCATCTGCCCGCTGGACACCAGAATCGCATTCGATGGCCCGGTCAGGCAGGTCGAAACGCTGCCGAACAGGGCCGTCACCAGCGATGTGCCGCCACAGGCCGTTGTCACGGCATTGACCGGTGGGTTGTGGCCAGCCTGCCGCAAGATCACGATCCCTTGCGCATTCTGCGCCGCGATCACCGTGATCGCCAGCGGCACCACCAGTTCCACAGCCGCGGCAACGGTAAACCGCGGGCGGTAAAACGATGGTTCGGCAAACACCACATCGGGGCGAAAACCGCGCAGCCCGTCTTGCGCCTCTGCACCCAGAAGCATGACCGCAACCCCCACCACCAGCACCCCGATCATCGGCGGCAGATAGCGCTGCACACGGGGCATGGCGGAAAGCGCAAAAAAGGTAACGGTCATGGCCGTGACCAGCAGGAACTCTGTCTCGAACGCCCTGATCCAATCCAGCCCGAACTGAACAAAGACACCCGCCACCATGCCCATGACAATGGGCAGGGGCAGTCTGTCCATCACCCAGCGCACCCAGCCGGTCAACCCCAGCACCACCAGGGCAAGACCGGTCAGGATATAGGCGCCGACGACTTCGGCAAAACTGAGTGTCAACAGCGCATTGCCAACCAGCACGGTGCCCGGAATTGTCCAGAAGAAGGCGAGCGGCTGGCGAAAGGCCCATGACATGCCGATGGTCAGCACACCGTTGATGGCAAAGGCCGCAAATATCCACGAGGCGATATCGGCCTCGTTCAGCCCTCCGCGCGATCCGGCACTCAGGATGATCGCCACCGGGGCCGATGCGGCGAAAAGGAAGGCGATGAAGGCATTGGTGCTGGCCGTGGCCGCAATCCGCGCGATACCCGTTTCAACGCTCTGCCCGGCCATGCCATACCCCGCCCTTGTTTTCGCGCGCGTTCATGCCTGGCCACCCGCGCATGGCCTGCACTGGAAGGCCCCGGCAACAGGGCAGGCCCGGCCTGTGTCAGACTTCCCGAGGTATCGGGGCAACTAACGGGGGTCAAGCCGCTGCCGGCGTCGCGCGGCGCTGCCCTTGCGGTGACAGCGCGTTGACAGCGCGTTGACAGCTTCGTGTGCAGGGCGCAGTGTCTGGTTCACCTTCGCTTGAAAACCGAGTTGGTTGTTTGCACGCTTCACGATTGTCCCTATCTGTAATCACGAAGATTGCATGGCCGCGCTGTCGCCAGACCAAGGTCGACCTGCCGGCGAATTGTGTCACGGGAGAGGATCACATGTTCCATTCGACTGCCCGGGCCCTGCGTGGCCCTGATCGCGCGGCAGGCCTGCGCATGGTGCAGGCCCTGATGCTTGGCGCGCTTTTCCTTCTGGTCCAGGCCCTTGCCGTCACGGCACAGGACCGTCCGGCAAGCTTTGCCGATCTGGCCGAAGAGGTCAGCCCGGCGGTGGTGAACATCACCACCTCGACGCGGGTCGCCGCCGAAATGGAACGGGGCCTGCCGCAATTGCCCGATGGCGCACCGTTTCAGGACTTCTTCAACGATTTCTTCAACCGCAATGGCCAGGGCACGCCGAGGCCCCGTCAAAGCCAGTCGCTGGGATCAGGCTTCGTCATCTCTGACGACGGCTATATCGTTACCAACAACCACGTCATCGAGGGCGCGGACGAGATCAACATCGAATTCTTTTCCGGCCTGCAGCTTTCGGCGCGCCTGGTGGGCACCGACCCGGCAACCGATATCGCCTTGCTGAAGGTCGAACATGACGAACCGCTGCCGCATGTTCCCTGGGGTGACAGCGAGGCGGCGCGCGTCGGTGACTGGGTTCTGGCGGTGGGCAACCCGCTGGGTCAGGGTTTTTCGGTTTCTGCCGGCATCATCTCGGCCCGCGGGCGGGCGCTGCAGGGCAATTTTGATGACTACCTGCAAACCGACGCGGCGATCAACCGGGGCAACTCTGGCGGGCCTCTTTTCAACATGGCAGGTCAGGTGATCGGGGTGAATACCGCCATTCTGTCACCCACCGGCGGGTCGATCGGCATCGGCTTTGCCATGTCGTCGAACGTGGCCGAACGGGTGGTCATGCAATTGCAGGAGTTCGGCACGACACGGCGTGGCTGGCTGGGTGTGCGCATCCAGGACGTGACCGCCGACATGGCCGAGGCGATGAGCCTGCAGCGTCCGAACGGCGCCCTGGTGACCGAGGTCATGGAGGGCCCCGCCCGCGAGGCCGGCATCCAGTCCGGCGATGTCATCACCCGTTTCAACGGCAGCGATGTGACGGATACACGCGATCTGGTTCGCCGCGTGGCCGATGCCGGGGTCGATATCATTGTTGATGTCACGGTCATGCGCAATGGCAGCGAACAGGTGATCGAGGTCACGCTGGGCCTGCGCGACGATGGCGGCCCCGCAGCCCCCAGCCGGCCCCAGGCGCCCGCGGAACCGGCCGAGATGATGGGCATGGAACTGGCGGAACTGACCCAGCAGATGCGCGATGACATGGCCCTGCCCTCTGCCATGACCGGGCTTCTGGTGCGCGGGGTGCAACCCGGGTCGGATGCTGACAACAAGGGTATCCGCGCCGGCGACATCATCACCGAGGCCGGGCAGGAACCGGTGACCAGCATTGCCGATTTCCAGACCCAGATCGATGCGGCGCGCGATGCAGGGCGGCGCAACATTCTGGTCATGGTGCGCCGGGGCGACGACCCACGCTTTGTGGCGCTTTCGCTGGAAGACTGACCGCGTTTGCCCAACGCTCTACGGAGAATCAGCAGGGCCGGCCACAAAGGGCCGGCCCTGTCTTTTTTCATGCTCGCCGTCTTAGCGGCCCCTGAATACCGGCTTGCGCTTTTCCAGGAACGCCTTGGCGCCCTCTTGCTGATCCTCGGTGGAGAAGCACAGCGCAAAACTCTTGATCTCGGCCTGCAGCGCCGTGTCGGTATCGGCATGCATCGCCATGTTGAGCGAGGATTTCATCTGTGCCAGCGCAAAGGGCGGCATCTGTGCCAGTCGTCCGGTCAGGGCATCGGCCGCGCTGTCAAGCTCGGCTTCCGGATGCACCGCCGCCAACAGACCCAGATCAAAGGCGCGCTGGGCCGTGATCGGCTCACCCAGCATGCATAGTTGCCGCGCAACAGATGACCCGGCGATCTTGGTCAGCCGCACGGTCCCGCCACCGCCGGGCAGGATACCCAGCTTGACCTCGGGCACGCCCAGTTTCGCACTGTCGGCGGCGATGCGGATGTCGCAGGCCAGCGCGATTTCCAAGCCGCCGCCCAGGCAGAACCCGTGGATCACGGCCACCACAGGCTTTGGGCTGGCCACGATGGCATCCATCGGCCGGCGGATGCGGGCGGCCATGGCCAGCGCATCGGGCGGCGTGGCACCGACGAAATCGGCAATGTCGGCGCCGGCAATAAAGGCCCGCTCGCCCGCCCCGCGCAACACGATCACCCGCACATCCGGGTCGGCCACCGCGCGGTCTACCGCCGCCGCCAGCCCCTCCAGCACGGCGGCATTCAGCGCGTTCAGCGCGTTTGGCCGGTTCACGGTGATCGTGGCGCAGGCATCGCCTGCAGCATAAAGCACCAGATCGGTATCGCTCATCTGTTGTCTCCCGGTTTCGCTTACGCCTGCCGCCAGCCCGGCCGGCCACGCCCGCCCACCAGACCGGCCCGCACGCGGGCCTTCAACAGCGGCCGGGGGCGGAAACGCTCGCCATAGGCGTCATGCATGATTTCCTGCGCCTGCAGGCAAAGGCTGGAGGTGGTGGCATCCATCAGTTCGAACGGGCCCATCGGATGGCCCAGACCCAGCTTGCAGGCGGTGTCGATATCTTCGGGCGTGGCGACGCCTTCCTCGACCAGCCGCACGGCCTCGATCATCAGGACATGCAGCAGCCGATTGACCGCAAAGCCCGTCACATCCTTGATCGGCACCGGCTTCTTGCCCAGCGCCGCGCAGATTTCAAGCGTCTGCTTCAGCACCTCTGGCGCGGTGAAATGGCCCGGAATGACCTCGACCAGCTTCATGCGGCTGACCGGAGAGAAGTAATGCGTGCCGATGAACTGCGCGCGCCGCGCCTCGCTGACGTAAGACGCCAGCACGGTGATGGGGATGGTCGATGTGTTGGTGGCGATCACGCAGCCCGGCTTGCAATGCCTGTCCAGCGCGGCAAAGACCTCGGCCTTGACATCTTCGCGCTCGAACACGGCCTCGGTGACGAAATCGCAGTCGCCGAAATCGGCCAGGTCGGTGGTCGGCGTGATGCGGTCCAGCGCCGCGCGGTCGGCTTCGGCAAAGAGGTTGCGCGCAATGCCCTTGTCGATGATCGCTTGCAGGCGATCCAGCGCCGCGGCCAGTGCCTCGGTCGTACGGTCGTGCAGGCGCACCCGGTGGCCTGCCAACGCAAAGACCAGCGCGATCTCGCGCCCCATCAGCCCGGCGCCGACCACGCCGCATTGCATCGTATCGCTCATGTCATTCCTCTTCCCTTGGAACTTTCGGGCGGAACTGCGTCAGCCCTCGGCCAGATAATCATGGATTACCACACCGGGGCCATGCGAAAAATCGAGCCGCGCAAAGCTGCCCCCAGTCAGGGCGGTCGGGCGCAACAGATGCAGCGGGTCGGCGGTCGACATGGCATCGAAGCTCAGCGAGGGGCGGCCGGTAAAGATCATGGCAGAACCATCGGCGGCGCGGTGCGGTGTGGCATGCCCTTCAAGCCGGATCAGCTGCGCCAGGGCCGGGCGTTCGTTGGCGGCGTCAGGCAGAATCTTCAGCAACAGCGTGGGCAGTGGTGGGGTAGTGGGGGGCTCTGTCTGCCGGTCCATGACCAGCCCCAGCGTCATCAACCGCATGCCGCGCGGCCGTTCCAGCGTGGCGACCAGATGATCGGAAAACAGCCCGTCTGCCGAGCGCCAGCCGTGTTTCATGCGCGCCAGTTTCTTTGGCGTGCCCCATATCTCGCGCCCGGCAATCAGGGGGCTTTCGTTATCGGTATAGGCCAGCAGCAGAAAGCGGTACTCCTGCCCCTCAAAGCGCACGGTCGCACTGACATAGGCTTCATGGTAGGGGCCATGTACCGACAGCGGCACCCATCGGAATTTGGCCTGACAGACGACCGGGTCGCCCGCCGGCTCTACCCCGCGCGGCAGGAAGGGGCGCACGGCTTGCGCCGGCGCGGTGAAGCCCACCACCAGATCCTCTGCCCCGCGATAGGGGTGAGGAAAGGGCGGATAGGGCCGCGCCTCGCCCCAGGGCAGGCCCGCATCCTGAAAGCCGAACGCCATGCCGCCCCCTATCGCCTGAGGACCATCATCGAGGCGCTGATCAGCGCCAGGATCAACAGCACGCCCTGAACGATATACTGCCAGAAACTGGGCACGCCCATCACCGACAGGCCGTTGTTGATGACCCCGATCATCAACACGCCAACCGCGGTGCCCAGCACATGGAACTTGCCGGGGCGCAGGGTCGATGCGCCGATGAAAACCGCGACAAAGGCATTCAGCAGATAGGTCTCGCCCACGCCCTGCGGCCGCCCCGCGCCCAGGTTCGCCGCCGCAACCATGCCACCCAGCGCCGCGCAGGCGGCGCAGATGCCCATGGCGACCAGCGCGTAACGCTTGACCGGGATACCCGACAGGCGCGAGGCCTCCTTGTTGCCGCCGATGGCATACATGTTGCGCCCCGGCTGGGTGTGTTCCAGAAACAGCCACAAGACAAGCGCCGTGGCGATCATGATCAGCACCGGGTTGGGAATGCCCGCGATATTGCCCTGTCCGATGATCTTGAACGCTGCCGGAATTTCAGTCGGCGAGATGGTGCGCGAACCGGAAATGCCCAGGATCACACCGGTCACGATGAAGCTCATCGCCAGGGTTTCAACGATGGCCGATATGCCAAGATAGGACACCAGCGCGCCGTTGATGATGCCGATGATCATGGCCATGAACAGCACCGCCAGCACCACGCCGGCCACCACCATCGGCGTTCCGTTTGCCGGGCCTATCTCCATCAGCATACGGGCCGCGACATAGCCGCCGAATGTGGCCAACGCGCCGATCGACAGATCGAACTGGCCGATGACCAGGCAAACCGTCAGCCCGATGGCGATGATCCCCAGGATCGATACCTGGTTGAGCACGTTGAACATGTTGCGCATGGAGGGGAACACTTCCGGGCGCATGAAGCTGAAGAATGCGATCAGCAGCACCAGCGACAGGATCGTTCCATAGCGCGCCAGAAAGTGCAGCAGGTCAAAGCCGGCGCCGGGTGCCGGGGCGGTTGCGTCAGTCTTGCTCAAGGCTCTCTCCCGCAGCGATTGTCATGATGTTGGCCTCGGTGACCTGTTCGTCGTGCAGCTCGCCCGCGATGCGGCCTTCGGAAAATACCAGCACGCGGCCACAGATGACCGGAAACTCCTCTACCTCGGTCGAGGTGAACAGCACCGACGCCCCGGCTGCCGCCAGTTCGGCGATCAGTTCATAGATTTCCGCCTTGGC
The DNA here is from genome assembly GCA_020832805.1 of Pararhodobacter sp. Lineage (GTDB taxonomy): Bacteria > Pseudomonadota > Alphaproteobacteria > Rhodobacterales > Rhodobacteraceae > Pararhodobacter. The sequence continues at coordinate 30,864 of JAFIED010000006.1, forward strand.
GCCGACATCGACAGCCGCCGTCGGCGAATTCAGCAGAAAGACACGCGCCCCGGTGGTCAGCCAGCGGCCCAGCACGGCCTTTTGCTGGTTGCCGCCTGACAGCGCGTCGATCAGGGTTTCGGTGCCCGGCGTGCGCACATTCATGCGGGCGATCACATCGCGCGCCGCCGTTTTCTCTCGCCCGCCATGGACAAGCCGCAGGACCCGTTCGCGCAGGAACTGCGCCAGCGATGGAAGGGTGATGTTCTCGCGCACCGAATAGCCATGCAACACCGCCTCGGCCAGGCGATCCTGTGGCACCAGCGCAAAGCCGGCACGGATCGCATCGGCGGGGTTGCGCAGCTTCAGCGGTGCTCCGTCCATGGAGATTTCGCCGCCCTCCAGGCGAGTGCGTCCGAACAGAAGGTTCAGAACTTCCTCGGCGCCGCTGCCCGGCAGACCGGCCACGCCCAGCACCTCGCCCGGGCGCAGGTCGAAACTGACCCCGTTTACCCTGGCCGCGTGCAGCCCCTTGACCGACAACAGCGCCGGCCCGTCTGCAACCGGGGTGATGTGCCGTTCGCGCAGCGCGGTCTCGGCGCCCACGATGGCCGATACCACGCTCTTGCGGTCCATCTTGTCCTTGTCAAAGGTGCCCGCATTGCGCCCGTCACGCAACACGGTCACGCGGTCGGCAATGTCGAATACCTCGGTCAGGCGATGACTGACATACAGAAAGGCCACCCCCCGCGATGCCAGAACGCGCATCTGGGCAAAAAGCGTCTCTACCTCGCGCGGCAACAGCGCGGCTGTCGGTTCGTCCAGGATGATCAACCGCGCCTTGCGGGCCACGGCGCGGGCAATGGCCACCATCGCCAACTGGTCCGGGCGCAGATCGGCGCACAGCTGGGCCGGGCTGATATCCAGGTCGACGGGAGACAACACGGCCCGTGCACGGCGCCGTACCTCTGGCCAGTCGATCAGCACGCCGCCGATACGCGGCAATGGCTCGCCCAGGCACAGGTTCTCTTCGACCGACAGTTCGGGAATGAGATTGGTATGCTGGTGCACCACGGCGATGCCCGCAGCCTGCGCCTCCTGCGGCGAGGTAATGCTGACCGGCTCACCGTCGATCAGCACCTCGCCGGCGGTGGCGGGCTGCGCGCCGCAGATGCATTTGATGATGGTAGACTTGCCAGCGCCATTTTCGCCCAGCAGCGCATGAATCTCGCCTGCGCGGACTGTCAGATCAACGTGATCAAGGGCCCGTGTACCGGGAAAATCCTTGATCATCTGGCGGACTTCCAGCAGCGGCGGCGGCGCTACGGCGGAAGCGTGCGCCGCATCGGTGCGCGCTTGGGCAGCGATCATGGCGATCTGTCCTGTCTTTCAAGATGGACGGGGCGCGGCAGAAACCGCGCCCCGTTAACGCGCTTACTGCGCCGCGAATGCCTCGCCCGAAAAGAGCGTGCAATTGCCGAAGTCCGGGCGCTCGCCCTGTGCGGGCGCGGTATCCTGCGTCACCAGACAGGGCGCCAGCGTCAGAATGCGCGATGCCGGCGTTTCGCCACCCAGGGCCGCCTCGACCACGGCCACCGCAGTCGACCCCATGCGATCCACGTCATAGGCGACGGTCAGCGCGACCGGGCCACCACTGCGGATCATGTCGAACACTTCCGGAATGCCGTCCATCGACACCACGATGATGTCATCCTCGCGCCCGGCCTGCTCGATTGCGCGCACAACGGGGGCAACCAGTTCGTCCCAGCCGGTCCATACGGCGTCGATATCGGGATTGGCCAGCAGCAGGTTGGTCATCTGGTTGAAGGCATCATCCACCTGACCCGGCACACGCACCTCGATCTCGGTCACGCGCAGGTCCGGAAAGTCGCGCACGGTGGCGTGAAAGCCGTGATCACGTTCCCGCAGCGCAGGCAGCACGTTCCAGTTGAACTTGACGACATGGCCGCGCCCTTCAAGCCGGCCCATCAGTTCGGTGGTGGCGATCACCCCGTCAGCGGTGTTGTTCGACCCGATATCGGCAACGATCCCCGGTGCCAGCCCGGAAAAGGTGGAAACGAACGGGACGCCGCGCTCGGCGGCATAATCGATCACCTGGATCATCTGCGGGTTGGGCGAGGCGATGTTGATGATCGCGTCAAAACCCCGGTCGATGAAGGCCATGGCGGCGTTGTTGGTGGCGACCTGATCGCCGCGCCCGTCATAATCCTCGACCGTCCAGCCGCGTTCACGCGCAGCCTCGGTCGCGGTGACGACCTGGCGGTTGATGGATGGCGAGTTGTAGTTGACCGCCACGATACCGACACGGATCTCGGCAAGCGCCGCCCCCGCCGACACGGACAGAGACAGCGCCGCTGCCGCTGCCGCAAATGCTTTCGCCTTGGTAGCCATTCGTTCCTCCCTGAAGTGAGCTACGCTGCGGTTCGGCCCGCGGCCTGACGGAAGCTTTTCATGCGGCCGGATGTGCCGGCGCGCTGTTCCGTTCTGGTCTTCCCCCTTGCACCGAACCCTGTGCCGGGCACCGCTGCAGCCTGCGGCTGCGCGCGACTCCTCTCGCCCGCATCAGAACGATAGGAGACAGAATGCCGTTCCGTCAACATCATTGCACAACAAAATTGTAAAACAATATTGGTGGCGGGTTGCCGGGCGACCGGGCGCAGCGCAGAATGCAGCATCTTCAGAAAACCACCAAAGGGGATTCTGCCCATGGCACTTCGGCGCATACCGCTAAACGGGGCGGTCAACTTTCGTGACCTCGGCGGCTATCCGGTTGCGGGCGGCCGTCAGACACGCTGGCAACGGCTGTATCGCTCTGATTCGCTGGCGGAACTGGATGCCGACGATCTGGCCCGGCTTCAGGCGCTGGGCCTGCGCAGCCTGTGCGATTTCCGGCTGCCGGAAGAGGCCGCCAAGAAACCGAACCGGCTGCCCGATGGCCATGCCATCCAGCTGCATGCGATCGGCTTCATCCCGGAGGGGACGCTGGACATGCTGGCATCGGTCGGTGACGGGCGCCTGCCCGCGGCCGAGATCGAGGCCGAGGTGCTGCGCCATTACGGCAAGTTCATCCACGATCACCAAACGGAATACCGGCGCTTTTTCGAACTCTTGCTGGATGACGCCAATCTGCCCCTGCTGGTGCATTGCACCTCGGGCAAGGATCGCACCGGCATTGCCGCGGCGCTGGCCCTTCTGGCGCTGGGCGTTCCACGGGCAGAGGTGGTCAGGGATTACACCCTGACCAATGATTACCGGCGCGACATTGCCCATCTGTTCACCGGCGCAGTGGACCGGGGCGCACTGCAGGTGCTGACTACCGCCAACCCCCGTTACATCGAAAGGGCGCTGGATGAACTGGACAGCGCCTATGGCGGGATTGCCGGCTGGTTCGACACCGTGGGCCTGGGCCGCGCCGCATTGGATGACCTGCGCGCCCGGCTGACAGAATGACCATTGACCCCGTCAACCGGCCAAGCCCCGCCCTGCCCGGTTCTGCACGGTCAGGGGCGGGGCTGGCCAGCGGCTCAGGCGAATTTCACCTTCAACCGCTGACGAAACGCGTGATCGGTCATGTTCAGCTGGATCGGGCAGACCGAGACCGCCTTGTCGCGAATCGCCTCCAGGTCGGTGCCGGGGTCAAAGCCGCCATCGGTATAGGCCAGCTTGATCCAGTAATAGGGCACATCCCGCCCATCAACGCGCCGGTCCGGCAGGAAAGACCCCGGCGGGCGCTGCCCCTGCGCCACAACCCGCACGCCGGTCACCTGATCGGGCATGGCATCGGGGAAGTTGATGTTGACGAAACTGCCCGGCTGCCATTCGGTGGCCAGCAGGGTTTCCAGAATCTGCGGCGCAAAGGCCTCGGCCGTTTCCCAGGGGACGTGGGCGCGCGGGGTAAATACCTGGCTCAGCGCCACCGAAGGCACCCCCAGCAACGCCCCCTCCATCGCCGCCGCCGCGGTGCCGGAATAGGTGACATCCTCGGCAAGGTTGGCGCCCCGGTTGATACCTGACAGCAGGATGGTCGGCTTCTCGGGCATGAGTTCGTGTATCGCCAGCAGCGCACAATCGGTCGGTGTACCCTTGACCGCAAAATGACGGTCATCGATCTTGCGCGCCCGTACCGGGATATGCATTGATATCGAATGCGAGGCACCGGATTTCTCTTCATCCGGGGCGACAACCCAGACATCATCGGTAAAGCGCCTTACAAGGGTTTCAAGCAGTTTGATCCCCTCGGCATGAATGCCATCGTCGTTCACGATCAGCACACGGTGCTTGCTGGCGTCGGTCATCGGCCACTCCTCCCTTTGGCGCGGTGAATTGGGTCTCGCCAGAGGCCCAATTATATGACAATCTTGTCCTACAAACATGAGGAGCACAACCCGGTTCCATCCGGGCAAGGGGGGAAAGATGCGCGAAGTTTTCGTGGTTGGTGTCGGCATGACGCCCTTTGGCCGCTGGCCGGATCGCAGCGTGGGCGACATGGCACAGGATGCGGTGCGCGCGGCACTGGCCGATTGCGGGCTGGGGCCGGAGGCGGTGCAATCCATCGCCTTTGCCAATGCCGTTCAGGGCGCGATGGAGGGGCAGTTCGGCATTCGCGGACAGATCGCGCTGCAAGAGATGCCCTTTGATGCCGTGCCCATCATCAATGTCGAAAACGCCTGTGCCAGCGCCTCGACCGCGTTCAACATCGCGCTCAGCCAGATCCGCGCGGGCGAGGTGGATGTGGCGCTGGCGGTGGGGTCGGAAAAGATGGTGCATGCCGATGGCGCCCTGTCCATGGCGGCGTTCGAGGGCAGCTGGGACCGCGCCCGCCGCGATGCCACCATCGAACGGCTGACGGCGCTGGGCCACGGCATGCCCACACCGCCTGAACAGGCGGCGCGCGAATCGCCGCGCACGGTGTTCATGGATGTCTATGCTGCCTTTACCAAATACCACATGGCCCGATTCGGCACCACGCAGCGGCAGATGGCGGCGGTGGCGGCGAAGAACCACAATCATTCGGTGCACAATCCCCTGTCGCAATACCGCAAGCCCTTTACCGTCGACGAGGTCTTGCAGGCCCGGCTGATCGCCTGGCCGCTGACGCTGCCGATGTGTTCGCCGATCAGCGACGGGGCGGCGGCGGCGGTGCTGGTATCCGGCGAGGCGTTGAAGCGGTTGGGGCTTTTGCGCGCGGTGCGGGTGCGCGCGCAGGTGCTGATGAACGGCGGCAGGCGGGCGCCCGATCAGGTAGAGCGCCATATCTCGCACCGCGCGGCGCATCGGGCCTACGAACTGGCCGGGCTGGGGCCGGAGGATGTGGATGTGGCCGAATGCCACGACGCCACCGCCTTTGGCGAGATCCAGCAAAGCGAGAATATGGGCTTCTTCGCCTTTGGCGAGGGCGGGCCGGCGGCGGAGCGCGGCGAGACGAGCCTTGGCGGGCGCATTCCCTTCAACCCCTCGGGCGGGCTGGAATCAAAGGGCCACCCCATCGGCGCCACCGGGCTGGGGCAGATATTCGAACTGGTGACACAGTTGCGCGGCGAGGCAGGCAAGCGGCAGGTCGAAGGGGCGCGGATTGCGTTGCAGGAGAACGGCGGCGGGCTGATGGGCGTGGAAGAGGCCGCAGTGGCCGTAACTTTGCTGGAGCGCGCAACATGAGCCTGGCGATTCTGCTGGCCAATGCCGCCCGGCGCCACGCAGATAGCCCGGCGGTTTCCGTTGGTTTGCAGACCGTGTTGACCTATGGCCAGATGGGGGCGCGGGCGGCGGCGCTGGCCGGTGGCATGATGGCGCGTCACGGGCTGCGGCCGGGTGACCGCGTGGCGCTGGCCCTGCGCAACTGCCCGGAGTACCTGGAAATCCTGTTTGGCTGCTGGCATGCGGGGCTGGTTGCCGCACCGATGAACGCAAAGCTGCATGCGCAAGAGCTGGCTTATATGGCCGGCGACTGTGGCGCACGGCTGGTTGTTGCAGATGATGATATCGCTGCGGCACTGGCCCCACATCTGCCCGGGGTGCCGCAGCTGGTGCCCGGCAGCGCTGCGTATCGGCGCCTGCTGGCAGGTGATCCGCTGCCGCTGTACCCGGTTGACCCGGCCGATGCCGCCTGGCTGTTCTACACCTCGGGCACCACCGGCAAGCCCAAGGGCGCGATGCTTTCCCACCGCAACCTGATGGCCATGGCCATCGGTTATCTGGCCGATGTCGATGCGCTGGACGAACGCGACGGCTTGATCCATCTGGCGGCGACCTCGCATGCCTCGGGCCTGTTCGGCCTGTCCTTTGTTGCCAAGGGGGCGAACAACATCCTGCCCGAATCGGGCGGTTATGACGGCAACGAACTGGCGGGGTTGATCGGCGCGCGTGCGCGTCTCAGCTTTTTCGTGCCGCCGACCCTTTTGCGCCGCATGGTTGCCGATCCCGTTCTGCTGGCCGCCCCGAATCAGAATATCCGCACGATCCTGCTGGGTGCCGCGCCGGTCTTTGCCCAGGATTTGCGGGCGGGCGTCCAGGCGTTCGGCCCACGGCTGTGGAACGGCTATGGCCAGGGCGAAAGCCCCTGCACCATTACCGCCATGAGCCAGCGCGACATTGCCGATGCACTGGCGGTGGGCAACGAAAGCCGGCTTGCCTCGGTCGGCACGGCGCGCAGCGGCACACAAGTGATCGTTGCCGACGACCAGGGGCAGCCGTTGCCGCCCGGTGCGACCGGCGAGGTTCTGGTGCGGGGCGAAACCGTCATGGCCGGCTACTGGAACCGGCCGGAAGCCACGGCAGAGACCCTGCACAAGGGCTGGCTGAAAACCGGCGACATGGGCCGGATGGACGATGCCGGCTTCCTTTGGCTGCTGGACCGCCGAAAGGATGTCATCATCTCGGGCGGGGTGAACATCTATGCCAGGGAAATCGAAGATGTCCTGCACGATCACCCTGGTATCGCCGAGGCCGCCGTGGTCGGCCAGCCGGACCCTGAATGGGGTGAAAGCGTGGTGGCCTTTGTCGTGCCCAGCCCCGGCGCGACAAGCGATCCCGCGGCATGGGAACAGATGCTGGCGGAACGGCTGGCCCGGTTCAAGCGCCCGCGCCACTGGCGGATCGTCGACACCTTGCCAAAGAACGCAGCCGGCAAGGTTCTGAAACGCCAGTTGCGCGCCGACCTTGCAACCCAATCCGGCGGCACCGACCAGGCCGCGTGGGTGCGAAGATAATTGTTCGACAATTTTGTATGAGACTTGTTGACAGGGCGGGATCGAACCGTCAGTCTGACGCCAACGAACCAGGAGGGGAGCCCGGTTCGTGAGACCCGGAAAAGCAGCGCCAGAGGGAGGAAGCGATGGCAAAGCTATACGTGGATAACGACAAGTTCGGTTATCAATCCGCCTCGCCCACGGTCGAGGCGTTCCATGCCGCCATCAAGGACATCGTGCGCCGCAAGCTGGACGACTGCGGCGGCGACTGGGACAGTTTTGTCTTTGACAAGTCCTATGACCTGATCACCGCCGAAGACATGGCAAGCGTCGAACAGATGCTGCTGGACGCCGGGCACAAGTTCGACTGGTCAGCGGCGATCAGCCCGCGCGAGAAACCTGAAATCTACAAGCCCGCCGCCGGCGTGTCGGACGAGGACATGGCCACCTTCAGCTTCGAACACCCCGAGGCGAAAACGGCCGATGCCGATGCTGACGGGCGCGAATTGCGCGGCATTGGCGACAATGTGGCGCAGTATCCGCAGAACTGCAGCGGCACCGCGCGCTACATCCGGTCGCCCGATCAGGTGCTGAAATACCTGAACGAGGGCGTGCCGGCCGACACCATCGCCATCATCGACGATTCGGGCGGCACGCTGACCGCGCCCATCCTTGAGCATTTCAAGGGCGTGATCTGCGCCGGCGGGTCCACGCGGTCGCATCTGGGCATCCTCACGCGCGAATACGGCGTGCCATGCCTGATGAATGCCAAGATCAGCGGCATCCGGCAGGGCGATATCGTCGAGATCGAGGTGACCGCCAAGGCCAAGACGGCAGAAGCCTATCAGACCGGGGTCGAGATGACCGCCAATGTCTGGCGGCTGAACAAGGCCTGATCCAAGCGCCGGCGCACAATCTGGGAGGAGTTACCAATGGCGCAGAATCGCATTTCATACGCGCAACTGCTTGAAACCAACAACATGATGCAGACCTGCTCTGACGAGACCTATTGGCTCTGCGTTACCCGCACGGTGCAGGAATCAAAGCTGTTTCCCGTGCCTGCCTACATGATGCTCAGCTATCTGAACGCCTTTTACCGCTACCCGTCGCTGTTGAAAAAGATCGAAAGCCGCATGTCGGCCGAGGAGATCGGCGACCGGGCGCGCAACATGGGCATGAAGATTCAGAACCCGTCGATGGGCTGGGCGCTGCCGGGCTTTTATCTGCTGGGCCGCGAATGGCTGATCAACATGGGCCTGCTGAAGCCCACGGACGCCATCGAGGATGTGGTCTATGTGATGGATTTCTGGAAGCGTTTCCAGCTGTCCTGGCACCGCAACGACGGGCACATCACCAACAAGGAATACGGCCACCGCGCGCAGGTGCTGCCCGAAAGCCGGGTGCAGGTCTTTCATGCCGACATGTATGACTGCGTCGAGGGGGACGAGCTGCACGAAGCCGCGCAGACCTTCATGGCCTCGGCCAGCCAGTACGGGTTCCTGATCTCCTGCGAAAGCCGCATCAGCCTGCACAATTCCGGCCCCTACAAGCTGGCCGACGACCGCGAAATGATCGTGCGCGACTTCATGGACCTGTCGGAATCGGATTTCCCCTGGCTGGATGACGTCGCTGCGGGCGTGCCGCATAACAACATCACCGTGACAATGGCGGTAAAGGACTGCCATTTCTATCTGGTCGATGACTGGGGCTCGTTCGAGGCGCAGCCGGAATTCAAGGCCGACAAACTGGTGGGCGTGGGGCTTTACACCTCTGACAACCTGTCGGATGGCTACATGCCGCTGGGCATGGAATCGCGCGAGGCGCTCATCGCCAAGTTCAACGAGTTGAACGCCCAGGTAAAGGACGCCACCACCCAGCTGTGGAAGCGCATCGCCGCCTGGTCGCGCGACCAGATGATCGACGCCGGCGCGATCACCTATTTCGCCATCATCAAGGATCTGGCCCATGTCGCCGGTGTCTACGACGTCGACGACTGGATGAAGATCGACGAGCGCGCCGAACGCTTCCGCCCGCTGCTGAACGACGAATTCAGCCGTGACGCGCTGGGCGAGCTGGTGGGTCTGGTATCGCATCCCAGCCAGCAGGTGATGGAATACACCATGGCGATGCATTCCAACAAACCGGTGCGGATGTATTCCAACATCCCCTATTCGGTACTGGCGGGCGAGCCCTACACGGCCTCCAGCGGGCCGGTCTATCCGGGCATCACCTATCTGCCGGAAAAGAAGGATGCCTATACCACCACGCGCGGGCGCATGACCCTGGCCGAATACAACAAGGCAAGCCGGGAATTCACGCCGCCAACGCTGACCGACAAGTACCGCCACCTGTGCGACACCTGGGTGAAATACAATGCCGGCAGCGAACTGGCCGACGAGATGTACAAGCTCGAACAGGCCCGGTCGCGCAACCTGAAGGGCAAGGGATCGTCGCTGAAACGCGCCGATGTCGAAAAGCTGCGCGGCTGAACCCCGCCCGGCGCCCCGCCCCGGCCGCTTGCTCCCCGGCCGGGGCCTTTCGCACGAAACACACGGAACAGGACGATGCAGATCGGCTCTCTCATCCGCCGGGCGGCGGTGCATTTCGGTGATGCCCCCTGCCTGACCGAAGGCGCACGCAGTTTCAGCTACCGCGACTTCGACGCGGCCACCGACCGGCTGGGCAATGCGCTGCTTGCCAGCGGGTTGCAGCCGGGTGACCGGGTGGGTGTGCTGCTGCCCAATTCCATCGAATGCCTGATCGCCTATTACGCGCTGGCCAAGGCCGGGCTGGTGCGCGTGTCGCTGAACACGCGCGAGACACTGGAAAACCACAACTACAAACTGGCCGACAGCGGATCGCGTGCCGTGATCCATCAGGATATCGACGGCTTGCAGGTAGAGCGCGCCATCGGTGCGGCCGAACTGGCACAGATGATCGCGGGCGGCGATGCCACCCCCTGCGCCATCGACCGCGACCTGGATGCGCCCCTGCGGCTGGGCTATACCGGGGGCACCACCGGCCAGCCGAAGGCGGTGACGCTGACCACGCGCGGCGAACTGGCCGAGCTCAGTGCGTTTCTGACCGACCTGATGCCCGATATCCGCCCCGGCGACACCTTTTTGCATGCCGCGCCTATCGCCCATGCCTCGGGCGCGTTTTTCCTGCCCGCCATCACCTGTGGTGCGCGCTCTCTCATCATGCCGAAGTTCGATGCCGCCGAGTTCCTGGCACTTGCCGCGCGCGAACAGGCAAGCCTGACCTTTCTTGTACCCACGATGCTGGCCATGATCATGGAGGCACCCGGCATCGACAGCGCGCAACTGAATTTCCGGCGCATCGCCTATGGCGCCTCGCCCATCTCGCCCACGCTGCTGGAACGCGCCGAGGCCCGGTTTGGCCGTGTCTTTGCCCAGACCTATGGCCAGGCCGAAAGCCCCATGGTGATCACCTGCCTGAAACCCGAAGACCATGACCGCATCGGCTCTTGCGGGCGGCCTTTCACCATCGTCGAGGTCGCGGTCTTTGACGACAACGACCAGCCCCTGCCGCCGGGCGAAAAGGGCGAGATCGTGTGTCGCGGCCCGCAGACCATGGCCTATTACTGGAACCGGCCAGAGGCGACGGAAAAGGCATTTCGCAACGGCTGGCTGCATACCGGCGACATCGGCACCATGGACGAGGACGGCTTCTTCTACATCCTCGACCGCAAGAACGACATGCTGATTTCCGGCGGCTTCAACGTCTACCCGCGCGAGGTGGAAGAGGTGCTGATGGCCTATCCCGGCGTGGTCGAAGCCGCCGTGGTGGGCCTGCCGGATGACACCTATGGCGAACGGGTCCATGCCGTTGTTTCGGGTCGCGCGGGACTGGATGCGCAGGCAATCCTTGAACACGCGCGCGGGCAGCTGGCGGGCTACAAGCGGCCGCGCGGCATCGACATCTGGCCAGAGCTGCCAAAGAGTTCGGCCAACAAGATTTTGCGGCGCGCGGTCCGTGACCGGCTGATCACCGAGGCCGGCACCCAGCCCGCCGCCGCCGCACAGGATTGAGGGAGGAAAGACCATGCAACAGATGCATCTTGCCCTGCACGGGCTGGCCATCAAGAAACACGGCAGCCCCGCCGAAGTGGCCGCCATCGTGGGTTTGGATGAAGGCACCGCCGCCACCCTGCTGGACCAGGCCGCCGCCAACGGCCGCGCGGCCAGGGCGGGCGAGGCCAAATTCATGCTGACCGCGCCCGCGCAGATGGCCCTGCGCATGGAATACGGCAGGCTTTACGCCGATCTGCGCGCCAATGACGCCATGAACGCCGCCTATGACCGGTTCGAAAAGGTCAATGCCGACCTGAAGCAGTTGATCACCGACTGGCAGACAATCGAAGTGGCAGGCTCGCGCGTGCCCAATGATCATTCGGACAAGGCCTATGACGCGCGCATCATCGACCGGCTGGGCGCGCTGCACGAAGCTGCAGAACAGGTGATCGGCCAGATGGCGGCGCATCTGCCGCGCCTGTCGGTCTATGGCGATCTGCTGACCGAGGCGCTGGAAAAGGCCGAGGACGGCGCGCATGAATGGGTCAGCGACGCCAAGCTGCCAAGCTATCACACCGTCTGGTTCGAGATGCACGAGGACCTTCTGCGCATTCTCGGGCGCGAGCGCGATGAATAAACCGATGACCATCACCCCCCCCCATTCCGGCCATGACGGCCGCTGGACACTGACGCTGGACGGCGCAGAGTTGCCCCCGGCATCATTGATCGGCGGCAAGGCTTGGTCGGTGGCGCGCATGCTGTCATTGGGGCTGCCGGTGCCTCCCGCATTCGTCATCACCACCGAAGCCTGCCGCGCCTATCTGGCCAGCGGCGCCATGCCCGCCGGTCTGGAAGACCAGATCCGCGACGGCATACGCGACCTGGAGGCCCGCACAGGCCATGCCTTTGGCGGCCCCGGCGTGCCGCTTCTGGTCTCGGTGCGTTCCGGCGCGCCGATTTCCATGCCGGGAATGATGGACACCATCCTGAATCTGGGCATTTCCGACGAGACCGAGGCGCATCTGGCACAGGCGACAGGCGATGCCGGCTTCGCGCGCGACACGCATCGCCGCTTCTATGACCTTTACGCCAGCATCGTCTGCAAGGCCGTTGGCGCCGAATTCGATGCCGATGCCGGGTCGGCCGACTGGGATGCCGTGCTGCAGGCGGCGACCGGCCAGACCATGCCCGAAACCGTCGAGGAACGCCTGTTCGCAGCGGTCCGCGCGGTCTTTGAAAGCTGGAACGCACGGCGCGCCAGGCGCTATCGTCAGCACCATGGCATACCGGACGATCTGGGCACCGCCGTCACCATTCAGGCCATGGTATTCGGCAATCTGGACGCCAACAGCGGCACCGGCGTGCTGTTCAGCCGCAACCCGCTGACCGGCGCGCGCGAGCCTTACGGCGAATACCTGCCGCGCGCGCAGGGCGAGGATGTGGTATCGGGCAAGTTCACGCCCGAACCCCTGTCGCGTATGGCCGAGCACGAACCGCAGGCCCATGCCGATCTTCTGCGCGCGGCAGAGGTCCTGGAACGTGAGAACGGTGATGTTCAGGATATCGAATTCACCGTGCAGCATGGCAAGCTCTACCTGTTGCAGACCCGCGCTGCCAAGCGCGCGCCGGATGCGGCCGTGCAGATCGCGGCGGACATGGTCGCCGACGGCACAATCACCCCGCAAAAGGCCCTGAGCCGGGTATCCGCCGCGCAGGTGCGCAGCCTTCTGGCCCCGCGCCTGACACGGGCACCGGGCCCGGAAACAGAGGTGCTGGCACAGGGTGAAGGCGCCAGCCCCGGTGTGGGCCGCGGCATTGCCGTGACCGATGCCGATGAGGCCGAACAGCGCGCCGCGCAGGGCGAAGAGGTTGTGCTGGTGCGCGCCATCACCAGCCCCGAGGATGTGCATGGCATGATCGTGGCGCGCGCCGTGGTCACCGAAACCGGCGGCTCTACCTCGCATGCCGCGGTGGTGGGGCGCGCGTTGGGTCTGCCGTCGGTGGTGGGCTGCGGCGCGGGCGTGGTCGATGCGTTGAAGGGCCGCGAAATCACGGTCGAGGGCAGCATGGGCAAGGTCTTTGCCGGGCTGCTGGACGTATCCACCCCCGACGAGCGCAGCGATCCACGTCTGGCGCAATTGACCGAATGGGCGCGCGCCGCCAGCCCCTTGCGCGTCCTGCGCCCTGACGAGGTGCCTGCTGGCAGCGATGTGCAGGACCTGTCGCATGTCGAAGGGGGCGAAGACCCCCAGCAGATTGGCCGTGTCCTGCAAGGCGTGCGCGCCGCCCAGGGGGGGGCCATCGGGTCTGACGAAGGGGTGCGCGCCGCCATGGATCAGGGGCTCGAATTCATCGTCTGTACCCCGGTGCTGCCGGCCCTTCTGGCTGCCGTGCATTACGCCGCCGAACAGGCCGGCCAGATGACAGACACCCAACCCGCCGTTGACTGACCGGCGTTTTCAGACAAGCGAGGCCCGCATGAAAACCCCTGACACCGCTCCCCAGCAGGTCAAACCCGAGGATATCGAGGCGCTGATCGAGGTCTTTCAGGCCTCTGACTGGGACGAAATGCACCTGACAATGGGCGAATTCGAGATCTTTCTGTCGAACGACCCCAACGCCGCGCCGCAAGGCGCCGCACCAGCCCCCGCGCCCGCACCGGCCGCGCTGGCCGCCAGCGCGGCATCTGCTGCTGCACCCGGTGCTGCGCCTGCACTGGCCGCGCCAGCCCCCGCAGCCGGCGGGCCCGCCAGTGCTGGGGCCGAGGATGTGCCGGCGCATTGGCAGGTCGTCAGCGCCCCCAATCTGGGCACTTTCTACCGCGCGCCCAAACCCGGTGCCGCCAATTATTGCGAAGTCGGCCAAAGCGTGACTGCAGACAGCGAATTGTGCCTGATCGAGGTGATGAAGCTGTTTACCGCGCTGCGCGGTGGTATCGCGGGCACGGTGCGGCGCATCTGTGTGGCCGATGGCGAGATGGTCGAATACGGCCAGCCGCTTTTCTATATCGAGCCGGCATAAGCCATGCCTGTCAAACGCCTTTTCGTGGCCAACCGTGGCGAGATCGCCCTGCGCATCCTGCGTTCGGCCCGCGCGATGGGAATCGAGACGGTGCTGGGCGTTTCGGCTGCCGACCGCGAGGGCGCCGGGCCTGAGGCAGCAGACCGCGTGGTGGTGCTGGGTCCGGCACCCTCGGCCAAAAGCTATCTGGACCCGCGCCTGATCGTCCATGCCGCCGCCGCCACTGGCTGCGACGCGCTGCATCCGGGCTATGGGTTCCTGTCCGAAAAACCCGAGCTGGCGCGCCTGTGCGAGGAAGAGGGCATCGCCTTTGTCGGCCCGCGCCCCGAAACCATCGAGGCGCTGGGCGACAAGATGTCAGCCCGCGCCATGGCCATTGCTGCGGGTGTGCCCATCGTACCGGGCACCGATCACATCGCCGATCTGGACAGCGCGCGAAAGGCAGCGGCGGAATTGGGCTATCCGGTGGTGATGAAGGCCTCGGCCGGCGGCGGCGGGCGCGGCATGTTCAAGGCGGCCAGTGAGGCCGAACTGAACGCCTCGTTCGAGAGCGCCTCGCGCGCGGCGCAGGCGGCCTTTGGCGACAGCCGGCTTTACATGGAGCGTTTCGTCGAGGCAGCGCGCCATGTCGAGGTGCAGGTCATCGGCGACGGCGAGGGGGGCGTGCTGCATTTCGGCGAGCGTGACTGTTCCGTGCAGCGCCGATACCAGAAGCTGATCGAGGAAGCGCCCGCCAGCGCCATGCCCGACGCGCTGCGCACCCGCCTGCACGAAGCCGCCATCCGCATCTGTGCCCATGCCCGCTACCGCAATGCCGGCACGGTGGAATTCCTGTACGACGTGGCGCGGCAGGACATCTATTTCATCGAGGTCAATTCCCGCATCCAGGTCGAACACCCCGTGACCGAGGAGATCACCGGCATCGACCTGATTGCCTGCCAGCTGAAGGTCGCGGGCGGCGATGCGCTGGGCCTGACACAGGCTGATATCCGCCCCGCCGGCCATGCCATCGAGGTGCGCATCAACGCCGAGGACCCGTTCGCCGATTTCCGCCCCTCGCCCGGGCGCATCACGGGCTGGGAACCGCCACGGGGGCCGGGCGTGCGGCTGGATAGCCACGCGCGCGCGGGTTATCTGGTGCCCCCCTTTTACGACTCGATGATCGGCAAGCTGATCGTGCATGGCCATGACCGGGCCCAGGCCATCGACCGCCTGTTGCAGGCCATTGCCGATTTCCGGCTGGAAGGGCCGCAGACCACGCTGCCGCTGGCTGCGCACATCCTGGACCACCCCGACTTTCGTGCAAACACATTCACGACCCGCTGGCTGGAGGATCGGGTATTGCCCGATTTCGCCGCCGAGCGCCGTGCTGATGCCCCCTGAAGGAGAACGCCCCGATGCATGTCGAATTCCTGGACGAAACCATCCGTGATGGCCAGCAAAGCCTGTGGGGCATGCAGATGCAGGCCGGTATGGCGCTGCCCGTCACCCCGCTGCTGGACCGTACCGGCTTTCGGGTGATCGATCTGGCAGGCTCGTCGATGATGGAGGTGCTGATCAAGCGGTGCCGCGAAAACCCGTGGGAGGGGCTGGATCTGCTGGTGCAGTCGATGCCGCGCACACCCATTCGCGGCGGCATGCGCTCGAACGCCTCGGTCACCTTCGGCGTCACGCCGGATGCGCTGATGGATGCCTGGATGCGGCAGCTCAATCGCCACGGGGTGCGCAGCTTCTGGATCTATGATGTGCTGTTCAACATCCCCCAGACCCACCGGCTGGCCAAGGTCGCCAAGGAATTCGGGTCCGAGGTGGCGGGGGCGATCATGTTCACCCTCTCGCCCGTCCATACGGATGAATACTATGCCGACAAGGCCGACAAGCTGTCGGCCAGCCCCGATATCGACACGCTCTTGCTGTATGATACCGCCGGCACGCTGGACAAGGACCGGCTGAAAACCCTGTTGCCCGCCATCGTGGCCAAGGCGCGCGGCAAGCCCATCGAGTTCCATTCCAACAACATCCTGGGCATGTCGGCCAAGGCCTATCTGGACAGCCTGGAACTGGGCGTCACCATCCTGCACACCGCCTCGCGCCCCATGGCGAACGGGCCGTCCACCCCGTCGACCGAGATCATGGTCAAGAACATCGAGCTCAAGGGCTATACCCACAATCTGGACAAGAGCCTGTTCAAGCCGGTGGCCGATCATTTCGAGGCCGTAGGCAAGGCAGCCGGCTATCTGGTCAACCAGTACAACGAATACGACATCCTGTCGATCGAACACCAGATTCCCGGCGGGATGACCGGCACGCTGAAGGCACAGCTGGCCCAGCACGGCATGTCCGACAAGCTGGATCAGGTGCTGGCCGAGACCGCCGAGGTGCGGCGCGAACTGGGCTATCCGGGCATGGCAACGCCCTTCAGCCAGCTTGTCGGCACGCTGGCGGTGCTGAACATCGTCACCGGCAAGCGCTATTCGGTGATCCCGGACGAGGTCATCCAGTATGCCGCCGGTTTTTATGGCGAGACGGTCGCGCCCATCGACCCGAATGTTCTGGACCGCATCATGGCATCGCCCCGCGCCAAGGAGGTCGTCGCCAACCCGCCCGAACAGCCCACCATCGAGGAATTGCGCAAGCGCTACGGCACCGACAACGATGACGAGTTGATCCTGCGCGCGCTGGTGCCAGAGGCCGATCTGGAACGGATGTGGGCGGCGGGGCCGGTGAAAACCACCTATCCGCTGCTGTCCTCGCCCGAACTGGATCAGGTGCGCCGGTTGATGCGCGTGGCCCGCGCGCCGGTGGTGCAGATCAAGTCCTCGCTGATGAACCTGTCGCTCAAGCGTCATTCGGCCTGAGCCATGGCAGCCCGGCGCGCCGTGATCGTCGATCTGCTGCGCAGCCCCTGGGGCCGGGGGCGCGCAGATGGCGGGCTGGCCGCGCTGCACCCGGTCGATCTGTATGCCCAGGTGCTGCGCGGTCTGATACGCCGCAACGGGCTGGACCCGGCGCTGGTGGAAGATGTCATCACCGGCTGCGTGATCCAGGTCGCCGAACAATCCGGCAATATCGGCCGGCAGGCGGCGCTGGCGGCGGGGTTTCCGGTCAGCGTGCCGGCGGTGACGCTGGATCGTAAATGCGGCTCGGCCCAGCAGGCGATGGATTTCGCAGCACAGGGCATCATCGCCGGCGCCTATGACGTTGTCATCGCCGGCGGCGTAGAGATGATGAGCCGTGTGCCGATGCGCGCCAACCGCATGGGCAAGGATAACCTGGGCCCCATGTTGCGCGCCCGCTACCCTGACGGCTTCGTGCATCAGGGCATCTCGGCAGAACTGATCGCCGCGCGCTGGAACCTGAAGCGCCGCGCATTGGACCAATATGCCGCGCGCTCGCATCGGCTCGCGCATGCCGCGCGCGCGGCCGGGCTGACCGCGCGCGACATCCTGCCCATCGATACCCCCGCAGGCACCGTCACCCTGGACGAGGGCCTGCGCCCCGACACCTCGGCAGAGATCCTGGCCGGGCTGAAGCCTGCCTTTTTCGACGCCGAGGTGGCGCGCGCCTATCCGCAGATCCGCTGGTCGGTCACGGCCGGGAATGCCAGCCAGGTCAGCGACGGGGCAGGCGCGGCGCTGTTGATGGAAGAAGCCACCGCCCTTGCCCTGGGCCGGACCCCGCGTGCGGCCATCACCCATTTTGCAGTGGCGGGCGACGATCCGATCCTGATGCTGACCGGCGTGATTCCCGCCACGCGCAAACTGCTGGCCCGCGCTGATCTGGGCATCGACGCCATCGACGCGTTCGAGGTCAACGAAGCCTTTGCGCCCGTCGTGCTGGCCTGGCAGCACGAAACAGGCGCCGCATCCGAACGCGTGAATCCACTGGGCGGCGCCATCGCCCTGGGTCACCCGGTCGGCGCTTCGGGTGTGCGGCTGATGGGCAACCTTCTGGCGCGGCTGGAAGCAACGGATGGCCGGCGGGGATTGATCACCATGTGCGAATCCGGTGGTATGGCCAACGCAACGCTGATCGAGCGTCTATAGAAAGGACACCGCCATGTTCGTCGTTTCCGTGCTCTATCCCAATACCGAAGGCAAGCATTTCGATCTTGACTACTATACCGGCCGGCACCTGCCGCTGGTGCATCGCCTGCTGGACCCAAAGGGGTTGCGCAGCCTGACCTATTACCAGCCTGCACCCGGCGCGCCCTTCCGGCTGGTCGCCGAAATGCGCTTTGACGATGGCAAAGCCGCCAGGGCCGCCCTGAGTGCCCATGGCGCCGAAACCCAGGCCGATATCCCCAATTTCACCGACGAGGCGCCGATCATCCTGATGGCGCCTCTCGTTTCGGGCTGAAAACCCGCCGCCCCTTCATCTTGCCGAAAATACTCTCCGGGGGTGCGGGGGTGGAAAACCCCCGCTTCCGGCGCTCACCACGGGGGCAAACGCCGCTATTGTCCTGCCCGCTTACTGCCGCGCCGTCGTGCCGCCATCGATCACCAGCACCGTGCCGTTGCAATAGCTTGCCTCGTCCGACGCCAGATACAGGCAGCCATGGGCCATCTCCTCGGGCGTGCCGGGGCGTTTCATCGGGGTCAGGCTGTCGGCCACCGCCGGATCGTCGAACAGGTTCAGCACCGAAGCCACCATCGGCGTGGCAATGAAGCCGGGCGCGATGCAGTTGGTGCGGATGTTGTCGCCCGCATAGGCCACGCACATCGCCCGCGTCAGATTGATCATGCCGCCTTTGGCCGCGCAGTAGGTATGCGCTGCGGGCAGCCCCTGAAAGCCGGAAATCGAGGCGACATGCACGATCGACCCGCCGCCCTGCTTCTTCATCTGCCGCACCGCCAGTTTCGAAATCAGGAAACAGGCGGTCAGGTTGATGTTCAGCACCTCGTTCCATTTCTCCAGCGAGGTCTCGGCGATGTCATTCATCGACCCGGGGCTTTTTTCCATCCAGCTGTAGCCCACGCCTGCGGCATGAACCACGATGTCCACGCGGCCGTGCCTGCTCAGCGCGGCCTGGAAAGCGGCCTCGGCGTCGGCCTCGGTGGCCAGATCGGCAGCGTGGTAATCGGCCTCGCCTCCTGCCGCGCGCACCAGTTCGACCGTCTCGCGCAGGTTCGCCTCGGTGCGTGACACGCCGAATACCTTGCCCCCCTCCCGGGCAAAGATCTGCATCGCCGCCCGCCCCACGCCGGTCCCAGCCCCGGCGATGAAGACAACCTTGTCCTGAACACGTCCCATGGGTTCCTCCCTCAAGTACCCTGTGCCAAAAAGCTTGACACCCTCCAGAATCGTAAGACTAGATTGTTTTACAATATCGCACAACAATATGGCACGTCCGGTTGGCGATTTGGCACATCGGAGGGGGAGACGACATGAAGGCAGCAATATTCAAGGGGCTGGGCCACAAGCTGGCGATCGAGGAGCGCCCGCGCCCGGTGGCGGGGCCGGGGCAGGTGGTGTTGCGCGTCGCGGCCTGTGGCATCTGCGGCTCGGACCTGCATGCCACACAGGAAGGCGTGTTCCTGATGCCTGACGGCACCGTGCTGGGGCACGAATTTTCCGGCGAGGTGGTGGAAAGTACCGATGACGCCTTTGCGCCCGGCGATCGGGTTACGGCGCTGCCGGTCAATGCCTGCGCCGACCCGGCCTGTCAGGCGCTGGGCCGCTGCAAGGATGATCTGGGCATTCGCTGCCCGCAGAACCGCATCACCGGGCTGGCACTGGATGTGCCCGGCGCCTATGCCGATTATGTGGCGGTTGGCGCCCGGCAGGCGGTGCGCCTGCCGGAAAATGTCAGTTACGACGAGGGCGCGCTGGTCGAACCGCTGGCGGTGGGGCTGCATGCGGTGCGCAAATCCGGCCTCGGCCCCGGTGCACGCGTGCTGGTCATCGGCGCCGGGCCGATCGGCCTGTCGGTGGCGGCCTTTGCCCGCCACGCCGGCGCCCGCGCCGTGGTGGTCAGCGAGATGAACGCCACCCGCCGCGCGCTGGCACAGACCATGGGCGCGCATGCCGTCATCGACCCGGCCGCGCATGATGAGCTGGGCGCCGCCTTTGCCGATGCCGCCGGCGGGCCGCCCGATGTGATCTTCGAATGCGTGGGGGTGCCGGGCCTGATCCAGCAGTGCATCGACCTGTCACAACCGCTGGGCAAGATCGTGGTGGTGGGCGTGCTGATGAAAGAAGACACCATCGTGCCGATCTCGGCCATCCTGAAGGAGTTGTCGATCCAGTTCGTGCTTGGCTATGTCGACGAGGATTTCGAGATCGTGCTGGATGCCCTGGCCTCAGGCGCCATCGACGCGAAGCCGATGATTTCGCAGCGCGTCAGTCTGGACGAATTGCCCGACGCGTTCGAGGCGTTGCGCCGGCCCAGCACGCAGGTCAAGGTGCTGATCACGCCGGGCACCTGACGTGACAGATCATGGGGCGGCCGAAACCGGCCGCCCGCTGTTCAGGCGCTCAGGTTTGCGCCGCCGTTAACATAGACCACCTGCCCCGTAATGAACTCGGCCTCGGGGCTGGCCAGGAATTTCATCAGGTTGGTATAGTCCTCGGCCTGCACACCGCGCCCGGACGGGTTGCTTTGTGCCGAATGGGCCACCAGATCGCCGGCCTTGGCGCCGAAAAGCTGTCGCACCGCATCTGTCTCGACGATAGAGGGCGCGACGCAGTTGATACGGATGCCACGCGGCGCCAGTTCGACCGCCAGATAACGCACCAGACTTTCCGACAACGCCTTGCCGACGCCGATGGCGGCATAGTTTTCCACCACGATCCGCCCGCCCCGGCTGGTCAGAAAGAACACCGTGCTGCCGCGGTCCATCAGGTCAAGGGTTGCCTGAACCAGGAACAACAGCGATGGCCCGTTGGTGATGATCGCGCGGGTAAAACGCGCCGGGTCAGCGTTCAGCACCGGGCTGGCGTAAGCATCGACGGCACAATGCACCACCTGTTCCAGCCGCGCCCCGGCCGCGCGCACCGCCTCGGCCATCGCCGCGCAACCCTCGGGCGTGCCCGCATCGGCCTTGATCAGCACGACCCTGGCGCCGGTTGCTGCAACTTCCGCCTGCGCAGCCTCGGCCGCCGCCTGATCACCGTGATAATTCAGAAAGACCGTGCGGTCCGGCCCGGAAAACGCCTTGCCGATTTCCAGCCCTATGCCCTTTGTGCCCCCGGTAACAAGTATCGCCATGATTGCCTCCCTGACATCATTGTAGAACAATCATGTCGGACGATCAGGGGCAATGCAATGCCAAAGCTCATACCCTGCCCCAACAGGCGGGTTCAGGATTGCGCAAAGGCCTCTTCCGGCAGTCTGGTCAGCAGGATGCGGGTACGGCGGATGTGAATCTGCATCAGCCTGTCAGCCCGGTTGCGGTTGCCGGCAAGGATTGCCTCGGTGATGGCGGCATAATCCTCGAACTGTTTTTCACGGTGTTCATGGGTCAGGTAGGACTGGAATTGCAAGCGCAGCAGATGGATCTGCATCAGCGGCATCAGGCGCGTGACCTCGGCATTCTCTGCAATGCGGATCAGCAAATCGTAATAGTCCCGCCGCTCTTTCAGCAGCGCCATGAAATCGCTGTTCTCGCGCACCGCAGACAGTTGCGCGAACTGGGTTTGCAGCGCGGCGTGGTTGTCACCCTTGTCGATGTTATGCGCAGCCAGCCGGGCCACCAGACCGACCAGCACCTCCAGCACGATCAACGTGTCATGCACCTCGCTGCGCGAAAGGGCACGGATATAAGCCCCACGATGACGATTCAGCGTGACCAGACCCTCGGCCGCAAGCCGCTTCAGCGCCTCGCGCACGGGGCCGCGGCTGACCCCGAGGTTGCGCGTCAGATCCGCTTCGACCAGCCGCTGCCCCGGCACCATGCGCCCGGAATAGACGCCAGAAACAATCGCCTCGACCACAAGTTCGGGCGAACTGAGCGTTGGGCGGGTCTCGACGATATTCATGTGGCTCACTCCTGAAGCAGGGCCCAAACCGGATTTCCAGCCAGAACGTAAAGGAAAGATACACCCGGCGCGCGCTGCACTGCCTCTATGGCGAAATGCCCGGCCCTTCAACCGAATACCCTACCATATTGGCGGCATTTTTGTCGAACGATATTGTCCTTCAATTCTGTTTCGTCTTTGATTGGTATCCTTGTTAGCACGATCTGGAAGGAAGCGACATGATCAAGGACATGCTGCCACTGCAGACCCGCCCGCTGATGATCCTGACAGCCATTCTGGACGCACCACAGCGTCTGGGCCAGACCCCGCAGGGTGACAGAAAGATCGTGCCAGTGCTGGGCGGCACCGTAGCCGGCGAACGGATCACCGGCACCGTGCTGCCCGGCGGCGGGGACTGGGCGCTGACAAGGCCGGACGGCGTTTTGCTGCTGGATGTCCGGCTGACGATCCGCACCGATGACGGCGCCCTGATACACATGACCTATGACGGCATGCGCCACGGCTCGGCCGATGTGATGGCACGTCTGGCCGCGGGCGAGCATGTGCCACCGGATGCCATGTATTTTCGCATTGCGCCCCGATTTGAAACTGGCGCACAGCGCTATGACTGGATGAACGGCATCCTGGCCGTCGGCATTGGCGAGCGGTTGCCCGAGGGCCCGCGCTATCATGTTCACGAAGTGCTGTAGCCGGCACAAGGCCCGGCACAGCGACCCGGGCCAGGACCACGAACATGAATCATCTTCATAGTCATTCCGAAGATAATGAATTTGCATTCCATGGCTTGCCGGGGCTAGTCACAGTGCAGCGCCGTAATGGCGCTTTTTGACGTTAAATTCACCCAGTGTGGAAAGGTCCGCCATGCCCCGCCCCCAACGCTCGCCCGTTTTTGACCAGTTGAATGCGCTGGCACGCGAACGTGTGCTGGTGCTGGATGGCGCCATGGGGACGCAGGTGCAACGGCTGGGCCTGGGCGAGGATGATTTCATCGGGCACGGGCCGGGCTGCGCCTGCCACCCCATACTGCAATGGGATCGCCCCGGCGATGCACCCCGCAAGCCGCAACAGGGCAACAACGACCTGCTGATCCTGACACAACCGTCGGCGGTAGAGGAAATTCACTTTCGCTATGCCATCGCCGGCGCCGATATCGTAGAGACCAACACCTTTTCGTCGACCACCATCGCCCAGGCCGATTACGGGCTGGAACATGCCATCGAGGCGCTGAACACGAACGGGGCCCGCCTGGCCCGGCAAGCCTGCGACCGCGCAACGGCGCAGGACGGGCGCCCGCGCTTTGTGGCAGGCGCTGTGGGGCCAACGAACCGCACCGCGTCAATCAGCCCGGATGTGAACAATCCCGGCTACCGCGCCATTACCTTTGATGCGCTGCGCCTTGCCTATGCCGAGCAGATTCGCGGGCTGATTGCCGGCGGGTCTGATCTGATCCTGATCGAAACCATCTTTGACACGCTGAACGCCAAGGCGGCGGTATTCGCCGCCCATCAGGTCTTTGCAGAAACCGGCGTCGAACTGCCGCTGATGATTTCCGGCACCATTACCGATGCCTCGGGCCGCACGCTGACCGGGCAGACCCCCACCGCCTTCTGGCATTCGCTGATGCATGCCCGCCCCTTTACCATCGGGCTGAACTGCGCGCTGGGGGCCGAGGCGATGCGCCCGCATGTGGCCGAACTTTCGGCCGTTGCCGACACTTTCATCTGCGCCTATCCCAACGCCGGCCTGCCCAATGCCTTTGGCGGCTATGACGAAGGCCCGGCAGAGACTGCCGCCCAGATCGAGGATTTCCTGCGCGAGGGGCTGGTCAATGTGGTCGGTGGCTGCTGCGGCACCACGCCCGAGCATATCGAGGCCATAGCAGAGGCCGCCCGCCGCCACGCCCCCCGCACGGTGCCCACCATCGCGCCCCGGCTGCGGCTTTCCGGGCTTGAGCCCTTCACGCTGACGCCGGAAATTCCCTTCGTCAATGTGGGCGAGCGCACCAATGTCACCGGCTCTGCCCGGTTCCGCAAGCTGGTGCGCGAGGGCGATTTTGCCACCGCACTGGAGGTGGCGCGCGATCAGGTCGAGGGTGGCGCGCAGATCATCGACGTTAACATGGACGAGGGGCTGATCGACAGCGCCGCCGCGATGCGCGATTTCCTGAACCTTGTCGCTGCCGAGCCCGATATCGCCCGCGTGCCGGTGATGATCGACAGCTCCAAATGGGAAGTGATCGAGGAAGGGTTGAAATGCGTGCAGGGCAAGGCGGTGGTCAATTCCATCAGCCTGAAAGAGGGCGAGGAACAATTCCTGCACCATGCCCGCCTCTGCCGTGCCTATGGCGCCGCCGTGGTGGTCATGGCCTTTGACGAGGCAGGCCAGGCCGACACGCAGGCGCGCAAGAGCGAGATCTGCGCGCGGGCCTACAAGCTGCTGACCGAAGACGGCTTCCCGGCAGAGGACATCATCTTCGACCCCAACATCTTTGCAGTCGCCACGGGGATCGAGGAGCACGACAATTACGGCGTCGATTTCATCGAGGCCACGCGCTGGATCAGGCAGAACCTGCCCCATGCCCATGTTTCGGGCGGTGTCTCCAACCTGTCCTTCAGCTTTCGCGGCAACGACACGGTGCGCGAGGCGATGCATGCGGTGTTCCTGTATCATTGTATCAAGGCCGGCATGGACATGGGCATCGTCAACGCCGGGCAACTGGCCGTCTATGACCAGATCGAACTGGAACTGCGCGAGGCCTGCGAGGATGTGGTGCTGAACCGCCGCGCGGATGGCACCGAGCGTCTGCTGGCGCTGGCCGACCGGTTCAAGGGTGGCGCGCGCGAGGCCAGGGCCCGCGATCTGACCTGGCGGACCTGGCCGGTCGAAAAGCGGCTGGAACATGCGCTGGTCAACGGCATCACCGAATTCGTGGACGCCGATGTCGAGGAAGCCCGCCAGCAGGCCGCCCGCCCGCTGGATGTGATCGAAGGGCCGCTGATGGCCGGGATGAATGTGGTCGGCGATCTGTTCGGCGCGGGCAAGATGTTCCTGCCGCAGGTGGTGAAATCGGCCCGTGTGATGAAACAGGGCGTGGCGGTGCTGCTGCCTTACATGGAGGCCGAAAAGGGCGAAAGGCAGGCGGCGGGCCGGGTGCTGATGGCTACGGTCAAGGGCGATGTGCACGATATCGGCAAGAATATCGTGGGCGTCGTGCTGGCCTGCAATGGCTACGAGATCATCGACCTGGGGGTGATGGTGCCCGCCGAGAAGATATTGCAGACCGCGCGCGAGAAACAGGTCGACATGATCGGGCTTTCGGGCCTCATCACCCCCTCGCTGGACGAAATGGTGCATGTCGCGGCCGAGATGCAGAAGCAGGGCTTCGACATGCCGCTGCTGATCGGCGGGGCAACAACCAGTCGCATGCATACGGCGGTCAAGATCCACCCGGCTTACGACCGCGGGCAGGCAGTTTATGTCACCGATGCCAGCCGCGCGGTGGGCGTGGTCTCGGCGCTGCTGTCAAAGGACCAGAAACCGGATTTCGTGAAGAAGACCCGGACAGAATACGCAGGCCTTGCCGCCGCCCATGCCCGTGGCGAGCGTGAGAAGGAACGCCTGCCGCTGGCCGCCGCCCGCGCCAATGCCCTGCGGCTGGACTGGGATGCCTATCAGCCCATAGCGCCTGCCTTTACCGGGACCAGGGTGCTGGAAGATTGGGATCTGGCCGAGATCGCCCGATATATCGACTGGACACCCTTCTTTCAGTCATGGGAACTGAAAGGCGTCTATCCCCGCATTCTGGAAGATGCGACGGTGGGCGAGGCTGCGCGCGCGCTTTTCACCGATGCGCAAGCCATGATGCAGCGCATCATCGGCGAGCGCTGGTTCCAGCCCCGCGCGGTGGTGGGTTTCTGGCCGGCGAATGCCCAGGGCGACGATATCCGGCTGTATGCCGATGCGGGGCGCGATCAGGTGCTGGAGACCCTGCACACCCTGCGCCAGCAATTGCCCCGGCGCGGCGGCAAGCCGAATATCGCGCTGTCCGATTTCGTCGCACCGGATGGGATCGCCGATCACATCGGCGCTTTCACGGTGACGGCCGGCGCGCAGGAAATCGACATCGCAAAGCGGTTCGAGGCCGCGGGCGACGACTATTCGGCCATCATGGTCAAGGCACTGGCCGACCGCTATGCCGAGGCGATGGCCGAGATGCTGCACCAGCGCGTACGGCGCGATTTCTGGGGCTATGCACCCGACGAAAGCTTTACCCCAGCCGAGCTGATCAAGGAACCCTACGCCGGCATCCGCCCCGCCCCCGGTTACCCGGCCCAGCCCGATCATACCGAAAAGGCCACGCTCTGGCGGCTGCTGAATGCCGAAGCGGCAACGGGCGTGACCCTGACCGAAAGCTATGCCATGTGGCCCGGCGCCTCGGTCTCGGGGCTCTATATCGGGCAGCCGGACAGCTTCTATTTCGGCGTGTCCAGGATCGAGGCCGATCAGGCCGCCGATTACGCCCGGCGCAAGGGGATGACACTGGCCGAGGCCGAGCGCTGGCTGGCGCCGGTGCTGAACTATACGCCGGGCACGGGGAGTGAGAGCGCGGCGGCGGCATAGGCACCGCCATTGCTGCGCCCTACCGCAGTGCCAACCCGCCTTCCTGAACCAGGAAATCGACCACCTGCGCGATCCCCTGGCCCTCGCGCAACCGGGCCATGACATAGGGCCGTGCCCCCCGCGCCGCCGCCGTATCGGCCTGCAACCGGGCCAGATCGACGCCCACATGCGGCGCCAGATCGGTCTTGTTGACCACCAACAGGTCTGACCGCGTCAGCCCCGGCCCCTTCTTGCGCGGGATGTCCTGCCCGGCGGCGGTATCGATCACATAGATCGTCAGATCGGCCAGTTCGGGCGAAAAGGTCGCCGCCAGATTATCGCCGCCGGATTCGATCAGGATCAGGTCCAGATCCGGAAAACCGGCGTTCAGTTCGGCCACGGCGGCCAGGTTGATCGAGGCATCCTCGCGGATCGCGGTATGCGGGCAACCGCCGGTTTCGACACCGCGGATGCGGTCCAGCGGCAGAACCTGTTTCTGCATCAGGTACTCGGCATCCTCGCGCGTGTAGATGTCATTGGTGATTACCGCCATCGAACAGCGCTGGCCCAGCGCGCGGGCCAGATGTTCGGTCAGCGTGGTCTTGCCCACGCCCACCGGGCCGCCGATACCCACGCGCAGCGGGCCATGCATTCCTCTGGTCGTGCTCATGTGCGAAACAGCCTCACTTCCTTGATTTCATGGCGCATCGCCGCCAGATCGGCGGCCAGCGCGGCGCCGCCTAGCGGCATCTCCGGTTCGGCGGCGACAGCTTCGGCCAGCGCGGCGATGGCGGGTTGCAGGCGTGTCAGCACGCCCTGCCCCTCTGTCTGGCCCAGCGGCACATGGCGAATGGCAATGGTGACCAGATTGCCGATGAAGCCCTGCAGATACAGCGCCAGCACCATCTGCGGGGCCAGCGCCAGAGCCGCCGCTGCCTGCCCCAGCGCCACCGGCAGTGGCCGGGCGGGCAGCGCGCGCCCGGTCAGCGCCTGCACGGTGCGGGCCAGCGCAGCGCCCTGTTCCAGTGTCTCGGTCAGCCGTTCGGCCGAGGGGGCCAGCGCGCGGGCCAGCGCGGCCAGTGCATCATGGTCCGCGCCCGGGGCCAGTGACCGGGCCAGCAGGATGGCATCTTGCCGCCCGGCGCCATGGGTCAGCACGCCGTTCAACCAGATTTCCAGGCTTGCCGCATCAGAAACCGCCCCATCGGCCACCGCCTGCTCCAACCCGTGGCTATAGGCAAAGGCGCCTGTGGGAAAGGCCGGCGACAGCCAGTGCGACAACGCCAGAAAAGGGGCAAGCGGCGGGGTCATCAGGACGGGGTGCGGGCCGCGTGACTGTGGCCGTGGTGGTGGTGATGGGCGTGATCGTGGTCATGCCCGTGCGCGTGGTCCTGCTCATGCGCGTGCCCATGGCTGTGCCCCATCGTGCGCCCGCGGCCATAGGCGCCGCCCTCTGGCGTAAAGGGGGCCTCGGCGCGGGTCAGATCGGCGCCCAGTTGCCTCAGCATCCCTTCCAGCACATGATCGGCGCGGATCACCAGATGGTCGGCGCCGATCTGGCACGGCGTGTGGCGGTTACCGATATGCCAGGCCAGCCGCGCCAGATCGCCGCGCACCACCAGCACCGGCTCGGCCGCTGCCTGCACCATGACCAGCCGCCCGTCATCCAGCACCAGCGCATCGCCATGGTTCAGGCTGGTCGCGCCGGGCAGATCGACCATGAACGGCCATCCGGCATCGGTGACCAGCCGCTTGCGCCGCATGAAGCGCGCCTCGTAATCCAGCGCCACACTTGCCGATTGGCCGGTCCATTGGCCGGCCGGCTGGTGATGATGCGCGCAGGGCAGATCGGTCATGGCGGGGCCCCCTTTGGCAGATCAGTACATGAAATAGCGTTGTGCAAGCGGCAGTTCGCTGGCCGGCTGACAGGTCAGCACTTCGCCATCGGCACGCACTTCGTAGGTTTCGGGGTCAACCTCGATCTGCGGCAGGGCCGTGTTCAGCTTCAGATCGGCCTTTTGCAACCCCCGGCACCCTTCGACAGGCAGCGTGGCCTTGCGCAGGCCCAGCCGATCGCCGACGCCGTCTTCATGGCCCGCACGGCTGACAAAGGTCACCGCGCTGGCCTCCAGCGACCGGCCAAGCGCCGCAAACATCGGGCGCGAATAGACCGGCTGCACGGGGATCGACCCGTTCGGATCGCCCATCTGGGCCAGCACGATGGATCCGCCCATCAGCACCATGTCTGGCTTGGCGCCAAAGAACGCGGGCGACCACAGCACCAGATCGGCGCGCTTGCCGACCTCGACCGAGCCGATATGCCGGCTGATGCCATGCACGATGGCGGGGTTGATGGTGTATTTGGCGATATAGCGCTTTACCCGCGCGTTGTCATTTGCGCCTGTCTCTTCGGCCAGGCGGCCGCGCTGGACCTTCATCTTGTGCGCGGTCTGCCAGGTGCGGGTGATGACCTCGCCCACGCGCCCCATCGCCTGGCTGTCGGAAGAAATCACCGAGAAAGCGCCCATGTCATGCAGGATATCCTCGGCTGCGATGGTTTCGCGGCGGATGCGGGATTCGGCAAAGGCCACATCCTCGGGCACGCGGCGGGACAGGTGATGGCAGACCATCAGCATGTCCAGATGTTCCTCGATGGTGTGGACCGTATAGGGCATGGTGCGGGGCGGGGATGACGGCAGGATATTGGCCATGCCGCAGACCTTGATGATATCGGGGGCATGCCCGCCCCCTGCCCCCTCGGTGTGAAAGGCGTGGATGGTGCGCCCGGCGATGGCCTTGATGGTGTCCTCGACGAACCCGCTTTCGTTCAGCGTGTCGGTGTGGATCATCACCTGGATGTCGGCTTCCTCGGCCACCGACAGGCAGCAGTCGATGGCGGCGGGGGTTGTGCCCCAGTCCTCGTGCAGTTTCAGGGCGCAGGCGCCAGCGCGGATCTGTTCATTCAGGGCGGCGGGCAGGCTGGCATTGCCCTTGCCGGCAAAGGCAAGGTTCATCGGCAGTGCATCGGCAGCCTGCAGCATGCGGCCGATATGCCAGGGACCGGGCGTGCAGGTGGTGGCCAGCGTGCCATGCGCCGGCCCGGTGCCCCCGCCCAGCATGGTGGTCAGCCCCGAATGCAGCGCATCGTCGATCTGCTGGGGACAGATGAAATGGATATGCGCGTCAAAGCCACCGGCGGTCAGGATCCGGCCCTCGCCCGCGATGACCTCGGTGCCCGGGCCGATGATGATGGTCACGCCTTTCTGGGTGTCGGGGTTGCCGGCCTTGCCGATGGCGTGGATCAAGCCGTCGCGCAGGCCCACATCGGCCTTGTAGATGCCGGTCCAGTCGATGATCAGAGCGTTGGTGATGACGGTATCGACAGCGCCGCCCGCGCGGGTGATCTGGCTTTGGCCCATGCCATCGCGGATGACCTTGCCGCCGCCGAATTTCACCTCGTCGCCATAGGTGGTCAGGTCGCGTTCCACCTCGATGATCAACTCGGTGTCACCCAGCCGCAGCCGGTCGCCGGTGGTGGGGCCGAACATCTCGGCATAGTCGGGGCGGGGGAGTGAATAGGGCATGGGGTGAATCCCAGTCTGATAAGTGGCTCGTGCTTAGGTGCCTAGTTGCCCATTGTAACGCATTTCTATGGGCCGGCTGTATTCCATTTTAAAAACAATTGCCTGCGCCAAGAACAACAGCCCTCCATGCCATCTAAGCAGTTAACCGTTTTTCAATGCCCTACCGTTGCAGCAGAGTCTTGGCGAGAACGAAGCATGATTCGTTCGTTGCGCAAGGACCAGCTGAATGACACAAACCGAACTTTTCTTGACTTGTATCGCCGCAGCTATTCCTGTCGGGGTAGCTCTCGGTAAGTACTACGGTTGGCTCTGATACAAAGGACATCACAACTCCCCCATCACATCGCCCCGGAAGCCATACACCCGCCGCGCCCCGTCAAACGGCACCAGCCGCACCTCGCGGGTCTGGCCGGGCTCGAAGCGGACGGCGGTGCCGGCGGGGATGTCCAGCCGTTGCCCGCGCGCGGCGGCGCGGTCAAACCGCAGGCCGGGGTTCGCCTCGGCGAAATGGTAGTGACTGCCCACCTGCACCGGCCGGTCGCCGGTATTGGCGACCGTCAGCACCGTCACCGGGCGGCCCGCGTTCAGCTCGATCACGCCCTCGGCCGGGAACACCTCTCCGGGGATCATTGTCACGCCCCCCCTTACAGCACGGCCAGGGCAGCGCCGCCCAGCGCCACCGCCCCACCCATCAGCCGCAGCGCCAGCGGCCCCAGCCGGCCCAGCGCCACACCCAGCCCGTGCAGCGCCGCCGTAGCGATCAGGAAACCCGCGGCATAGTCCAGCCCGCCCGGCCCCTCGACCCCATGCGCCCAGCCATGGGCGGCGCCGAACACCGCCACCAGCGGCAGGGCCAACCCCAGCGGCGCGCGCCACAGCACCGCCACCGCGGCGCCCAGCACGATGACCGAGGCCAGGATCACATGCTCGACCAGGTCGACCTCGGCCCCGCCGACACCGGCCAGACCAGCCGCTGCCATCGCCGCCAAAAAGGTAAGGGGAAGCGCCCACACCGCCCGCCCCCCGGCCATTGCCGCCCACAGGCCCACCGCCACCATTGCCAGCAGATGATCCAGGCCCAGCAGCGGATGCGCCAACCCGTCGCCAAAGCCCCCGGTATGGTCATGGTGCGGATGGGCCGTCAGCGCGGCGGGAAAAAGGGTCAGAACCAGGCCAAGGAATAGCGCGCGCATGGGTGTCTCCTAGCGGATGGGATGGTGAACGGTGACCAGCTTGGTGCCGTCCGGAAAGGTCGCTTCGACCTGCACGGCGTGAATCATCTCGGGGATACCGGGCATGCATTGATCGACGGTGATCACATGGGCGCCGGCCTCCATCAGATCGGCCACCGAGCGGCCATCGCGCGCCCCCTCGATCACGAAATCGGTGATCAGCGCCACCGCCTCGGGGTGGTTCAGGCGGACACCGCGTTCCAGCCGGTTGCGGGCCACCATGGCGGCCAGGCTGATCATCAGTTTCTCACGCTCGCGCGGGGAAAGGTTCATGCGGCACCTCCGGCCATTTGCCAAACCCGGGGCAGCGGCGCCTGCCGCAACAGGCGCAACAGGCGCACGATCTGCCGGCGCAGCGGCCAGCCATCGGCGGCCATCATCCGCACCACCAGCCTGCCGTCAAAGCCGGACGCGCCGGCAATCACGCCGGGCTCCACCAGTTCGCTGCGGGCCGGTGCCAGCGCCGCCTCGGCCCCGCGCGAAACCAGGATCAGGCTGGCAAAGGCGCGCGCGCCCCCCAGCACAGCCGGGCCGGCAGCCAGCGCGGCGCTGTCCAGCATGACCGGTTCCATCAGCACAGGCTGCCCGGCGCGGGTGATCACGCGATGATCGCTGAACGACAGGGTGCGCGGCATCTCGCCCATGGCGGCACGGCCCAGCACCACGGGTTCCAGCAGCAGGCATGACGCCTCGCGGCCCAGACGGATTTCGGTGTGTCTATCCAGGGCACTGCTTTCGTACAGCAGCGTTTCCTGAGGCAGCCAGTCCAGATGGGCGCCGTCGCCCAGCCGATGACAGACCCGAACCCGGGCCACACCGCCGCTGGACCGATAGGCGCGTTCGGCAGTCTGCGTGGTGGCGACAACGCGGCAACCCGCCGCCAGGTCAAGCGAGAAAGCCAGACGGTCACCGCCGGTCAGCCCGCCAGAGGTGTTGAGAAAAACCACCTCGGGGCCCGAAACAGGCGGCTCTTGCTCCCTGTCTGGATGCACCCGCCGGGCGCCCGGCGGCAGGCTCAGCACGATCGCCTTGGCCGACCCGCGTTGCGCCAGGCGGGCCAGGGTTGTCCGACCGGCCCTGAGCGAAAGCGTGACATGCGCCGCGCCAAGGCTGCGTTGATGGGGATGGGTGTGGCCGCCCTTGCCCAGGAACCGATCAACGGCACGCGCGTCGGCGCGCGGTTCGTCAGGCCTGAAACGGCAGGGCATCGGGGCGCTCATACCTGTCAATCCGTCAATCTGTTCGTCTGCGGAAGCTGTTGTGTCCGCGTGTCAGATGGCAGGATCACACTGGCGCAGACAATCCCCTGACCAGCAGAACGCCCAAGCGGCAGACAGCGTCGCCCGCCAAATGGTCAAATCGAAAGTTAATGCCGAAATAATAGGCGTGCCGCTGCTGAAACAAGAAAGAGCCGCCCGACGGCGGCTCTTTCATGGCGTGTCATGCCCGTACAGGCAGACCCGTATATCAGCCGTTGACGCTGTCTTTCAGTGCCTTGGCGATGGTCACCTTGACTGCGCGGTCGGCCGGCTTGGTCATGGTTTCGCCAGTCTGCGGGTTGCGAACCTGACGCTCGGGGCGGGCACGGCAGGCGATCTTGCCGATACCGGGCAGGGTGATCGCACCACCGGCCGCCACTTCGCGCGAGACCAGCGCGCCGATGGCATCCAGCGCGGCGCCGGCGGTCTTCTTGTCACTGTTCATCTCTTCGGCAAGCGCGGCGACAAGCTGTGTCTTGGTCATCGGTTTCGACATGATGCTCTCCGTAGCTTAATGTCCATCTGATCCCTCTCCCGGGCATTGTCGCGCCGGGAACTGTTGCGCATGTAGCCGCAGTTGCGCCCCCTGCACAATGTGCAAGACGCAACAACAAGCAAGAAAGCGCGCGGTTTATCGGTAAAACAGGGCCCTGCGGCACCACAGCGTGCTGACATCACAGAAAGGCGGTCTCGTCGAAACTGCGCAGCTTGCGGCTGTGGATGCGCTCCAGCGGCATCGCGCGCAGGCGTTCCATCGCCCGGACACCGATCATGAGGTGCCGCGAGACCTGCGTGCGGTAAAAGCTGGACGCCATGCCCGGCAACTTCAACTCGCCATGCAGAGGCTTGTCCGAAACACACAAAAGGGTGCCGTAGGGCACGCGGAACCGAAATCCATTGGCCGCAATCGTCGCGCTTTCCATATCCAGCGCAATCGCACGCGACTGGCTGAGACGCTGCACCGGGCCGGACTGATCGCGCAACTCCCAGTTGCGGTTGTCGATCGTGGCAACGGTGCCGGTGCGCATGATGCGCTTGAGTTCATAGCCCTGCAGCTGCGTGACCTCGGCCACGGCCTGCTCGAGTGCGATCTGGATCTCGGCCAGCGCCGGGATCGGCACCCAAATCGGCAGATCCTCGTTCAGCACGTTGTCCTCGCGCAGATAGGCATGGGCAAGCACGAAATCGCCCAGCCGCTGGCTGTTTCGCAGACCGGCGCAATGCCCCACCATCAGCCAGGCATGCGGGCGCAACACGGCAATGTGGTCTGTCGCGGTCTTGGCGTTCGACGGGCCCACGCCGATATTGACCAGTGTGATGCCCTGGCCCCGCGCCCGTTTCAGGTGATAGGCCGGCATCTGCGGCAATCGACCGGGCACGGGCGCCGGCGCATCAGACTGGGTGATCACATGATTGCCCGGCGACACAAAGGCCTCGTAGCCGCTATCGGGATCGGCCAGCGCTGAACGGGCATAGGTTTCGAATGCATCGACGTAGAACTGGTAGTTGGTGAACAACACATGGTTCTGGAAATGCTCGGCATCGGTGGCGGTGTAGTGCGCCAACCGCGCAAGCGAGTAGTCAACCCGCTGAGCCGTGAACGGTGCCAGCGGAATCGAACCGTCAGGATGGCGCACACCCTCGCCGTTGACGATGGCGTCATTGGTGATGGCGAGGTCCGGCACATCGAAGATATCGCGCAGGTTGACCGGCAGATCGGCGCCCGCAGCCAGCGCCCCCTCGCCCTGCCCGGGCCCGAGGCCGGCGCCGGGGCCGGCCAGCGCGAAATGCAGCGGGATCGGCGTGTCCCCATAGCCGATGGCAACGGGCTGGCCGTGGTTCCTGATCAACAGGTCGATCTGCTGGCGCAGGTAATGGCGAAACAGGTCCGGCCGGGTAACGGTGGTGGCATAGGTGCCGGGTTCGGCCAGGTACCCAAAGGCCAGACGGCTGTCCGGAATGGCATGGCTGGTCGTGGTCAGGCGGATCTCGGGGTAATAGGCGCGAAAACGGGTCTTCGCGCTGCCCTCGGCCAGAACACTGGCAAAGGCGCGGGCCAGAAAGGCAACGGATGCATCATGGAGCGCCTGAAGCCGATCGACAGCAGCGTCAGGGTCAGTGAATGCCTGCGGCTCGACAAAGGAAGGGGTCTGCATGGGGGGCCTCATGCTGGGGCATCGTTGTAAACACGAAAGGACAAGCGACACGAGGGCAAGATACACCGTGTACGCGATCCTGTGGCGACATCCCTCCGCCCCGGGATTGCGCGCACCCGCCGCCGCCCGGCATCAAGGCGTTTCAGAAAACGCCTTGCAAAAGCCTTTCTGAAGGCTTTTGTCACGCCCGGCGCGCACCGATCTGTGCCACGCCCAGCGTGGCCAGTACCCTGGCCTCGATATCAGCCGCATTCATCCGTGCAACGGCGTACATGTCCGCTGGGCTGGCCTGATCGATAAAGATATCGGGCAGCACCATCGACCGGTATTTCAGTCCTGTATCGAACACCGCTTCTTCGGCCAGCAGATGTGCAACGTGACTGCCAAAACCGCCGATGGCGCCCTCTTCGATGGTGATCAGCGCCTCGTGGTGGCGGGCCAGTTGCAAGATCAGGTCGCGGTCCAGCGGTTTGGCGAACCGGGCATCGGCCACGGTTGGCGTGATTCCGCGAGCCGCCAGGCTGTCGGCGGCCTTCAGCACCTCGGCCAGGCGGGTGCCGAAGGACAGGATTGCAACGCGGTTGCCGTCACGCATCACGCGGCCACGCCCTATCTGCAGGGGAACACCCCGCTCGGGCATTTCGATGCCCATGCCCTCGCCTCGTGGGAAACGAAACGCGCTGGGCCCGTTGTCGATGGCAGCGGCGGTAGCGACCATATGCACCAGTTCCGCCTCATCCGCCGCCGCCATCACCACGAAACCGGGCAGATTGGCCAGATAGGCAACATCGAAACTGCCCGCATGCGTGGCCCCGTCTGCCCCGACCAGCCCCGCGCGGTCGATGGCAAAGCGCACCGGCAGGCGCTGGATAGCCACGTCATGCACCACCTGGTCATAGCCGCGCTGCAGGAAGGTCGAGTACATCGCGCAAAAGGGTTTCAGCCCCCCCGCCGCCAATCCCGCGCAAAAGGTCACGCCATGCTGTTCGGCGATACCCACGTCGAAACACCGACGCGGAAAGCGCTCGGCAAAGAGGTTGAGCCCTGTGCCATCGGGCATGGCGGCCGTTACCGCGACAACACGTTCGTCTGCCTCGGCCTCGCGGATAAGAGATTGCGCGAACACCCTCGTATAGCTTGGAGCGTTGGACGCGGGTTTTTGCTGCTTGCCGGTCAGCACATCGAATTTCGCCGTCGCATGGCCCTTGTCGGCGGCAATTTCGGCCGGGCGGTAGCCTTTGCCTTTTCGGGTCAGCACATGGATCAGCATGGGCCCGGTCGCGCGTTCATGCACGGTGCGCAGGACGGGCAGCAATTGGTCCATGTCATGCCCGTCGATGGGGCCGACATAGGAAAAGCCCAACTCCTCGAACAGTGTGCCACCAACCGTCATGTGCTTCAGCAGATCCTTGGCACGCTTGGCCCCCTCTTTCAGCGGCGGGGGCAGAAAGCCCAGCGCACCCTTTGCGGCAGCCTTCAGGTCATGCAGCGGGGCCTCGGCATAGAGCCGGGACAGATAGGTCGACAACGCGCCGGTGGGCGGCGCAATGGACATCTCGTTGTCGTTCAGGATCACGAACAGGCGTTTGCCCAGATGGCCCGCGTTGTTCATCGCCTCGAAGGCCATGCCCGCGCTCATGGCGCCGTCGCCGATCACGGCGATGGCATCGCCCAGCGCCGGGTTCGGCGCACTGCCCAGATCCCTGGCCACCTTGAAGCCCAGCGCGGCCGAGATGCTGGTCGAGCTATGCGCCGCGCCGAACGGATCATAGGGGCTTTCGCTGCGCTTGGTAAACCCGGACAGCCCGTCTTTCTGGCGCAGCGTGCGGATACGGTCGCGGCGCCCGGTGATGATCTTGTGCGGATATGCCTGGTGGCTGACATCCCAGATCAACCGGTCGCGCGGGGTGTCGAACACGGCATGCAACGCCACCGTCAGTTCCACCACCCCCAGCCCGGCCCCCAGATGCCCGCCGGTTTCGGATACGGCCGAGATGGTTTCGGCGCGCAGCTCGTCGGCGACCTGACGCAGCTGCGCATCGCTGAGACGGCGCAGGTCGGCAGGGCTGTTCACCCGGTCCAGCAGCGGGGTCTTGGGACGGTCTGTGCTCATCTGGGCACCACTCCTCACTTCCGCCGGCTGATAACGAAGCGCGCCGCATCCCGCAAGCTGTTCGCGGCATCCCCATAGGGTGCCAGTGCCGCGCAGGCCTCGTCGACCAGCGCATGCGCCCGGCCGCGCGCCCCCTCGACGCCCATCAACGAAACAAAGGTCGCCTTGCCCGCTGCGGCATCCTTGCGCAACGCCTTGCCGGCCAGCGCCGCGTCGCCTTCATGGTCCAGCAGATCGTCGGCGATCTGAAAGGCCAGCCCCAAGGCGGCGGCAAATTCCGCCAGGGGGGCACTGTCGGCGCCTGCCATGCGGGGCCCGGCGCAGGCGGCCCAGCCAAACAACGCGCCCGTCTTGCCGGCCTGAAGTGCCGTTATCTGATCCAGCGTCAAGGGCTGCGATGTGGTTTCGGCGGCAATATCCTGCGCTTGCCCAAGAACCATGCCCGCCGCACCGGCGGCGCGCGCCAGTTCCCTTGCCAGTGTCGCGCCATGCGGCTGGCCTGGCTGGCAGACCAGTTCGAAGGCCAGCGATTGCAACGCATCGCCCGCGAGAATCGCCGTTGCCTCGTCCCAGCGTTTATGCACGGTCGGCAAACCCCGGCGCAGATCGTCGTCATCCATGGCCGGCAGATCGTCATGCACCAGCGAATAGGCGTGCAGCGCCTCTATGGCGGCGGCGGCATTCAGTGCATGCGCGCGGGCAACCCCGTGCAGCGTCGCCCCCTCAAGCACCAGAAATCCGCGCAGCCCCTTGCCCCCCGCCAGCGCATGCGCCATCGCGTCGCGCACCACGCTTTCGGGCAAACCTTTCAGCGCAATCTCAAGCCGCGCAGCCACAGCCCCCGAGGCCGCCTGCAGCAATACCGGGAAGTTCATCCGGCCTCGAAAGCCTGGGTGCCCGCAGGCGCGCCATTCTCTGCCTGGGTGATCTGCTCGATGCGGGCCTGCGCCTGGGCCAGCCGCGCCTCGCAATGCGCCTTCAGCCTTGCGCCCCGCTCGTACAGGGCGATCGACTCTTCCAGCGGCACATCGCCCGCTTCCAGCCGCGAAACCACTGACTCCAGCGCCTTGAGCGCTTCTTCAAAGCTCATTGCCGACGCGTCATCGGCCCTGCCCGCGTCTGCCGTTTCATCGCCGGCCATCACTGCCCCCGTTCCATCAGTACCGTTACATGCGCCACCACGCTTGCGGCCAGCGCATCCAGATCATAGCCCCCCTCCAGCGCCGAAACCAGCCGCCCGCTGGCATGTGTGTCGGCCAGGTCGCACAGACGCTGCGTGATCCAGGCGAAATCGTCTTCCTCCAGCGACAGTTGCGCCAGTGGATCGGCGATATGGGCATCAAACCCGGCCGAGACCAGCACCAGTTCCGGCGCAAAGGCCTCCAGCCGGGGGAAAGCATGCTCTTCCCACATGGCACGAAAGCGCGCGCCATCGGCGCCGGGCGGCAAGGGCAGGTTGATCACGTTGTCATGGGCGCCCCGCTCGCGCATGGTGCCGGTGCCCGGCCAAAGCGGCATCTGCTGGCTGGAAACGAAAAGCGTGCGCGCCTCGTCCCACAACAGATCCTGTGTGCCGTTGCCGTGGTGCACATCGAAATCCACCACTGCGACCCGCTGCAAGCCATGCAGGTCAAGCGCCCTTTTCGCCGCAATGGCGATATTGCCAAACAGGCAGAACCCCATCGGCCTGGCCGTTTCGGCATGGTGCCCGGGCGGGCGCACAGCGGCAAAGGCATTGCGCGCGGTTCCTGCCATCACGGCATCCAGCGCGCCCAGCACCTGCCCCAGCCCGGCCAGCGCCGCCGACAGGCTGCCCGGCGACACATGCGTGTCGGCATCCAGCGCGTTGGTGCCCGTGGCCGGAATCGCGGCGGTGATCATGTCGACATAGGTCTGCGGATGGCAGCGCAAGACCTCGGCCATGGCGGCGGGGGGGGCCTGATCGCGGATCAACGCCGCGAATGCCGGCGCCGACAACGCCTCGGTCACGGCTTCCAGCCGCGCCACGCGTTCGGGATGGCCGTCCGGGGTGACGTGGTCAAGGCAGGCGGGGTTGGTAAACAGGGCTGTGCTCATGGGGCGGCAAGCTACGCGCTGGCCACGCGCCCTGCAAGGGATCTCGCCTGGCGGGCGCCATTTCATCTTGCCCTGGCGCAGCGCACATGGTCTGGGGCCCGTGGCCACAGCAGGCATGCCGCATGCGGCGCCCCGACCAATGAGATAGTATAACAATGCACTGCCCGGCTAGGTTCTGCGCATAACTCAGGAGAACGTCATGAAAACCCGTGCTGCCGTCGCCTTCGAGGCGAAGAAACCGCTCGAGATTGTCGAGCTTGACCTGGAGGGCCCGCGCGCGGGCGAGGTGCTGGTGGAAATCAAGGCCACCGGCATCTGCCACACCGACGCCTATACGCTCGACGGCCTGGACAGCGAGGGCATCTTTCCCTCGATCCTGGGGCACGAGGGTGCCGGCATCGTGCGCGAGGTCGGCCCGGGCGTGACCAGCGTGAAGCCGGGCGACCATGTCATCCCGCTTTACACGCCCGAATGCCGGCAATGCAAAAGCTGCCTGTCGGGCAAGACCAACCTGTGCACCGCCATCCGCGCCACGCAGGGCAAGGGCGTCATGCCCGACGGTACCACGCGGTTCAGTTACAAGGGCCAACCGATTTATCATTACATGGGCTGTTCGACATTCTCCAACTTCACCGTGCTGCCGGAAATCGCCCTGGCCAAGGTGCGCGATGATGCCCCGTTCGAGACCATCTGCTATATCGGCTGCGGCGTGACAACGGGCGTCGGCGCGGTCACCAACACCGCCAAGGTGGAACCGGGCGCCAATGTCATCGTGTTCGGCCTTGGCGGGATCGGGCTGAACGTGATCCAGGGCGCGCGGATGGTGGGCGCCGACATGATCGTGGGTGTCGATATCAACGACGACAAGGCGCAATGGGGCAAGATGTTCGGCATGACCCATTTCGTGAACCCGCAAAAGGTCGATGGCGATATCGTGCAGCATCTGGTCGAACTGACCGATGGCGGCGCCGATTACACCTTTGACTGTACCGGCAATACCACGGTCATGCGCCAGGCGCTGGAGGCCTGCCATCGCGGCTGGGGGGTCTCCACCGTGATCGGCGTGGCCGAGGCCGGGCGCGAGATCGCCACCCGGCCCTTTCAGCTGGTCACGGGCCGGGTGTGGAAGGGCACGGCCTTTGGCGGTGCCAAGGGCCGCACCGATGTGCCGAAGATCGTGGACTGGTACATGAAGGGCAAGATCGAGATCGACCCGATGATCACCCACAAGCTGAGCCTTGAAGAGATAAACAAGGGGTTCGATCTGATGCACCAGGGCAAGTCGATCCGATCGGTCGTGGTGTTCTGAACGGTTGGGCCTGGGGAAGGGTTTTTCTTCAAAACCCTTCCCCCTCGGCCTGTCAGTCGTGGCTGTGCGAATGCCCGCCTGAGTGGCTGTGCGAATGGCTGTGTGAATGCCCGTGCGAATGACCGTGGTCCGCCGGCTGGCGCTCGTTGTCCACCGGCACCTCGACCGTTGCCTCGGTCCCATCGGCAAAGACAAAGGTCACTTCGACCAGATCACCCTGCGCCAGAGGCCGGGTCAGGCCCAGGAACATCACATGATCGCCGCCGCGCGCCAGGATGATCTCGCCATCCACTGGCAGTTGAAAGCCGCCCTCGATCTCGCCCATGCGCATCACGCCCTGATCGTCCTCGATATGGGTGTGCAACTCTACCCGCTGCGCCACATCCGACCGCGCGCCGGTGATATGGCAATCCTCGGTGCCGTGGTTGTGGATCACCATGAACGCCGCGCCCGATTGCGCCATGGCATGCGAGGCGCGGGCATAGCCGTCATGGATTTCGAACCCGTCGCAGGCCAGCGCGGGCAGGGTGACAAGGGCCGCGGCAAGTGCCAGCGGGGCGGTGAAAGCCTTGCGGATCATCGGTTCCTCCTGATGTCCTGATCTGATCTTGATGGTTCGGGGATCAGACCGGCACAGGCGGCGCGCGGGCATGGCGGTGAAAGGACAGCGCCGCGCAGGGGGCATCGCGGTCGCGCAGCGCCGGGACGCAGCCCACCAGCCGCAGCGGCAGGACCGGGCCAGCAACAGCGTCGGGCAAAGCCGCCGACAGCGCCGGCATGCAATCCGGGCAGGGCACCTCCGGCCCGGCCGGGTTGCCCTCGGCATCCAGCCGCAGGGTGATCATGCCGGTGCCGGTGCACAGCTCCACCGTGCCCACCGCCCCGCCATGGTGGCGTGCCATGGCCATCGGCACGCTGGCCGCCATCACGGCCAGCGCCAGCAGGATCAGGGCAAGGGAACGGAACGCCTGCATGCGTGATCTCATATCGCAGGGCGCCACGGGTTGCCAGCGTCAAGGCATCGGCCGCGCGCCCCCATCACGCCCCCGCATCTGGTTCCCGCCGCATTCGGTTCCCCCTGCATCACGCCCCCGGAAACATCGCCTTGATCCGCCCGGGATGCCCCGCGGGCGCCGCACAGGCATCCGCGCACAGCGCCTCGGCGGCCTCGGCCAGCGCCTCGGCGCTTACCAGCCGGTCCAGCAGTCCCCAGGCCAGCGCCTCGTCAGCCTCGATACGCTGCCCGGCCATCAGGATCAGCTTGGCCCGCCCCGGCCCGCCCAGCGCGGCCAGCCGCGCGGGGTCGGCGGGCTGGGGCAGATAGCCCAGCTTCATCACCGGATAGAAGAACCTGGCCCCCGCCACGCCCAGCCTTGTGTCGCAGGCCAGTGCCAGGTTGAACGCCCCGCCCGCCAGCGTGCCGTTGAGCGCCGCCACCGTCAGCGCCGGCAGATCGGCAAGGCGTTGCGCGGCCTCGATCCATAGCGGGCTGGTGGCCAGTCCCGCCTTCGCCTCGTCCAGATCGGCGCCGGCGCTGAACACCCGGCCCGTCCCGGTCAGCACCAACCCCGCCACGCCCGCGGTGCGCGCGGCATCCAGATGGCCGATCAGCGCATCCAGCATCGCCGCGGTCAGCGAGTTGGCCTTTTCCGGCCGGTCGATGACCAGCCGCCACAGCGCGCCCGCTTCCTCGCGCCGGATCATGCGGGCAGCCCCAATGCGGTGCGGATATCGGCCTCGCGCAACGAGACCTCGGCCCCGCGAAAGCGGTCGGCATCGGCGCTGCACATCCACAACAGCGCCCGCGCCGGCCATTCCGGCGGCACATGCGCCGACCAGTCAAGCTGGCTGATGCGGTTCACGCCCGATGCCTTGATCGCCACCTGCATGTCGGTCGCGACCGTGCCGGGCGACAATGACAGAACCCGCACCGCCTGCCCCGCTTCCAGATGCGCCGCACGGGTCAGCATGATCGCCCCGGCCTTTGACGCGCAATAGCCTGACCACCCCTCCATCGGGCCATAGGCCGCGCCGGAACCGACGGTGATGATGGTGCCCGCGCCCTGGGCCTGCATCACCGGCAGCGCCGCGCGCATGCCGTGAAAGACCCCGTTCAGATTGACCGCGATCTGACGCGCCCAGGCGTCCGGGTCCGCCTGGGACAGCGGCGCGATGGGGTCGATCACGCCGGCGTTGTTGATCAGCACATCCAGCGCGCCGAAACGGTCCTGCATCATGCCGACCGCCGCCTCTACCTGCGCGTAATCTGCGACATCGCAGGGAATCAGCGCAGCGCCGGTCTCATCCGCCACAGCCTGCAGCGCATCCGACGGGCGCCCGGCCAGAGCCAGTTTCGCGCCCTTTTCGGCGAAAAGCCGCGCCGTGGCCGCGCCGATGCCCCGGCTGGCGCCCGTGATCAGCACCGCCTTGCCCGAAACCGCCTGTTCCCATGCCGCCATCTTTGCCCCTCCTGATGCGTTCGCCCCTGCCTAACCCAGCCGCGCGGCGATGGGAATTGCCCCGATTGCATGCGCCCGCCGCCTGCGTCATCCTGCGCGGCAACAGACACAGAACAGACACAGGGAGAGCATCATGGCGCGCACCGTCATCATCGAGGCCCATGGCGGGCCCGAGGAACTGAAACTCAGCGATCGCCCGGCGGGCGAGCCCGGCCCCGGCGAGCTGCGCATCCGCCACCATGCCTGCGGGCTGAATTTCATCGACGTCTATCAGCGCAGCGGGCTTTACCCGATGCAACTGCCCGCCGCGCTGGGGATGGAGGCCGCCGGCGTGGTCGAGGCCGTGGGCGAAGGCGTCACCCATCTGAAACCCGGCGACCGCGCCGCCTATGCCGCCCAGCCGCCCGGCGCCTATGCCGAGGCCCGCGTGATGCCCGCCGCCCAGGTCTGCCCCCTGCCCGATGACATCGATTTCGAAACCGGCGCGGCGATGATGCTGAAGGGGCTGACCGTGCAGTATCTGTTTCACCGCACCGTGCCGCTGAAAAAGGGTGACACGGTGCTGTTCCACGCCGCTGCCGGCGGGGTGGGGCTGATCGCCTGCCAATGGGCGCGGTCCGAGGGCATCACCCTGATCGCCACAGCCGGCAGCGACGCCAAGTGCCAACTGGCGCTGGATCATGGCGCCGCTCATGCGATCAACTACAACACCGCGGATTTCGCGGCACGGGTGCGCGAACTGACCGACGGGCGC
Source organism: Pararhodobacter sp. (assembly GCA_020832805.1). GTDB lineage: Bacteria > Pseudomonadota > Alphaproteobacteria > Rhodobacterales > Rhodobacteraceae > Pararhodobacter. The sequence goes on from JAFIED010000006.1 coordinate 74,624, forward strand.
GGGGTCGATGCGGTGATGGATTCGGTCGGCGCGGCGACATTCGAGGGGTCCCTGAAATGCCTGCGCCCGCTGGGCATGATGATGTCATTCGGCAATGCATCGGGTCCGGTGCCGCCGGTTGATCTGGGCAGGCTGGCGGCGGGCGGGTCGCTGCAACTGACCAGGCCCACGCTGTTCACGCATATCGCCGACCATGAGACTTGCCAGGCGATGGCGCGGCAGTTGTTCGACAAGGTACTGTCGGGCGCGGTGGCCATTCGCATCGACCAGCGCTTTCCACTGGCCGATGTGGCCGAGGCGCATCGCGTACTGGAAGCGCGGCGCACCACGGGATCGACAATCCTGTTGCCATAAGGCCCCTGCAAGATGGGTGCCGGACCCACCCCGCGCCATCCGTCGCGCCGCTACAGCCGCGCAAGCGCCCAGTCCAGCACCCGCAACGGCAAAAGCCGGCCTGCACCGGCCATGATCCAGGTCGGCACGGTGACGAAATAGCGTACACGCGGCCGGGGGCTTTCCAGCGCATGGATCAACCGCCGGGTCACGGCAGAGGCCGGCAGCTCGAACGTGTCGCGCTGTTCGGCCGACGCATACAGGCGCTTGCGCAGCGTGTTGCGATACTGGTCGGCGCGCGGGCTGGCCTGCCAGTCGATCCAGCGCTCGAACTGCCGGGCCGCGTTCTTTCGGAACATCGACGTGATCGGTCCGGGCTCGATCAGGATCACGCGGATGGGCGTGTCGCGCATTTCCATGCGCAGCACATGGGTCAGCCCCTCCAGCGCGAATTTCGAGGCCACATAGGCCCCGCGCCAGGGCATCGGCGCAAAACCCAGAACCGAGGAGCACTGCACCACCCGTCCATGCCCCTGCGCCCGCATTACCGGCAACACCCTGCGCGTCAGTTCGTGCCAACCAAAGAAATTGGCCTCGAATATGGCGCGCAGGGCATCGGTAGGCACATCTTCGACCGCACCGGGTGTCGCATGGGCACCATTGTTGAACAGGGCATCCAGGCGCCCGCCGGTGGCGGCCAGCACGCTGTCCAGCGCATGGCCGATGCTGTCGGCGTCGGTGTAATCCAGTTGCGGGCTTTCAAACCCTTCGGCGCGCAGGCGCTGGCAATCCGCTTCCTGCCGGCAACTGGCAAAGACCCGCCAGCCGCGCTCCTTCAGGGTGCGCGCCGCATCCAGCCCGATCCCCGTAGAACAGCCGGTGATCAACACCGTACGCGGCCGGGCATCAATCACGGGGCCGGAAAGGGGATCATCACCACGCGGCAGTTCAGCGCCATGAGCGGCCGTCATGCCTGCCCGTTCTCGGCGTCGCTGCGCGCCCAGGCGTCAAGCTTTCGATAGATCGTAGACGCCGAAACATCCAGTTCACGCGCCGCCTTTGGCACCGAACCGCCCTGCCGGCGCAGCGTATCCTCGATCACCATCCGTTCGATCTGCGCCAGCGTCCGCCCGGCCAATGCCCCCAGACCATCTGCCGCTTCGGGAGCCGCGCCGGACCATGGCGCAGAGTTGGAGGCGGTGTCCGGGGCGGGGGCCTTGTCCGCCTCGGCCAGCAGATCAGGCGGCAGCATGGCGCGCGTCACCTGCGCACCGTCGTTCATCACCACCACATTGCGCAGCACATTGATCAGCTGACGCACATTGCCGGGCCATGACAGGCGGCGGAAAAGCTGCTTCACATCGCCTTCCAGCCCGTCGAAGGCGCGCCCCTCTTCGCGGGCCATCTCGACCAGCAGGGCTTGTGCGATCTCGATGACATCCTCGCCACGTTCCCGCAGGGGCGGCATGGCGATGGGCACGACATGCAGCCGGTAATACAGATCTTCGCGGAACCTGCCCAGGCGCACCTCGTCCAGCGGGTTGCGGTTGGTCGCGCAGACGATGCGCACGTCAACCTTTCGGGGTTTGGTCGCCCCCACCGGTGTGATGGTCGATGTCTGCAGAAAGCGCAAAAGCTTGGTCTGCAGGTTCAGGTCCATCTCGCAGATTTCGTCCAGAAACAACGTCCCGCCGCTGGCCGCCGCTGCCGCACCCTGCTTGTCGTTGATGGCGCCGGTGAACGACCCGCGCAGATGCCCGAAAACCTCGGATTCCAGCAGATCGACGGGGATTGCACCGCAGTTCAGCGCAATGAACGGGCCGCGCGCACGAGGCGATGCCTGATGCACCGCCTCGGCGCACAGTTCCTTGCCGGTGCCGCTTTCGCCGGTAATGAATACCGTCGCCATGGACCGCGACACCGAACGTATCTTGGCATAGATCGTCTGCATCGCCGGCGACGTGCCGATGAACGGCGCCATTGCCCGCGCCGTGGTGGCATGGCCTCGGCCATCGCTCCCACCCCTGTGGCTGAGCGCGCGAAAGGCGTTTTCGATGGCTGCAAGCAGGCGCGCCTCGTCAAAGGGCTTGACCAGAAACTCATGCGCCCCGGCGCGCATCATCTCGACCGCCTTGTTGATCGACCCATTGGCGGTAATCACGATGACGCGCGTATGAGGCTTGCCGGCAAGCATTTCCTGCATGACCTCAAGCCCGGTGCCGTCGGGCAACATCAGATCCAGCAAGACGACACGAGGCGTCAGCCGGGCAAAGGCGGCCAACCCGTCGGCCGCGGTGCCGCACACCTCGACCGTCTTGCCGTGGCGACGCAGGGCCGAGGCATAAACCATCTGCAACGATGGTGTGTCTTCGATCAGAAGGATGGTATCGCCAGGTTCGTCGCCGCCGGCTTCTGGGCTGGTGCTGGTCATTCTGAACCGGTCCGACGTGCTCGGCCCTCGATGATGGTGCACACGGCATCGATCTGGCCACGCGTCACTGCCACCAGCGCATCACAGGCTTGACCCATTTCAGCCGCCAGTTGAAGCTGAACGGAAAGTTCGGCCAGCGGATTGGCCCCGATCGTGGCCGTCAGACCCTTCAGTTCATGCGCAAAGTGCGCCACGTCTTCCAACTGGCCGACGGCAAGCGCCTGCTGAATGCGCCGCAGATCGGCAATGATCTGGGTACAAAGGCTTGCCTGCAGGGCCGCATCAGGCAGGGAAAGCAGGCTGTCAAGCACCTGAGCGTCGATCAGGGCTGAGTCGGCTTTTGCACCGTTGAGCTTGTCAGAGTTATCTGATTGCAACGTACCCTTGTGTTGCGAATGTTCTACTGAAATCCGGTCCATGACTTACCAATACATCGCTGCCGCTTGAAAATGAATACACGTCATGGATGAACACTTGCGCGACGATTTACAAGCGAAAGTGGCCTGAAAACCCCAGCGTCGCAGGAATTTTATCCGTTGCGAACGGGTTTTCGCGGCCTTGAAACTGCAACCGGGCATGCCCCGGCGACCGGAGCATGCCGCTTTCGCCGACCCGCGGCCGCCTCAGCGCGCGGGATAGCCGATGCCGTGCAGTGCTGCTGCAATCTCGTCCAGAATCGCCGGATCGTCGATCGTGGCGGGCATGGTGTAGGTGTCGCCATCGGCGATCTTGACCATGGTCGCACGCAAGATCTTGCCTGATCGGGTCTTGGGCAACCTGTCGACCACCACGGCAAGCTTGAACGCGGCCACCGGGCCTATTTTCTCGCGGACCAGCGTGACGGCTTCGCGCACCACCTCTGCATGATCCCGGGTCACGCCCTTGTTCAGGCACAGCAGCCCCAGCGGCAACTGCCCCTTCAGCGCATCCGCCACACCGATCACGGCACATTCGCCCACATCCGGATGGCCGGCCAGCACCTCTTCCATGGCGCCGGTGGAAAGCCGGTGACCGGCGACGTTGATCACATCATCAGTGCGCGCCATGATGTAGACATAACCGTCGTCGTCGATATACCCGGCATCGCCCGTCTCGTAGTGACCGGGGAAGGTGGCCAGATAGGATTTGACGAAACGGTCCTCGGCCTGCCACAGGTTCGGCAAGGTGCCTGGCGGCAAGGGCAGACGAATGGCAATGGCGCCAAGCTGACCGGGCGCGACCGGGTTGCCCCCCTCATCCAGCACGCGCACATCATAACCGGGCATCGGCACCGAAGGGCTGCCGATCCTGACCGGCAAGGGCTCATACCCTTGCGGGTTGCCGCAGATGGGCCAGCCGGTTTCGGTCTGCCACCAGTGATCGATCACCGGCACCTTCAGCTTTTCCTGTGCCCAGATCACCGTATCGGGGTCGGCACGCTCGCCGGCCAGATACAGCGCGCGCAGGCTGGACGTGTCATAGCGTTCCACGAATTCACCTGCCGGGTCCTCGCGTTTGATGGCGCGAAAGGCGGTGGGCGCGGTAAAGAAGCTGACCACGCCATATTCCTGGATGATGCGCCAGAAGGTACCGGCATCAGGTGTGCCCACGGGCTTGCCTTCGAACACAATGGTCGTGGCCCCGTGCAGCAACGGCGCATAGACGATGTAGCTGTGCCCAACGACCCAGCCCACGTCAGAGGCCGTCCAGAACACCTCGCCGGGATTGACGTTGTAGTGATTCTTCATCGTCCACGCCAGCGCGACCAGATAACCGGCGGTGGCCCGAATCACACCTTTCGGCTGTCCCGTGGTGCCCGAGGTGTACAGGATGTACAGCGGGTGGTTGCCCTCGACCGGTTCACAATCGGCCGGTTCGACACCGAACTGACATTCATGCCAATCCAGATCACGCCCCGGGGTCAGCTGCGCGACTTCCTGCTCACGCTGATAGATCACGCAGAATTCCGGCTTGTGCGCCGCCTGTTCGATGGCGCCGTCCAGCAATGGCTTGTAATGCACCACACGCCCGGGCTCGATCCCGCAAGAAGCGGCGATGATCGCCTTCGGGCGTGCGTCGTCAATGCGTGTTGCCAGCTCGCGCGCGGCAAAGCCACCAAAAACCACCGAATGAACGGCCCCCAGCCGGGCGCAGGCCAGCATCGCCTCTGCCGCCTGCGGGATCATTGGCATGTAGATCACCACGCGGGCGCCCTTGCCAACGCCACGGGCCTTCAGCGCGCCGGCAAGCTGCGCCACGCGGTCGCGCAACTCTCGATAGGTATAACTTTGCCTGGTGTGAGTGACGGGGCTGTCATAGATCAGCGCGGTCTGGTCGGCGCGCCCGCCGTCGACATGGCGATCCAGTGCGTTCCAGCAGGCATTCAGGCGCGCATCGCTGAACCATTCGTAAATCGGCGCGCGTTCGTCGAACAGAGCCCGTTTCGGCGCCTCGATCCAGTCGATGGCCTGCGCCTGCTCAAGCCAGAAACCTTCCGGATCATCGATCGACCGGCGGTGCAGATCGGCGTAACGCATGGTGTCCTCCTCGCCACTCACATCCCTTGCGATTGTGTTACGCCACGTCGTCAAGGGCGTGCAACGCTGTTTGCGCCGGACAGTTGCGGCAATTGCGCCCCCCGCCGGGCCCGGCGCCCCGGCATGGGCCGGCCGGCATCAGACGCCCCATTGACCGCCCGCCATTTCCGCCGCATATCGGCCAGCATGACCGAGCTTTCGCGCATCCGCAATTTCTCCATCGTGGCGCATATCGACCACGGCAAATCCACCCTCGCCGACCGGCTGATCCAGCTGACCGGCACGGTGGCCGAACGCGACATGAAAGAACAGCTGCTTGATGCCATGGACATCGAGCGCGAGCGCGGAATCACCATCAAGGCCAATACCGTTCGGATCGAGTATCCCGCCAGGGATGGCCACACCTATATCCTGAACCTGATCGACACGCCGGGGCATGTGGACTTCGCCTATGAGGTATCGCGCAGCATGCGCGCGGTCGAGGGCTCGCTGCTGGTGGTCGATGCCAGCCAGGGAGTCGAGGCGCAGACCCTGGCCAATGTCTATCAGGCCATCGACGCCGATCACGAGATCGTGCCGGTGCTGAACAAGATCGACCTGCCCGCCGCCGAGCCCGACCGGGTAAAGGAACAGATCGAGGATGTGATCGGCATCGATGCATCAGAGGCCATTCCGATCTCGGCCAAGTCCGGCCTGGGCATCCCCGAGGTGCTGGAAGCCATCGTTACCCGCCTGCCCGCGCCCCAGGGCGCGCGGTACAAGCCGCTGAAGGCGATGCTGGTGGACAGCTGGTATGACCCCTATCTGGGCGTCGTGGTGCTGATCCGCGTGATGGACGGGGTCATCCGCAAGGGCGACAAGATCAAGATGATGCAGACCGGCGCCACCCATGGCGTCGACAAGCTGGCGGTGCTGAAACCGGCGATGGTGGATATCGCCGAACTGGGCCCGGGCGAGATCGGCATCTTCACCGGGTCGATCAAGCAGGTGCGCGACACCCGCGTCGGCGATACCATCACGCATGAAAAGAAACCCTGCGACACCCCCCTTCCCGGCTTCAAGCCCGCGCAGCCGGTGGTGTTCTGCGGCCTGTTCCCTGTCGATGCCGCCGATTTCGACGATCTGCGCTCGGCGATCGAGAAGCTGGCGCTGAACGATGCCAGTTTCAGCTACGAGATGGAAACCTCGGCCGCGCTGGGTTTCGGCTTTCGCTGCGGGTTTCTGGGCCTGCTGCATCTGGAAGTCGTGCGCGACCGGCTGGAGCGGGAATACGATCTGGACCTGATCACCACGGCGCCCAGCGTGGTCTATCATGTGCATATGCGCGACGGGTCGATGGTGGAACTGCACAACCCCGCCGACATGCCGGACCTGACCCATGTCGATCATATCGAGGAACCGCGCATCAAGGCCACGATCATGGTGCCGGAGGAATATCTGGGCGATGTGCTGAAACTGTGCCAGGACCGGCGCGGCATTCAGGAAGAGCTGACCTATGCCGGCAGCCGCCCGCTGGTGGTCTATGACCTGCCGCTGAACGAGGTGGTGTTCGATTTCTATGACCGGCTGAAATCGGTCACCAAGGTCTATGGCAGCTTTGATTACACCATCACCGGGTATCGCCAGGATACGCGGGTCAAGATGTGGATCCTGGTGAATGACGAGCCGGTGTATGCGCTGTCGATGATGGTGC
>JAFIED010000101.1 GCA_020832805.1 Pararhodobacter sp.
CGCCCGCCCCCCCCCCCCCCCCCCCCCCCCCCCCCCGCCCCCGCCACCACAGGAGACCACCCCATGGCCAAATTCGACCTGATCGTCATCGGCGCCGGCCCCGGCGGCTATGTCTGCGCGATTCGCGCAGCCCAGCTTGGCATGAAAGTTGCCGTGGCCGAGGGGCGCGAGACCCTTGGCGGTACCTGCCTGAATGTCGGCTGCATTCCATCCAAGGCCCTTTTGCACGCCACGCACCAGTTGCACGAGGTGCATGAGAACTTTGAGAAGATGGGCATTATGGGGGCCAAGCCGAAGGTAGACTGGCCCAGGATGCTTGCCTACAAGGACGATGTCATCGGCCAGAACACCAAAGGCATCGAATTCCTGTTCAAGAAGAACAAGGTGACCTGGCTGAAGGGGTGGGCAACGATCCCATCGGCCGGAAAGGTGCAGGTTGGCGACGAGACGCATGAGGCAAGGAACATCGTCATCGCGTCTGGCTCGGAAGCCGCCAGCCTGCCGGGGGTCGAGATTGATGAAAAGACCGTCGTCACCTCGACCGGGGCGCTGGAGCTGGAAAAACTGCCAAAGAAGATGGTGGTCATCGGCGGTGGCGTGATCGGGCTGGAGATGGGTTCGGTCTATGCGCGGCTTGGTGCCGAGGTGACGGTGGTCGAGTATCTGGACCGGCTGATTCCCGGCAATGACGGCGAGGTTGCCAAGACATTCCAGCGCATCCTGAAAAAGCAGGGGATGGACTTTATCCTGGGTGCTGCGGTGCAGGCTGTCACGGTCAAGCGTGGCAAGGCCAGTGTCGGTTACACGCTGCGCAAGGATGAGAGCGAGCATGTCATCGAGGCCGATTGCGTGCTGGTCGCCACCGGGCGCAAGCCCTTTACGCAGGGGCTGGGGCTGGACAAGCTTGGTGTCGCGCTGACCAGGCGCGGGCAGATTGCCACCGACGCGCATTATGCAAGTTCGGTCAAGGGGATCCATGCCATCGGCGATGTCATCGAAGGCCCGATGCTGGCACACAAGGCCGAAGACGAAGGCATGGCTGTGGCCGAGATCCTGGCCGGTCAGGCAGGGCATGTGAACTACGGTGTGATCCCCGGCGTGATCTATACCACGCCCGAGGTCGCGTCGGTCGGCGAGACCGAGGAAACCCTGAAAGAGGCTGGCCGTGCGTACAAGGTTGGCAAGTTCAGCTTCATGGGTAACGGACGGGCCAAGGCGGTGTTCCTGGGCGAGGGCTTCGTCAAGATCCTGGCGGACAGGGAAACCGACCGCATCCTTGGCGCACATGTCATTGGCCCGATGGCGGGCGATCTGATCCACGAGGTCTGCGTGGCCATGGAATTCGGCGCCTCGGCCGAGGATCTGGCGCGCACCTGCCACGCGCATCCGACGTTTTCAGAAGCGATGCGCGAGGCGGCGTTGGCCTGTGGCGATGGCGCTATCCACGCCTGACGGGGCGTTTTCTGAAAGGCATCCAACAGGGGGGCATTGCCCCCCTTTCTGGTTTCGGGGTTGCAGGCTTCAGCCGCTGCGCCCCAGCGCGAAACAGGCCGCCTCGCCACCCGGGGGGGGGGTGGGTTGCGGCACCTCGGCGCGGCAGCGATCAAATGCCAGGGGGCAGCGCGGGTGAAAGGCGCAGCCCGGCGGTGGCGAGATGGGATTGGGGATCTCGCCCTGAACCTGGGCACGGCGGCGGCCAGACAGAGCCAGGTCAGGCACGGCATCCAGCAGCATCCGGCTATAGGGATGCTGTGGCTCGGTAAACAGTTTCTTGCCATCGGCCACTTCCACCAACCGGCCCAGATACAGCACCCCGATCCGGTTCGACATGTGGCGCACGACCGACAGGTCATGGCTGATCAACAGATAGGTCAGGCCGAATTCATCCTGCAGATCACGCATCAGGTTCAGGATTTGTGCCTGAACCGACACATCCAGTGCCGATGTGGGTTCGTCGCATACGATGAATTCGGGCTTTGACGACAATGCACGCGCAATGGCGATACGCTGGCGTTGGCCGCCGGAAAACTCGTGCGGGAACTTGCCCGCATCGGCGGACGACAGGCCCACGATATCCAGCAGCCTGCCCACTTCGCGCATCACCGCCGCGCCGCGCAGCAGGCCAAAGGTGCGGATGGGCTCTGCAATGATGTCGCCCACATGCCAACGGGGGTTCAGGCTGGCGAAAGGGTCCTGAAAGATCATCTGAAAACGGCGACGCAATGCGCGCATGGCCGCGCTGGACTGGAAATTCATCGTCTGCCCGTCGAACCGGATCGTGCCGGCCGAGGGTTCCAGCAACGCGACGATCATCTTGGCAATTGTCGACTTGCCCGAGCCGGACTCGCCGACCAGCGCAAAGGTCTCGCCGCGCTTGATCTCAAAGCTGACATCGGCAGTGGCGGTCAGGAACTGCTTTTCCGACCGCTCGATCACCCGGTTCAGCCAGGGCTTGGAAACATCGAAATAGCGGGTCAGCCCCTGGACCTGCAACAGCGCATCAGTCATGGCGCGCCTCCGCCCGGTCATAGAGCCAGCACGCCACTTGTCGACCGCTCCCTCTGTCAATGGGGTCCGGGCGCTCGACCCGGCATCGGTCGAACACCTTTGTGCAGCGCGGGTTGAAGGCGCATCCGGTGGGAATGGCGTTCAGCCGGGGCATTGAGCCGGGTATCTGCACAAGCCGGTCACTGGTTTGCGTCAATGTGGGAATCGACCCCATCAAGCCGGCGGTATAGGGGTGCTCGGCCTCCTTGATCACATCGCGCACCGGTCCGATCTCGGCCAGGCGGCCGGCATACAGCACCGCCACCCTGTCGGCTGTTTCGGCAATGACGCCCATGTCATGCGTGATCAGCATGACCGCCGCGCCGCGTTCGGCGCAGATTTCCTTCAGCACGTCGATGATCTGCGCCTGTACCGATACGTCAAGGGCGGTTGTCGGCTCGTCTGCGATCACCAGTTCGGGTTCGGCGCAAAGCGCAAGGGCAATCACCACGCGCTGTCGCATGCCGCCCGAGAAGTGATGCGGGTAATCGTCGATGCGCCGGGCCGCGGCGGGGATACCGACGCGGTCCAGCAGGGCAATAGCGCGGCGCCGGGCCTCTTTTTCATTGACGTCCAGATGCGTGCGGATGGTTTCCGTCAATTGACGGGCGACGGTGTACAGCGGGTTCAGACTGGTCAGCGGGTCCTGGAACACCTTGCCGATGCGGCGCCCGCGAACGCGGCGCATCCGGTCGGGCGGCAGGTTGTCGATCCGCTCGCCGCGCAGGCGCACCTCGCCCCCGGCAATGCGGCCCGGCGGTTCGATCAGGCCGATGATGGCGGCGCCAGTGATGGATTTGCCGGCACCGGATTCACCGACCATGCCCAGCACCTCGCCCTCTTTCAGGTCGAATGACACCCGGTCGATGGCACGCAGGGTGCCGCGGCGGGTGGGGAACTCGACGACTAGGTCGCGCACAGACAAGAGCGGTTCGGCCATCAGCGCGATCCCTTCAGCGCAAACGTGGGTTCAGGGCGTCGCGCAGCCAGTCACCCAACAGGTTGACCGACAGCGCCAGGGCCAGCAGGGTCAGAGAGGGGAAGAGCAGGATCCACCATTCGCCCGAAAAGAGGTATTGCTGCCCGATCCGGATCAGCGTGCCCAGGCTGGGCTGGGTCGGCGGCACGCCGACACCCAGAAAGCTGAGCGTCGCCTCGGCAATGATTGCCAGGGCCAGGCCGATGGTGGCAATGACCAGAACCGGACCCATGACATTGGGCAGGATGTGGCGGGCCATGATCCGTGCCGGATGCACGCCGATCACGCGCGCGGCCTGGATATATTCCTTGTTCTTTTCCACCATCGTCGCGCCGCGCACCACGCGCGCGTAATTCACCCATTCCGACAGGCCGATCGCCACGATCAGCACCCAGATCGCCATCGTTTCACGATAGGCGGGCGGGATGAATCCGCGGGCAATGCCAAAGATCAGCAGCGCAATCAGGATCGCCGGAAAGGAAAGTTGCACATCGGCCACGCGCATCAGCAGGCTGTCCACCCAGCCCCCGCGCCATCCGGCGATCAGCCCCAGCGTGATGCCCAGCACCATGGCGAACAGCACCGCCATGAACCCCACGAACAGCGAGATACGCGCACCGTAAAGAATTGTGGAAAAGACATCACGCACCAGATTGTCGGAGCCCAGCCAATACACATTGCCGGAGATCTGGTTGAGCTCACCCGGTGGGGTGAAGCCATCCATCAGGTTCAACTGTGAGGGGTCATAGGGGTTGTAGGGCGCAAGCCATGGCGCAAACACGGCCGCAAAGATGATGATGAGCGAGACCAGCCCCGCGACCAGCGCAACCGGCGAGGTGCGGAACGAATAGGCGACGTCACTGTCCCATATCCGGTACAGCCTGCCACGGGGTTTCATCTGGCTTGGGTCGGTGTCGGCCATGACGGTCCCTCAATGCCGGGCGCTGCCACGTTCCACGCGCAGGCGCGGATCGACGGCATAATACAAAAGATCGACGATCAGGTTGATCACGACAAAGATCAGCGCGATCATCATCAGATAGGCCGCCATCACCGGCACATCGACGAACTGCACCGAGCGGATGAACAGCGCGCCCACACCGGGCCACTGGAATACCGTTTCCGTGATGATGGAAAAGGCGATGATCGAGCCCAGTTGCAGGCCGGTGATGGTAATCACGGGAACCAGCGTGTTCTTCAGCGCGTGGCCGAAATGCACCGCCCGGTTCGACAGACCCCGCGCGCGGGCGAATTTGATGTAGTCGGTGCGCAGCACCTCCAGCATCTCGGCCCGCACCAGACGCATGATCAGTGTCATCTGATAAAGCCCCAGCGTGATGGCCGGCAGGATGATGGATCGTCGCCCGCTTTCGGTCAGCAGTCCGGTGCGCCACCAGTCGCCGATACCGACCACCTCGCCACGACCGAAACTGGGAAGCCACTGCAATTCGACGGCAAAGACCCAGATCAGCAGAACGCCGATCAGGAAGGTGGGCAGTGACACACCGATCAGCGATACGGTCATGATGCCGCTGGATATCCAGCCGCGCCGGTTCAACGCGGTGTAGACGCCCAGTGTCACGCCAAAGGCAAAGGCAGCAATCCCCGATATCAGCGCAAGTTCCAGCGTTGCCGGCAGGCGTGACAGGATCAGTTCCATTACCGGCTGTTGCAGGCGGTAGGAGATGCCGAAATTGCCCTGCAACGCATTCCCTACAAAGCGCGCGAACTGCACAAGGAAGGGGTCGTTCAGCCCAAGCGCCTCGCGCAGGGCTTCGCGGTCGGCCATTGTGGCCTCTTGCCCCACCATCGAACTGATCGGATCGCCGACAAAGCGAAACAGCGAAAACGACACCGCCGCCACGACCAGCATGACAAGCAGCGATTGCGCGATCCGGCGAATGATGAAGGCGAGCATGGGCGGGTTCCCGGCTGGCAGTCGGCGAATGGGTCAGCGATGCCGACCTAAAAGGCAAGCGCCCGCGCGGTTAGTCCACGCGGGCGCCAGCGTCAACCCGGGCTCAGTTGCCGAAGGTGACGGTTGCCATATGCGGCTGGTTTTCCGGGTGCACTTCCAAGTTGATGCCATCACGCATTGCATAGGCCAGCAACTGGTTGTGCACGTTCAGGAAGATGCGATCCTCCATCACCTGATCCCAGATCGCGGCGACGGTGGCGTCCCGCGCTTCAAGGTCGGTTTCGGTGGCCAGAGAACGGATCATCTCGTCCAGCTCGGGATTCGAATAGCGCGATCCATTGAAGGCGCCGCGCCCGTCTTCGCGGGTGTGAACCAGGAAGTCGAACACATAGGCCGAATCAAAGGTCGGCACGCCCCAGCCCAGCAGATAGAAGTCGGTTTCCCAGCGTTCGATCAGCGGGAAGTGCAGCGAGCGGGTCTGCGATACCAGGTTCAGGGTCATGCCGATGCGGCCCAGCATGCCGACCAGCGCCTGGCAGATCGCTTCGTCGTTCAGATAGCGGGCATTCGGGCAAT
>JAFIED010000108.1 GCA_020832805.1 Pararhodobacter sp.
GCCCCTCGATGGGGCTGACGCGCGCGCGACCTTGCTCACGACTTTGGCTTGTCGTCGTAATCCTCGCGCAATATCCGGCGGCTGTCTCCCTCGGGGTCGTCATACATCCCTTTCCTGAGCGTCCACCAGAATGCCAGAAGGCCCAGCAACCCCAGCCCCAGCGAAACGGGAATCAGTATCCCCAGCACATCCATGACCTTCCCCCCCGGTGCTATTTCAGCCGCAACGCATTCAGCGATACGGTGATCGACGACACCGACATGATCGCCGCTGCCCAAAGTGGCGTGGCAAAGCCGAACAGCGCAACCGGCACGAAGATCACGTTATAAAGACCGGATTGCCAGAAATTCTCGCGGATCCGGCGCACCGCGACCTTGCTCATCCGTACCGCATCGGCAACCGGCGCAATATCGCGGCCCAGCAGTACGATATCGGATGCCGCGCGCGCGGCATCCATTGCCGATGCCGGCGAGATCGATACATGCGCCGCCGTCAGTGCCACAGTGTCGTTCAGGCCGTCACCGACCATCAGCACCCTGTGCCCTTCAGCATGCAGCGCATCGATGCGCGCGGCCTTGTCCTGCGGCAATGCCTCGGCCTGCCAGTCGTCGATGCCCAACCGCGCTGCCATGTCTCGCACTGCCGCCGGCACGTCACCGGAAATCAGCAGCACCCGCTTGCCCTGGGCCTTCAGCGCCGCCACCAGTTCCTCGGCCCCCGGGCGCAGGCGGTCGGCAAAGCAAAAGGCATGCGTCCGCCCATCGAGCGACAGATAGGCGGCGGTGGTTTGCCGTGCCGTCGCGCCCGCCCATGCGGCGCGGCCCAGCCGCACCCGCCGGCCCTGCCACTGCCCCTCTACCCCGAAGCCGGGCACCTCTTGCACCAGTTCCAGCATCGCCGGCAACACGCCTCGCCCGGACAAGGCGCGCGCCAGCGCCTGCGCCAAGGGATGGCTCGACCCCTGTGCCAGTGCCAGCGCCACGCGCAATTCGGCCTCTGCATGCTCATCCAGATTGGTGGGTTCGGGCGCGCCCAGCGTCAGGGTGCCGGTCTTGTCCAGCACCACGCAGTCCACCTCGGCCAGACGCTCCAGCGCAGAACCGTCCTTGATCAGCAGCCCCTTGCGAAACAACCGGCCAGAGGCGGCGGTCACCACCGCCGGCACGGCCAGGCCCAGCGCACAGGGGCAGGTGATGATCAAGGTGGCGACGGCGATATTGACCGACAGCCTAAGATCCCCGCCCGAGATCCATATCCAAGCGGCAAAGGCCCCCAGCGACAAAAGCGGAATGGTCGGCGCATAGGCCCGCGCGGCCTTGTCGGCAAGTGTGGTGTACTTGTTGCGAGACGCTTCGGCCATCGCAACCAGATCGGCCATCCGATGCAGGGAGGTGTCCTTGCCTGCCGCCGAAACGCGCACGGTCAGCGGGCCGGTCAGGTTCACCTCGCCGGCGCTGACCTCGGTGCCCTCGCCGGCAAAGGCCGGCAAGGTTTCCCCGGTCAACAGCGACCGGTCAATCTCTGACTGCCCGGTCAGTACCGTGCCATCCACCGGCACCCGCCCGCCGGGGCGCACCAGAACCCTGTCGCCCACCGCCAGATCGGCGACCGGCACCGTGGTCTGGGTGCCGTCCGGATGCAGCAGGATCGCGCGCGGCACCTCCAGTGCGGCCAGTTCCTGCGCCGCCGAGCGGGCCATGGCGCGCGCGCGAAAGTCCAGATAGCGCCCGGCCAGCAGAAAGAAGGTCAGCATCACCACGGCCTCGAAATAGGCATGGTGCCCGGAATGCAGCGTTTCGTACAGCGAGATGGCGACGGTCAGGATCAACGCCAGCGCGATCGGCCCATCCATGTTGAGCCGCCCCGCCGCCATTGCCCGGAGCGCCGAACGAAAGAAGGGCTTGCCGGAAAAGGCGACGGTCGGAATGGCAATCAGCGCCGAGATCAGATGAAACAGGTCACGCGTGGCGTCGGTGGCGCCTGACCAGACGGCCACCGACAACAGCATCACGTTCATCATGGCGAAACCGGCCACACCAAGCCGCATCAGCAGATCGCGGCCCTGGCGATCGGTCTCGGTCATGTTCAGCGTGCCGGCATCCAGTTCATGCGCGTCATAACCCAGACGGGTCAGCCGCTCTGCCACCGCGCTGGCCGGGATGCCGGCATCGGCCTGGACCGAAACGCGCTTCATCGTCAGGTTCACGCGCGCCGACTGGACCCCCGGCATGCGTTCCAGATCCCGCTCGATGGTGCCGATACAGGCCGCGCAATGCGCGCCGGGCACCGACAGCACGATCCGTGCATCAGGCAGCGGCGTACGGGCTGCCTGATCGACAGCGGCCTGCCCGGCGGTGCAGGCCGGACAGGCTGAAAGCGATGGCGCATGCGTTGTGTCGGTCATCGACGGCTCCCGGCCGGCAGATCAGCCCCGGTGCGTGAAGGAAATGCGCTGTTGAAACGCCGTTCCATCCGGGGCGGTGGCCACCAGACGCAGGTTCCAGTTGCCGTTTTCCAGCGCCACCGGGGCGGTGAAGGTGCCGCGTTCATAACTGAAATCGGGCGCGATATCGTCTCGCGTATGGGTGGCACGGCCCAGTGTGGCGGTCATGTCGGACAAGGCCACCGGCTGGCCGTCGGCATCGGTGAAATGCACGCGCAACTCGCCCTCTCCGACTTCGACCGACACCTCCCAGCCCAGCGCCTGCTGCGCCGCCATGCGTTCATTGAAACCGCGCCCGGCGATATAGCTGTTGCGCACCTCCAACCCCGGAAAGGTGCTGACCGCGCTGTAGGCCATGAACAGGTTGACCGACAGAATCAGACCGAAGGCCCCGAAAAAGATGCCGACAACCTTGCCGCCAGTCATGCGGAAGCCGGGCTTGTTTGTCTCGCTCATTGTCCTCTCCCGTTGAAGACCGTTTCTGAAAAGATGCGCCCGGTGCCACCCAGTTCGCTGACCCAGATGCGCACAGGCGTCGCCGCGTCGCGCGATTCTGCCGATCCCGGCGGCGCGGTCAAATAGACGCGCTGGTTGAGTTGCTGGTCGGCGGGGACGGTCACGAACTGCCCCATCTGACCTTCCAGTGAAACCGCCAGCAACGGACGCTCGGTCACCGCGACAAAGAACTGGCGCGGCTCGTTGTGCATGTTGCGGATACGCACGTCATAGGCGTTGCGCACCGACCCGTCCGACAACACCACATGTGTGGGGTTGCGGATGGGCGATACCGACATGTCGATATCGCTGCGCAGGAACAGCGCCACGATCAACCCGATACCGATGCCGCCCCAGATGACCGTGTACATGACGGTACGCGGCCTGAATACGTGCTTCCAGACAGAGATCGGCTCCTTGCCTGCCTTTTCGCGTTGTTCGTCAGACAGCGCCAGATAGCCGACCAGCCCGCGCGGCTTGCCGATCCTGTCCATCACGTCGTCGCAGGCATCGATACACAGCCCGCAGGTGATGCAGGCCATCTGTTGACCGTCCCGTATATCGATCCCCATGGGGCACACGTTGACGCAGGCCATGCAGTCGATGCAATCGCCCTGTGTCCCTGCCGGCGCCTCCTGACCCTTGCGCAGCTTGCCGCGCGGCTCGCCGCGCCAGTCGCGATAGGCAATGGTCAGCGTGTCCTCATCGACCATCGCCGCCTGAATGCGCGGCCAGGGGCAGGCGTAGATGCAGATTTGTTCACGAAAGAACCCACCAAAGAAAAAGGTGGTCAGCGTCAGGATGGCGATGGTGATCCAGGCAATGGGATGGGCGTTCAGGGTCAGGAGATCGCGCAACAGCGTTGGCGCATCGGTGAAATAGAACACCCAGGCGCCCCCGGTGGCCAGACCGATGAACAGCCAGACGGCCCATTTCAGCCCGTACTTCCGTGCCTTTTCCGCGTTCCATTTCTGCCGGTGCAGGCGCAGCCGGGCGTTGCGGTCGCCCTCTATCCAGCGTTCGACCAGAATGAACAGATCGGTCCAGACCGTCTGTGGGCAGGCATAGCCGCACCAGACCCGCCCCAGCGCCGAGGTGAAAAGGAACAACCCGATACCGGCCATGATCAGAAGACCGGCAACGAAATAGAATTCGTGCGGCCAGATCTCGACCATGAAGAAGAAGAAACGCCGATTGGCCAGATCCAGCAGCACAGCCTGATCGGGCATCGTGGGGCCACGGTCCCATCTGATCCAGGGGGTGATGTAGTAGATGGCCAGCATCAGGCCCAGCAACCACCATTTCATGGTGCGGAAGTTGCCTTGCACCCGGCGCGGAAAGATCGGTTCGCGCGGGGCATACAGCTGCGGGTTGTCGTCTGGGGTGCTCACTTCGGCGCTCCGTGCTGCGCTGGCGGCGCAGTGCTTTCAATGGGCCGCGGCGGCGTGGACAGCCGCGGTGTCGGCGTCACTTTGGGGGGTGGGGATGCAGGTGTCCTTGACCTGCATCAAACCAAGTATAGCCGATGTATCTTTTGCCCCTGAGGGCTTTCTGAATGGCATGTGACACAGCCGCGCAGGGTATCGCGCGGACCTCGCGGACAAGGGCAGACAAGGGCAGACAGGCTGCACCGGCACCCTGGAAACGCGCGAACAGATCAGGGCGCGGTGCAGCCATTGCCTGCACTGATCGGTGATCGGCGCAGGCAGCCGGCGCCCGGCCCCCGAAAGGGCCGGGCAGGCGGTTGGTCACTGACCGCCGCCAAGCTGGTGAACATAAGCCGCGACCGCACGGATCTCGGCATCGCGCAGACGCTCGGCAAAGCCGGGCATGATGCCAAAGCGCGAATAGTAGACGGAATGGCGGATAGCGTCGTAGTCTCCGCCATACAGCCAGATCGCCGTGTTCAGTGCCGGCGCGCCCTGGAAGGTATCGCCAGAACCGTCATCGCCATGGCACGAGGCGCAGTTCCACTCATAGACCTCGGCGCCCGCCGCGGCCAGCGTGGCATCGTGATCCTGACCGGACATCTGCAACACGTAGTGCACCACCTGATCGATCTCTTCGGCATCCAGCAGCCCGTCCTGCCCGAAGGCCGGCATCTGAGACCAGCGCGCATCGGCAAAGTCTTCATTGCGGATGCCGTAGCGCACGGTCAGGTGGATGTCCTCCATCGTGCCACCCCACAACCATTCATCATTGAGAAGGTTGGGATAACCTGCCGCCTGCACCCCTGCACCACCGGCACCATGGCATTGCGAACAATGTGCGCGAAACACCGCGCCGCCGGCATTCACAGCAAAGCTTTGCAGTTCCGCGTCGGCACTGATGTCCTCCAGTTCGGTCTCCATCAGGCGGGTGAACCAGACCTGGTTGCGCGCTTCAAAGCTGGCGATCTCGGCGGCGACCTCACCCCGTGAAGAGTAACCCAGAATGCCCGATGTGGCGCGGTTTACCAGCGGCCAGGCGGGATAGAAGATCATGTAGATCACCGCCCAGATGATGGTGATGTAGAAGGTCCACAACCACCAGCGCGGCATCGGGTTGTCGTATTCCTCGATCCCGTCCCATGAATGGCCGGTGGTTGGCGGCTCCTGCTTCAGCTTGCGCGCGGGATCAGGATATTGCCGTTCCGGTGGGCTGACCTTGTTGTCTGGTGTTTTCTCGGCCATCAGCGTGCCTCTTGTTTCTCGGTGCGCCCGTCGGCTCGGGGGGCGTCATCCGCCCCCGCCGGCCGGTCATCGTTACGAAAGATCATGCTCGAGGTTTCCTCGTGCACCTTCTTCGATCCGGGGCGGAAGGCGAAAGCCACCACACCCAGAAAGAAGAGGGTCATGAACAGCAGGTGCCAGCTGTCGGCGAAAGCGCGAAGCCATGTATAGGTTTCCATCGACGCCTCCCTTATCGGCTGGGATCAGGCACGAAGGTGGAGAAATCCACCAGCGTACCCAACATCTGCATGTAGGCGATGATCGCATCCATCTCGGTCAGTTCCGGCTGACCATCGAAGTTGCGCGCCTGCGCACCAGGATAGCGTTCCAGCAAGCCCGAATGATCGGCATCGGCATCGCCCTGGGCCAGGAAATCGGCGCGGGCGTTTTCCATCATCTCGTCGGTATAAGGAACGCCGACCATGCGATAGGCGCGCATCAGGTCCTGAATATACCGCCCGTCGATCACCCTGTTCATCAGAAAGGCGTAGCTGGGCATGATGGATTCAGGCACCACCGCGCGCGGGTCGATCATATGCGCGACATGCCAGTCATCCGAATAGCGCCCGCCGACACGCGCCAGGTCAGGCCCCGTACGCTTTGAGCCCCATTGGAACGGATGATCGTACATGGACTCGGCCGCCAGGCTGTAATGGCCATAGCGCTCCACCTCGTCGCGCATCGGCCGGATCATCTGGCTGTGGCAGACATAGCACCCCTCGCGGATATAGATCCGCCGTCCCGCCAGTTCGAGCGGGGAATACGGGCGCATGCCGTCCACTTCCTCGATCGTGTTCTCCAGATAGAACAGGGGCACGATCTGCACGATCCCACCGATGGTGACCACCAGGAAACTGAGAACCAGAAGCAGCGTCGCGTGCGTCTCGATCTTCTTGTGATGTTTGAGAATGCTCATGACGCCCTCCGGTTATTCAGCGGGCACCGCAGCGGTGGCAGGCTTTTTCTCGCCCACCTTCCGCACGGTCATCCACAGGTTGTAGCACATGATGATCGCACCAGCGAGGAACATCACCCCACCCAGCGAACGCACCACATACATCGGGAACTTGGCAGAAACCGTGTCAGCAAAGCTGTTCACCAGGAAACCCTGGGCATCGACCTGCCGCCACATCAGCCCTTCCATGATGCCGGTCACCCACATCGAG
>JAFIED010000122.1 GCA_020832805.1 Pararhodobacter sp.
TCGCACAATCTTACAACGCTGCTCACGTAGCATGCGTGTGACTACAAGGAATCCTCGTTCACGCCCACCTAACTAATTGATAGGACAGGGTCACGCCAAGCAGATCGGCCGTGTTCCGAGGGAATTTTGTCGAACTTGGGCTTTCCGGGCATCCCCCGGGATCACCCTGTCTGCCCATGCCGGCGGCACAATGCGCGCCGCATGGGATCGGCGCGCGCAAGACAAGGTGCCCGGCGACCCCGTTTCCGGTTTCAGGGCGCCCAGGGGCAGCGAAAGGCGCTAATCTCTATTCTGCCTGCCGGGCCGCGGGCGTCGCGAATACTGCGGTCAGTGCCTGTATCAGGTTGTCCAGGGCATCAGGGGCGCCCCAGAGCTTGCCACCGGACGGATCGGCGACAAAGGCAGCCTCGCGCATTGACACCGCCGCCTGGGCGAACTGGAAGAAGAAGATCATCCGCTGGTTCAACTCGCGCCGGGGGATATCCGGCAGGGCGCGGGCGATATGTTCGAGGCAGCGTTGAAAGCTGTTGTCGCCCTCCTGGCGGACGGCATCAAGGAACATGTCGCGGTGATTGAGTTGCATCACCGAGATGAAGCGCATGTGACCAAAGCCGATCGGCAGGTCGCTGCGCTGTTCGGGGTCGCCGGTGCCAACGGTTTCGACATGCACGATGATCCGGACGATATCGTGCGGGGTTATCGGCTGGCCAGAGGCTTCGAGCTGATCCAGCGCCGCGTTTCGGGCGCGGCGTGTGCGGGTCAGCGCGTCCTTGACCAGTTCGCGGATCAGATCGTCCTTGGTGCGGAAGTAGTAGTGAATGCCGGCCGAATTCCGAACCAGCGCTGCCTGCAGAATTGCCCGAACCGGCACACCGTCGATGCCGTGACGGGAAAAGAGCTCGATGGCGGCCCCTTTCAGTCGCGCTGGCGTATCATCCTCGGCATTCATCTGGATCATCGGCAGGGTCCTCTATAAAGTGGCGAAAGTGCCTCTCTGTGGCGCCCCTGCACCGGAAACACGGGCGGCGCAAGGCCAGTTGCCGCTGCGCCGCTGCATGTCAGGCAAGTCTTTCGCTGCGGATATGAATACCCGCCGCCTCGCGGTCCCAGGTATCGGGGGTGACGCCCTCTTTGCGCAGGTCGGATTTCAGAACCTTCGCACTGGGCGTTTTCGGAAGCTCTTTCATAAGGCGGATATAGCGCGGCACCATGAAATAAGGCAAGCTGTCGCGCATGAAGCCCAACACCTCTTCGACATCCAGTTCCTTGCCGGCCACGGGGGCCAGAATTGCCATCACATCGTCCTCGCCGTATTCCGAGGGCACGCCAATGATCGCGCATTCCAGGATGGAGGGGTGCTTGAGGATCAACCCCTCCAGCTCCAGCGACGATATGTTCTCGCCCCGGCGGCGGATCGCATCCTTGGTGCGGTCAACGAAATAGTAATAACCGTCTTCATCGACCCGGAACGCATCGCCGGTGTGAAACCAGCCGTTGCGCCATGCCTTTGCCGTGGCCTCGGCGTTGTTGTAATAGCCAGAATTCATCGCCCAGGGCCGGTCGGTGCGCACGATCATCTCGCCTACTTCGCCCGGCGGCACCTCGCAGTCGTTTTCATCGACCAGCCGTACCTCGACGCCGTCACGCACCTTGCCGCAGGTGCCCCGGCGGGTCGGGTTTGCATCCGACACGCAGGGCGAGGAGACCTCGGTCATGTTGAAGATAGTGTAGATGTCGACGCCGAAACGGTTGCGAAAGGCCTCCAACTCGGGCGAAACCGGCACGATGATGACCTTTTTCAGCCCGTGATCGCGGTCTGTCGGCGATGGCGGCTGCTTTTCCAGGAATGTCGCCATGACCCCCAGCAGAAAGGCCGTGGTGGCCCCGGTGCGCTGTACCGACTGCCAGTAGGTGGCGGTATCGAACCGGTCGATCAGGGCAAAGGAGCCGCCGCGCGCGAACATCACATACATCGGCCCCATGCCGCCGATATGGAACATGGGCGCATTGATCAGATAGCGGTCTTCGCCGTCAACAAAGGGCCAGGTCTCGGGCCCGGCGTTCGAATAGAGTTGCAGATAGGACATCAGCACCGCCTTGGACGGCCCGGTCGTGCCAGAGGTGAACACGATGGCCAGCGGGTCCCAGGGCTCGATGGTGCGCGCGGGCGCGGCGACGGTGCCCGCCTCGGGCAACAGCGTATCGGCATAGCGGGCCACCTGCAGGTTGCCGATGGGCCGGGCCTCGTCTGCCTGCACGATCACCTTTTCCAGCCTTGCAGTCTTTACCTCGGCAAGGCGCGGGGCAAGTTCGGCATGCACGATTGCCAGGCGTGCGTCCGACAGCTTGACGACATGTTCCAGCAAACCGCCGCGATAGGCGGTGTTCACGGGCACATAGACCGCGCCGATGTAATTCAGCGCGAACATGATGCGGATATGTTCCCGGTTGTTGGGCAGCCAGACAAGCACCATGTCGCCCTGTCCGACCCCTTGCTGCTGCAGGCCCGCCGCGGTCTGCAGCACCAACTCTCGGAAACCCGCATAGGTCCATTCTTCCAGGTTGTCGTCGAACTTGACGAACACCTTGTCGGGCTGTTGCGCGGCAAGCCGGTCAAGCGCGGCGCGGGTGATGATCACATCCCGGGGCGGGATGCGATGGTCGTGGATCGGCCTGCCCTCGGGCATCGGGTCTGCGGTGAACATGTCTTTCCTCCCATGTTGCTGCGCGCGCTGATGTTTACTGCGGGCGTATCAATCGCCGAACACGAAATCCTGCGCGTTGGCATCGCGCGTCAGGTGCCAGAAGTAATCGTTGCGCCACGGGGTGATGGCAACCACCCGCCCGCGGCTGTTACGATACCAGTTTTCGGTGCCTTCATGTGTCCAGACCATGCGGTCATGCGCCTCGTCGATGCGGCGATTGTAGTCTTCGAACACGTCCTGGCGTACCTCGACCGTCATGGCGTCGTGTTCGACCATGCGCGCCAGCACCGAAAGGATGTACGAGGTCTGAAGCTCGATCGCCTTGATCATGCTGCCGCCGTGACCAAGCCCGACATTGGGGCCGAGGATGCAGAAGAAGTTCGGAAATCCCGGCACCGTGGCGCCGATATAGGCGCGCGGGTTGTCGGTTTCCCAGACATCCGAAAGCAACTGCCCGTCCCGCCCGCGAATGGTATAGGACGATTGCATCTCGGCGGCCTTGAACCCGGTCGCATAGACCAGGATATCGGCCCGGTGGCGCGTGCCGTCCTGCGCGACCAGCCATTCCCCGTCGATCCGCGCCAGCCGTGACGGCACCAGCGAGACATTCGGCTTGCGCAGGGTGCGATACCAGCCGTTATCCAGCAGGATACGCTTGCCGTAGGGCGGGTAGTCCGGCAGCACCTGATCCAGCAGGTCCTGCCGGTCGCCCAGTTCGTCCTTGACGTATTGGGTGAATGCCCGCCTGTGGCCTTCGTTGATGGCATTGAGCGAGCGATCCTTGCTTGGCCAGTCCGGGTCTTTCTGAAGCGAGCCGTGAATCCGGTCGTTGAATATCCAGAACTGCCGGATGCGATACCATTTCTGATAAAGCGGAATCGACATCAGCAGGTAGCGCACCGCCTCGGGGACTTTCTTGCGGAACTGGGGGAACGGCGCGGCCCACTGCTTCGAGCGGGCGAAGATTGTCAGCTGTTCGACTTCGTCGGCAATTGCCGGCGCAACCTGCATCCCGGACGCGCCATTGCCGATCAGCGCCACCCGCTTGCCTTTCAGGTTCAGGCCCTCTGGCCAGCGCGCCGTGTGAAAGGCCGGGCCGGGAAAGCTGTCTGCGCCGGGCACCTGCGGGGTTTGCGGGATGTTCAGCACGCCGACCGCGCTGAGCAGGAAATCATACTCTCGGCTGACCTCGTTGCCGTCGGGGCCCACCATGCGCACCACCCATTTGCGCGCATCCTCATGCCAACTGGCATCGTTGACACGGGTACCAAAGCGCGTGTGCGGGCGCAGGCCATGATTTTCGGCAACTGATCGGAAATAGGTCAGCAATTCATCCTGCAGGGCAAAATACTGTGACCAGTCATTGGGATGAAATGAAAACGAGTAGATGTGATTGGGTGTATCCACCCCTGCGCCCGGATAACGGTTTTCCCACCATGTGCCGCCATAGTCGTTGTTCTTTTCGACAATCTCGAAATCGACGCCCAGCTTGTCCAGGTTGATGCCGGCGCAGATGCCCGAAACACCGGCGCCGACGATCAGCACCTTCATGTCCTTCGGCAAAGGCACCTGGGGGGCCATGCGGTGCCGCGCCAGGCCCAGCTCTTCGGCGATGATCTCGCCGTAATCGTCGGGCACGGGCTCGTTCATCGAGACGCTGAGCATCCGGATCAGCGTCTCGTTCGAAGGCTTTGGAACGGCGACAGGCCTGCCGTCAAGCCACGCCAGGATTGCCGCCTTGGCAGCGTTGCGGATCTCTTGTTGCAGCGCCGGGTCGAAGCCGCCCTCATCATTGTCGTCCAGCCCGCGCGAGCGTGAGGGCAGATACGGCGCCTGCAACCATCGCTCCTCGCCTGTCAGCTGATAAAGCACGCACAAGAGGGTTGGAATGTTCCCCGCCGAAACGCCTTCGCAAAGCAGCTTCAGGTCAAGTTCGGCCTTGACCGGTGTTCTGATGGCGGTGTCCTGAACTGACATGCACATGCTCCCTTGTTGCGGCAATTGACGGCCCATCCTGCGTTCGATAGCGTGAAGTCATCTATCTCAAGCAGATAGCTTAACCCTATGCCTTTGGCTTGGCAACATCCCGAACCGATGGGATGTTGCCCGGTACTTCGATCGGCGCGGCGAAATGAAAACTGGAGGAACCATGACGAAAACCACGATCAACTGGTCGCGCGAAATCGCAGGGAAAGATGTTGTTACCCAGCTTCAGGGGCGCATCGCCGCGGGTTTTGAGCCGCTGGCCGAAGCCTTTGCCGAAAACTTCACCGCGCATGGCGAAAGGGCAGCATCGGTTCACGTCATTCATCGCGGGCACGAGGTTGCCAGCCTTTGGGGCGGGATTGCCCGCGGCACCGATGGCGGCGACGCAAAGCCATGGGTGGAAGACAGCCTGTGCGTGGTCTTTTCCTGCACCAAGGCCGCGACGGCCGCCTGCATTCATCTTCTTGCTGTGCGCGGGCTTGTGCAGCTCGATGCCCCGGTGGCAGACTATTGGCCCGCTTTCGCGGACGGGGGCAAAGGCGGCATAACCCTGCGCATGGTGCTTGACCACAGCGCCGGAATACCGGCGCTGCCCGTGCCACTGAAAGCCGATTGCCTGACCGATCACTGCTATATGGTCGAACAGATAGCGGCCAGCGAGCCCCTGCTGCCCCCCGGCACGCGCACCGCCTATCACCCGGTCATCGGCGGGTTTATTCTGGCTGAAGTCATCCGAAGGGTGGACGGGCGCAGCCTTGGTGCCTTTTTCGATGCCGAGATTGCGCGCCCGCTGGGGCTTGATTTCTGGATCGGCCTGCCTGCCGAGCAAGAGGGCAGGGTGGCCCTGATCGAACATTTCGTGCCGCAAAAGGGGGGCGCGCCGACCGCATTTGGCACCGCGCTGCGCGAGGCCGGCTCGCTGCAGAATCTGTTCTTCTTCAACCACGGCGACTGGATGGCAAAGGGGGTCAACCGACGTGACGGCCGCGAGGCCGAGATCGGCGCGGCATCCGGCGTCTCGAATGCGGCGGGGCTTGCCCGCTTTTTCGAGGCTCTGCGCCCCGGTTCGCCCCTGGGGCTGGATGCCGCGACATTGGCGGGCTTTAGTCAGGCCAGCAGCGCCACGCATCTGGATGGGATGCTGTTGCAACCCACGCGCTTTGGGCCGGGGTTCATGTTGGCCATGGATAACCGGCGCCAGAACGGGCCTGACGCCGGCGACAGTTTCCTGATCGGCAGACAGGCGTTCGGGCATGTGGGGGCGGGCGGGTCCTTCGGGTTTCATGATCCGGAATTCGAATTGTCCATGGGTTACGCGATGACCCAGATGGGTGCAGGTTTTCTGGTCAACCCCCGCGGACAAGCGCTGATGGACAGCGCTTATGCCGCGTGCCGGTAGCGGCGGTTCAGTGCCAAAGGAAGCCGCCGTCATGGCCACGTGTCCGGGGCGGCGGCTAAAGCAACGCCGTCATCAGCCCCGGAAAGCTTGCAAGTATCACCATGGCTGACACGAAAATCAGCACATAGGGCAACACCGCGTTGAAGATCAGCTGCATCGATACGTCCCCGATAGCACCCTTGATCACGAACAACACATAACCGACGGGCGGTGTCATTGCGCCCAGCGTCATGTTGATCAGGAAAAGCACCCAGAACGCCACCGGATCGATGCCCAGAAAGGGCAGGATAGGCATGTAGATGGGGATCAGGATCAGCATGGCGGCGATCTCGTCCAGCAGCATGCACAGAAAGAACGGAATCGCCATCATGATAAGCAGCATCAACATGGGCGAGACATCCAGCGTGTCGATATACATGCGGATGAACCGGCTGGTGCCGCTGAACGCCAGCAGTTGAGTGAACAGTTGCGATGATAGCATGATGACCAGCACCATCGTGGTGGTCACGGCCGTGGAACGCAGCGCCTGAAACAGCATTTCCCGGTTGAGCCGGCGAAAGAGCGCCGCCACGGCCAAGGCGCCGACAACCCCGGCCACGGCCGATTCACTTGGTGTGGCAATGCCAAAGGCGATAGAGCCCACAACCCCGCCAATGACCAGCGTGAAGGGCAATAGAAGCCCCAGCGCGCCCAGCACCTCGCGCGCTGCCGGGCGGCGATAGTCCGCGTCCACAGGCGCCAGACCCGGTTTCAGCGCGACGCGCAAGAGGATGTAGCAGACGATCATGAAGAAAATCAGCACGCCGGGCACCAGTCCGGCCAGGAACATGTCACGCACCGAAACCTGCGCCAGAATGGCAATGATCACCGCCAGAACGCTGGGCGGAATGATCGGTGCAAGGCAGGCACCACCGATCAACACGCCGATCGACATGTTCTTGTCATAGCCCCTGTCGCGCATCTCGGGATAAACCGAGCGCGACAGCATCGCCGCGCTGCCCATCGCCGAGCCCGACAAGGTAGCCAGGATCGTTGAAACCGAAATGCCCAGCACATAATGGCGACCGCGAAACCCGCCGATCAGCCGGTCGGTTGCCGTGACCAGGGTGCCGACGGCGTTGCCGCGATACAGGATCTCGCCCATCAGGATGAAGGCGGGCAACGGCAACAGCGTCGATGAGGTGGCCGTTGCAGACAGCGAATTGACGAAAAGCCCAAAGCCGTTCGAGCCCATCAGCAGAAAGACGACCGTCAGGTTGCAAACCAGAAAAGAGATGTAGATGGGAACAGACAGCGCAAACAACAGCAGCAGCCCTGCCGACATCGTGACGATGGTCAGCATCATCGGGTCCATCGTCATGCTCCTTGCGAGGGTGTGGCGCTGCGCTGCTGCAGCCAGGTTTCTGCCGCATTGACCAGGTGCATCAGCCCGCTGGCGGCGAAGCCATAGGCCAGCATCGCCGAGATCACCCAGCGCGGGATCGGCAACAAGGCGACGGTGCGCACGCCCGTGGCTTGCTGGCGCAAGCCCATCTGGATGCACAGAACGCAGATGACAAGCGCGGCGACCCCCGCCAGCGCCTCGACCCCCACGCGCAGCCAGCGCGCGGATCGGGGCGACAACAATTCCGGCATCAGCGTGACGGCAATCTGAGCCCCTTCCCGCGTGACGTAGGGCATGGCTGAAACCAGCGCCAGGCACATGGCATAGGCGGCGATGTCGGCTGCGCCCTGAAAGGGCGCGCCGGCGGTGCGCAGCACCAGATCTGCAAGGGTGATCAGGATGATCACGCAGACCGCAATCAGCGATACGCCCAGTGTGGTCTTCAGGAACAGATCGCTTGCCCGCCTCATGCGTGTTGATCCTGCCCGAGATCCGGCAAACAGCCCGCGTCACTGGTGCGCGGGCAAGGTCGTGCCAAAGCCACCGGACAACGGGCTGATGATGGGTAAAAACGCATCCTGATCCCTTGGAACGCTGGTCGGCACAGGCCGCACCCTTCAGCAGGAACGGACGCCCTGCCAGAGGGCGCCCGTAATCGATCGCGCGCAGGCGCGCTTACAGCATGTCGTTTTCCGTCATGAAGTTGATGATTCGCTGTGCCGCGGCCTCGCCACGGCTTGTCGCGATGGCTTGCAGCCCGGTTGCAAAGGCCGCTCCCATGTTCTCGGCCAGATTCTCGGGCAAGGGGAAGGCTTGCAGGCCGGCCTCTTCCATGCTGGCAATCTCGGCCTGGGTGAGTTCAAGGAATACCTGATAGGAATCAAGTTCCACTTCGGCCGCTACCGTCATGATCAGTTCCTGATGCTCGGCGCTGAGCGAGTTGAAGCTGTCCAGGTTCATGAACATCATGTAATGGCCCGCGCCGAACCCGGGTGTGGTGAAATAGTTGGTGACCTCGGTCAGGCGGGACGACTCTGTGCCGATGACCGGCCAGCCGGCACCCTGCACCACGCCGCGGTCGATCGACGAATAAATCTCGCCCGGCTGCAGCACCGTCAGTGCGCCGCCAAGGGATTCGATCACCGGCCCGTACGGCTGAGAGCCACGCACCCGCATGCCGCTGAACGGCGCGTCACCATCATGCGGACGGTCGCGCATCAGAAACTGATACGACCCCACGCCAGAGGTGGTGATGCCGATCAGTTTGAGCCCCAACTGATTGTATTCGGCATCGACGGCGTCGAACAGACCGGATTCGCGAATGCGCGCCGGGTCTGCCTGCGTGTTGGCTTCCAGCGTCAGGGCCAGCAGTGTCTCGCCCGTATGATAGGCGGGATGCGAGAACAGCATCTGGTAAAGCCCGGTCTGCACCGGCTCGAACTGCGAGAACGGGTGCACCACCTCCGGCCCGTCCATGGAAATGGTCAGCGCCCCGTCAGAGCGCTCTGCAACCCGGTCCATGAAGACCGAGACAAAATGCTCGTTCATCGGGAAGTTGGGGTCCCAGCTGCTGAGCAGGCGCAATTGGCTGGCCTCGGCGCTGGAAACGCCAAAGGTCAGAATGGCTGTCGCGCCGAGGATGGCGCCGAGTGATTTGATGTTTTTCATTTCTACCTCCCTTTTTGGTCCGAAGATGACAGTGAATTGGGTTGGCGGGCCTTTCCTGACGCATCTTTCATTGAAGCAGCCTGCTGCAGCAAAAGAGTATGTCAATTGAACTTGCCAAGAACTAATCAAAGGCCGGCCAATTATATTTGTCTGAGAACGGATTCATCCTGAGGCAATCACCGATCCCTGGTTTGACGCAAACAGGGGGCTTCCCGATACTGAATCCGTTCTCATTTGCGCCATCCGGCAATGAATTTCCTGCCGGATGGCGCTGCCTGATTCAGCGGTGAATTACCGGGCCGTTTCAAGAATCTCCATGATATCGTCCGGCCCGTTGATCTTGCGCGGGTTGGTGCGCCCCCAGATATCGTGCATGGTGTATTCGGCGACCGAGCGCAGCTTGTCCTCGCCCACCCCCACGGCCGAAAGCGACCGCGGCATGCCCAGCGAACTGATGAAGGCATCGGCCAGATCGCCGGCCGACCCGTCAGCCTGTCCGAACGCCTTGGCGATGCGCTTCTGGCGGTGGGCGTTCACGCTGGCATTCCAGCGCAGCACGAAGGGGGACATCACGCAAGAGGTGTAGCCATGCGGCACATCGCACAGGCCGCCCAGCACATGGCCGATGGCATGGCTTGCGCCCATCGGCACCCCGCCGATGATGGGCAGCATCGACTGCCAGACACCGATCTGACACTTCATGCGGGCTTCCATGTCATTCGGGTCGGCCTTGACCCGCGGCAGCCCTTCGATCAGCAGGTTCAGCGCGCTTTCCGCGAGGCCGTCGCAATAGTCGTTCGACTGGAAGGATTGCAGCGTCTCGATAGCATGATCAAGCGCGCGCACCCCGGTAGAGAACCACAGCCATTCCGGCGTGTGGCGGGTCAGCGCCGGGTCCAGGATCACGGATACAGGTGCCATCAGCCGGTCCGAATAGGCCTGCTTGTGCTTCGTTACCGGGTCGGTGGCACCGGACAGCGGGTTGAACTCGCCCCCCGAAAGTGTTGTCGGGCAGATGATCGTGCGCACGGTCTGCGGCTTGAAATCGGGGCCCGTCAACGGGTTCACCATCTCACCCGCGTCATTGACGGTGATGTGATAGGCATCCATCGCCTCGACGGTACGGATGTCATTCGACAGACAGATCGGCACGATGGCGGTGCAGTCAGTGACCGACCCGCCACCGACAGAAACCAGCAGGTCGGCGCCGCAGTCCCGGGCCATGTCTGCCGCCGCAATCACGTCGCCGCGCGGCACATGCGGCGCGACCCCGGTAAAGGTACCGGCGTGCCTGTCGCCCAGCGCGCTTTCGATCCGGTCAATCTCGTCGGTGTTTTCTTTCAGCGATTTGCTGGCAATCAGCATCACGCGCGATGCCCCAAGCGTTGCGGCTTCGGCCGCCAGCGCCTCTGCCGCCGGCTGACCGAAGGTAACGCGCTCGGTCGCGGTCAGAACGACGGTTCCGGGTGTCGGTGTGGTCATCTTATATCCTCCCTGAGATTGACAATGATACGGGCCGATCGGGTGCACTCCATGTGCTTGCAGGCGGGCACCCTGTTTTGGCCAGTTTATCCTGCCGGTGTTTCCTTTGCCTGCGCGTCATGAAACGATTGGTTGAACGCGGCAATTTGCGGCAAGGCGTTTTGGTGATTATCGCGGCAGGGCCTCCAATCCCTGCTTCGACCCCCTATTGATCTGCACCGTGCGCCATATCGCCGAGCCTCCCGCCCCAACAGCGCAGAATGACCTCCTGTTCAAGGCGTGGCAGGCACCCTCGAAAGAGTTAAAGCAAACGCCTCAAGTGAACAGATTACATGTTGCTCCAGCTCTGTCAAGCGGCCGCTCGCGCTTGGTGGCCACGGCCTCGCGGGCGCCTCGGGGCGATGCCGCGGCGACTGCAAAGCCATCTGGTGACTTTGGGTGACGACATGGAAATGCGGGATGGATTAGACCATTCGCAGCAGGATGAATGGCAACGCCGGGGCTGAAATCTAGCCATTGATTGGCGCTGGTTCAGGGTGTTTCCGGCCAGCTGACCATCTGGACCCGCCAGGCTGATGTCAGTTAGTTCGGGTCAATTCATGCCTTGGCAGGTGCCGGTGGTGTGCCATGCAATACGCCAACAGCTGGATAGCGCGCGGTTTCCGCTGATCCGCCATGCCCCCGCACCAAGGCGAACCACGCCTTGGCGTTCGCCAGACAGGCGTTCAACGTGACGGTTTCCTTTGGCCGTATCACGACAGGAGAGGTGGCCAGCGGTCAGCGAGGCGCCCGCATCACCCCTGCAACTCGAATTTCCGGATCTTGCCGGAAGCATTCCGCGGCAGCGTATCCAGAAAAACCACTCTGGAGGGTTTCTTGTACGAGGCGATGTGCCCTTTACAATAGGCGATCACCTCGGCCTCTGACAGGGTGCTACCCGGCGCCCGCACAACAAAGGCCACGGGCGTTTCTCCCCAGCGCGGGTCGGGCTGGCCGACCACGGCGCTTTCTGCGATTCCGGGATGGGCGTTGAGAACCTGCTCGATCTCGGCAGGATAGATGTTTTCGCCGCCAGAGATAATCATCTCTTTCTTGCGACCTTTGACATAGATGAACCCTTCGGCGTCGATCGTTGCCAGATCGCCGGTGTGTAACCACCCGTCGCGGATGGTTTCGGCCGTCGCCGCCGGGTTGCCGTAGTAGCCCAGCATCACCGTATCATCACCCTGCACGATCTCGCCCACCTCGCCGGGTTCGACATCGGTGCCGTCTGCGCGCACGACCCGCACACGGTTCATCATCATCGGCTTGCCAACAGAACCAAGGTGGGTTTCGGCATCTTCGGCACGCAGCACGGTCGAGGTTGATGAACATTCCGACAGGCCATAGCCCTGCATCAGCGTGACGCCGAACATCTCGCGAAACTGGCGCATCGAGCGTTCGGTCTCGGCCGCGCCGCCTGAAAGGCACAGGCGCAAGGCGGGAAATACTGCCGCCTTGCCGCTGCATTCGGCGATGATTGCCTGCCACATCGCGGGGGCCGCGAACATGCAGGTAACGCCATCCTGCTGCAGATGTGCGCTTGCGGCAACAGGGTCGAAGTGCTTTTGCAGGATCACGCTGCCGCCGACCAGCAGTAGTGGCAATGTGCAGATCAACGAGCCGCCGGCATGAAAGATCGGGGCGCAGGTCAGGGTGATGTCGTCGCGCGAAAGGGGAAAGTCGGCGATCTGGTTCAGCGCCGTTGTCAGCAGGTTGCGTTCTGACAGCAGTGCCCCCTTCGGCCGGCCGGTGGTACCCGAGGTGTGAATCATCACGAGCGGCGCATCGGGTTCATGGCGGCTTGGCATCGGCGCAATGCGCTGGTGCGGCGTGGCAAGCGCTGCCATATCGTCAGCGCCGCTTTGCAGCCAGTGCCGGACAGCGGGCGCCATGGGCTTCAACTGTGCCACGATCTGCGCAAAATCGGCTGAATGGACCATCACCGAAGTGTCGGAATTCTGCAACTGAAAGGCGATCTCGTCGGTGGTCAGGCGAAAGTTCACCGGCACCAACACCGCGCCAATCTGTGAACAGGCAAACAGCAGATCGAAAAAGGCAATGTCATTGAAGCTCAGATGCGCGATCTTTGTGCCCCGCCCGGCACCTTGTGCGGTCAGCAGCGCGGCAGTTGCCCGGGCGCGGCGGCGCAGATCGGCATAGGTGACGATGATGTCGCCAAAGCGGATGGCAACCTTGCCGGGGTGGCGGTCGGCTTGTTTCGACAGGATGGCGACAAGTGTCATCGATCACCTTCAGGCTGTTTGGACAAGGACAGCCGCGCGCGAAGCGCCGCGCTGTCCTGCCCCGGATCGGGTGCAGCGCGATATATGCGCGCGGGGGTTTCCGACAGGGCGATGGGGTTGCCCAGATGGCGTTCGGGCCCGCGGCGGGGGTGGCGCGTCTCGGCCAGCAGGCCACGCAGGCGGGGGTGGTCGCCACCCAGAAGGTCTGCCAGACTCTGCACTGCGCAGACACAGACATTCCTGGGGCCCAGCATCGCGTCCCAGTCTTCTGCCCTGCGGGTCGCCAGTACCGCCGCCACGCGCGTTCGTACGTCCGCAGCCGCCGCTTCATCGGTCAGGTCGGCCTCGGCGCAGTCCGGCAGGCCGATTTCGGCACAAAAGCGCGCCCATAACCACGGTTCGAAACAGCCGACGGCCAGATAGCCGCCGCCCTTGCAGGGATATAGCGCATAATGCGGGTAGCTGCCGGAATAAAGCAGCCGTCCGCGCTGGAACCCTGCTCCACCGTTCAGCACATGCCAGGCAAGCGGATTGGCAAGACCCAGTGCGCTGTCCAGAAAGGCGATATCGATGAACTGGCCGCGGCCGGTTCTTTCGCGTGCCAGCAGGGCCAGCAGAATGCCGCTGAGCGCGTGCATCGCGGCCCCGCCGAAATCGGACAAAAAGAACAAGGGAATGACCGGGGCGGTATCCGGATCATTGCCGATCAGGTCAAGCAGGCCAGCGCGGGCGATGAAATTGATGTCATGCCCGCCCTGATCGGCCAACGGGCCGGTTTGCCCATAGCCAGACATGGCGCAGCCGATCAGCCGCGGGTTCAGCGCCGAAAGTCGGTCAAAGCCGATACCCAGCCGCTCTGCAGTGCCGGGCCGGAAATCGTCGATCACGACATCGGCCCCCGCCACCATTTTCAGGAAAGCCGCGTGATCTTCCTGCGCCTTCAGATTCAGTGACAGGCTGTGCTTGTTGCGATTCAGTGACCGGCCGATCAGCGCCATCTGGGCGGGGAAACTCCAGAAATCGCCATCAGGTTCGGGCATTTCCTGCGCGGGCGCGGCGGTGATCGAAATGACCTCTGCGCCGAAGTCGGCCAGATACATTGATGCCATCGCTGACGGCCCCAACCGCCCCAGGTCAAGCACCCTGATGCCGTCAAGCGCGGCCGTCATCGGGGCTGGCTCATTACTGCCACTGTGGCCGGGTGCTGTTCGGGATAGGCTGCCAGCACAATCTGCATGCCATGCGCTCCGGACGGGTGAAACGCAACCTCGCGCATCGCGCCGAAGGTCACGTCATTGACAGGGTCCAGCCCGTGCTGGCGCATATGGGCCAGGGCCTCGTCCATGTCGGCCACCTTGAACACCACGCAAAACACCCCCTCACCACGGGATTGGGTGAAGCGGTCCACCGCGGTTCCCTTGTGACCGCTGACCAGTTCAAGCCCTTCACGGCTGTAGCGTGCCTCCATACCAAGCGAGGCATCGCTGATCTGAGGGTCAAACTGCAGCCCCAGCAAGGCCTCGAAAAAAGTTGTGGCGCTGTCCAGTTCGCGGACGCCCAGCACCACCCTGTCCAGACGTTCAATGCGCATGCCTTGTCCTTTCAGTCCCTGGCGCACCTGGCCCCGCGTTCAGGTTGATCTGGGCAGATTGCAGCATGAGCCAAACGCTTCAACTGTTTGACTTCATGCTAGACTGAAGAGTATTGTCGCGTCAATCCGCATGCGGCCAACTGTTCAACCGGCAGGGGCAGGGGCAGGGGCAGGGGCAGGGGCAGCATGCAGCTTTCCGGCGATTGACCGCCTGACTGAAAATGCGGTGATGGCCATTGGTATATAGCCGCCACCCGCCGCGCCCATGCCCGGGCGGCAAGCCGGGCCATTGGGCTGCCCCCCAATCAGCGCAGCCCATTTTTCCAGTCATCGATCCTCGCGTAGGCCGCAATGCCAATCCCGGCCAGCGCCAGCGCGATGAACAGCCAGCGCAGGGTATCCAGATAGGGCACCAACGGCAGTACAGCTTCCTGTGCTTCTGCCAGCGTTTCTTGCGCCACCTCGACCACGGCCGCGCCCACGGTTGCAGCGCCCGCTGCCCCTGCGCCCCTTAGTGTTCGACTTTCCGTCAGCAGTTCACGTGCCGGAGGCTGCTCGGCGGCGAACGGTGTCGCCTGCGCCGGAAATGGCGCGCCCCATCTGCGCGCGGGCCCCAGATCGATATGCATGAAGCCCGCGCGCGGGTAGAATCCGAAGCCCAGAAACCCCACCGCCCGCGCTGCCGCCTCGAACGCCGCCGGGTCATGGTTCGTCATGGCGATATCAAACGCCGTGCCATCCATATGCTTCGAGCGCGGCGCGCCGCCGACTGCGCGGTTGTGTCCTGGCGAGCGATAGGCCGAGCGGATGATGATCGGCTTGCCCAGCCGGTTGCGCAACGCCTGCAGCCTGTCGAGCGCTTCGGGGTGAAGCTTCAACTGGCCGGTGCCTCGGCAGGCGATTTCTGCGGGCGAGAAGTTGGGCCAGCGCCAGACTTGCGGGGGTACCTCTCGGAAATGGCTGAAGGTTCGGATGGGTTCGGTCATGAGGTGCTCCTGATGATGGGAAATGATGATGACGGGCCCGCAGCCCGCTTTGGGCGGCAATCGGTGGCGGCACGAAAAGTGGCACTGACGGCGATGATGCCCGCACCGTGTTGCGGCTTGGTTCGGGTGGCGTGCGCTGGGGGCGGCCTTGATTCTGGGTAGGCCGTCGGATCATCGGCAGCCGTGCGCGGTGCTGCCTTCATTTTCATGAATGGCGGAGCCGGCGCCGACGCGTGCCGGCGCGGATCAATTCCGCATGTCGTCAGAGCGGAGGATCAGACGCATGAATGCCTCATTCCTGCCCGAAACGCGCCGTCATCAAGCCGCTGCGACCGGTTTCGGCCAGAAACACCGCGCTTGATTTGCTTTCGGAGCCGTCCGGGCACGAGTTCTATCCGATCACGCCTTTGCCGATCAGCCGCCGATCAACGATGGTAAATGCATGATGAACCAGCCCTGTTGGAGTGTTGCGATGAAGATACTTGTGGTGGAAGACAACGGCCTGATGGCGCAGATGATCACGGCGGCCCTCAGCCGGCAGCGATTCAACGTGTCTGTGGTCTCGGATGGCCCCTCGGCGCTGGAGATGGCGCAGAGTTATGACTTTGACGCCATGGTTCTGGACCTGCGTCTGAATGGCCAGTCAGGGCTGGATGTTCTGGCCAGGCTGCGGCGGATCGGGGTGAAGGTGCCGGTTCTGGTCCTGTCCGGCGACCTTGAGACGGAAACCAAGGTTGCAGCCCTGCAGGCCGGGGCAGATGATTACCTGACCAAACCGTACAAGGCCGATGAACTGACCGCCAGACTGACTGCCATCATTCGCCGGTCCAACGGACATTTCCAGTCCGAGATCCGGATCGACCGCCTGCGTATCCTGCTGGATCAGCAGGAAGCCCGCGTTGACGGAAAGGCCCTTGGTCTGACGGTAAAGGAATACCAACTGCTGGAGGCGCTGGCCCTGCGCAAAGGGCAGACCGTGACGAAGGACATGATCCTGACCAAGCTTTATGGCGGGCGCGACGAACCGGATGCAAAGATCATTGACGTTTTTGTCTGCAAGTTGCGCAAGAAGCTGTCTGCCGTCCTTGGCGACTGCATGGTACGCACGGTCTGGAGCCGTGGTTACATGATCGGTGGCGAGCAGGCGGCCTTTCTGCCCGAGATGAAACGCCGGGCCTGAGCCCCCCGTGGCGCTGTTGCTGATATGCGGCGCGGGGCTGCCTGCCGATGCGGCCCCCTTGGCACGTTCAGACCAGCCCCAGATCCCGCGCAAGCATCGCGGCCTGTGTTCGGTTCGACACGCCCAAATGCCGGAACACTGTCTTGATGTGCAGCTTCACCGCTGCCTCGCTCAGATCCAGGGTGCGGGCGATCTCCTTGTTTGACAACCCATCGCTGAGCAGGCGCAGCACCTCGCGCTCGCGTTTGCTCAGATCCTCAAGGCGTGCATTCTCTGGAGGTGCCGGGGTGTTCTGGCCCTGCACGAAATCGGCCGGCAGATAGGTCTCGCCCATCAGCATGAAGGCGACAGCGTTGCGCACGGATTTTGCCGGCAGCGTCTTGGGCAGGAAGCCCGCAGCGCCTGCTGACAAGGCCTCGGCAACGATGCTGCGCGGTGCATCGCCCGACATCAGGGCAACATGGCGGGCCCGATTGTTCTGAATCGCATCCTTCAGCCCCTGCAGGCCATTCATGCCGGGCATGCGGTAGTCCAGTAGCAGCAGGTCAAACGGCCCATCCGTATCGGTCATCTTTACCGCTTCGGTATAGCTGCCGACCCCTTTGACCTGCAGATCAGCCTGGGCGGACAGAAACAGCACCAGCGTATCGCGCAAGAGATCGTGGTCATCGGCTATAAGGACACGCATTTTTTCAATTCGTTCAAGGGTTGCTGAAGTTTACGCACGAATGCGGGTGAAACAATAATACCAATCAATCGGTTTTTCCATCGGGGGCAACAGGCAGGAAAATTGCAAAGCGGGTGCCCTCGCCCGACCTGCTTTCAAGGTTGATCGCGCCGTCATGCCCGCGCACTGCTTCCACCGCGATCGGCACGCCCAGCCCGGTTCCCTTTTCGCCCTTTGTGGTGAAATAAGGCGTAAAGGCCGCCGCCAGCGTCTGGGCATCCATGCCTGGGCCATTGTCCGAAATCTCTATCCTGACATAGTCTGTACCCTCGACAAGAGCACCGATATCGAAGCGCCGCGCGCGGTCTGACTCTGTCATCGGCTCCATGACAAGCCGAATTCGGCCGGGCGCATCTGCAGGAGGGGACTGTTGCAGTGCATCACGGGCATTGATGCAAAGGTTCAGTGCCATCTGCATCAGGGCGGTCGAATCGGCCAGACCGGGCACCGGCCGATCAGGCAGTGACAGTTCCAGCCGCAGGGGGGGGCGCAAACCGGCTTCGACCAGGGTGGCAGCATCGCGCATCGGGGTGCGCAGGTCGATCAGCCCCTTGCCCGCACTTTGGCGGCCCAGTGACATCAGCCTGCGTACCAGCCCGGCGGCCTGATCGACCGCGGCGCCGATGTTTTCGGCCATGGCACGGGTGGTGGGGGTGCCGTCTTCCTCGATCAGGCTAGCCGCAGCCGAGATCGCGGCCAGCAGATTGTTGAAATCATGCGTCAACCCCATGGCCAGCAAGCTTAGATCCGCGCGCCGGCTGGCCAGGGCAAGGTCCTCGCGCAAGCGCTCGCGCTCGGTCTCGTTGCGCAGCCGTTCTGATATGTCCCGCAGCATCAGCAGAATGCCGCCGTCGGTGTTGCGTGCCGCCGAAACCTCCACATCGATGGGCTGACCGTCAAGTCGTATCAGCCGCATCTGGCCGCTCCATGAGCCATCGCGCTCCAGTCGCCGGGCGGCAAGGCCGAAGTCATTGGTCGGTGCATCTGCACGCAGCGTGTCCAGCCAGTGTTGCCCGATGACATCCTCTTTCCTGCCGAAGCCCAGAAGGCGCAGGGCAGAAGGGTTGGCATAAAGCAGGGTACCATGAGACGAGACCAGCGCAAAACCGTCCTGCGCGGAATCCATGGCTAGGGCGCGATCCGACAGGGCGCGTCTTTCGGCATCCTTGAAATCGGTGATGTCCGAAAACACGCCGATGCGTCCGCCGTCAGGGGTCGGCATCTGACTGAAGCTTAACCACCGGTTGCCCACGCGCATCGTGCCGGATGACCGGACCCGCAAGGCGAACTCGTTGGTCTGCCGGTCGATCCAGCCCTGTGGGTCAGGGTCCTTGCGTGCCAGATACCCGGCCTCGATTCCCGCCCGCAGCATGCTGGTATAGCTTGCCCCTGTTCCCATCTGCGCAACCGTTTCCGGGAAAAGCTCGCGAAACCGTCGGTTGAACAGGACAAGACGCTGATCCGAATCGAACAGGATGAATCCGTCCTGCATGATCTCTACCGCGGCATCCAGGCGATTGCGGGCGGTTTCCTCTGCTGTCAGTGCCAGTTCCAGCTTGCGGGTATATTCGTGCCGCTGGGTGGTTTCGGTCTGGATGGCCATGAAACCGGTCAACGTGCCGCCTTCATCGCGCAAGGGCTGGATGTTCATTTCCACCCAGTAGCGTTCACCGGATTTGGTGCGATTCAGCAATTCAGCCATGATCGGCTGGCCGCTGGCCCGGGCCTTGCCGATCCGGGCCACGGTTTCGCGGTCAGTCTCGGGGCATTGCAGCAGGTCGCCGGGTTTCTGGCCGCGTGCCTCGGCCAGGCTGAAGCCGGTACGCGCTTCGAATGCGGGGTTCACCCAGTCGATGCGCCCGTGGGGGTCCGTCATGATGACCAGATTGGTTGTGTTGCGCACGATCTGGCCCAGACGCTCGATCTCGGCCATCTGTGCGCGCCGTTCTGTCACGTCCCGCAGGATGACAACATAGCCGGGTGGCCCATCGGGGGTCTGCGCGGCACGGCGTGCTGCGGAAATCGAATACCACAGCACTCGGCCGCCGATCTCGACATGGCAGCGGTGGTTCAGCGCGATGCCATCGCGCTCAAGCGTGCGCAGAATATCCCTGGCCAGCGCCAGTACATGAGGCGGAAACACCTGCGCCAGCTCGACCCCGACCAGTTGCTCGGGCGGGATCGGCGTGTTGACCCGGTCATTGGCATGCATGGCGGAAATGCGCAGGTTGTTGTCCAGTTCCAGCACCACATCGGGCAAGGCACTGAGCGTCGCGCGAAGGCGGTTGCGTTCCAGGTCCTCCTGCATCCGGGCCTTGGTCACCTCGGCCTCGATCCGGCGGCGGGTCAGCATGGTCGAAATGATGTTGGCAACCGACTGGATCAGAAAGATCTCTCCCTGCAGGAAGCTGCGCACTTCAGAGACGGAATCGTAGCCCATGAAGCCGACCAGCCGCCCGTCTTCGCGCAGCGGCACGGCCAGCAGCGAACGGATGCCTTGCATCTCCAGCGTTTCGCGCAGTGGTTCACCCGGTGCCAGGTCAAGCACGTCGGCGATGTAGACATGCCCCTGGCTGTCGA
The DNA here is from genome assembly GCA_020832805.1 of Pararhodobacter sp. Taxonomy (GTDB): domain Bacteria; phylum Pseudomonadota; class Alphaproteobacteria; order Rhodobacterales; family Rhodobacteraceae; genus Pararhodobacter. The sequence goes on from JAFIED010000122.1 coordinate 19,974, forward strand.
ACAGCGGCCACCAGGGATCGGCCATTGCCATCGGCAGATCCTTCAGCATGTCAATCATCGGCGCGATGCCGGGCCCGCACCACTCATGGGTGTTGTCCATGAAACCGGGCCGGGTCTGCATGAAGATATAGGTTCGGTCCGATCCGCAGAACTGCCCCAGTTGCGCAAGGGTCTGGCCAATGGCATCATCCAGCTTATCAGGCGCGACGGCCAGCAATGACTCGACCAGTTGCAGGCTCAGCGCCTGGGCCTCGGTCAGCCGTGCCAGCGCCTGAGCCGGTTCGAGGTGGATGGGAACAATCGTTTTCATCAAACACTCCGCACGGAGAGGAATTGACGCGCCTGCCCTGCCTCTGACCGGGCCTGCGCGACCAGTTTGTCAATATCACCTGTTCCTATCGGAAGCCGGTCCCGCAATCGCTGCGCCAAATGTCCGGCGTTGCTGATCCCCAATGTCAGTGCGGCCCCCTTGAAACTGTGCAGCACCTCGTCCTGTGCTGTGGCCTGAACCGCCGGGGCGTCGTTGGCGGCGCGGCTCAGATTGTCGCGCAGGGTGTCAAGATCGCCCTCGAAACGATCAATGAGCTGTAACACGGTCTCGGGGCCAAGCGCCTCGATCAGATCGTCCAGTTGCTCGAAGGGACTGTCGGAAGATGCCGTTGGCGGTTCAGCGGCATCTGAATCGGCCGGTGTCGGGGCAAAATCCTGTGCCGGAACAGAGGCCGGAACGGCAGAGTTGGCTGGTGCGGGGTCAGTTGCCCCTTCAGCCAGCCGGTGCCGAGACGGCCAGGCGTTTTCAGCAGGGGCACCGTCCTGCGCTGCGTGGCCGGCATCCGCCAGGCGTGCGAACACTTGCGCCAGCCCGGCGGTCGTGATCGGCTTGGGCAGGAAATCGGACATGCCCGCGGCCAGACAGGCGCGCCGGTCGGCGGCAAAGGCATTGGCGGTGACACCGATGATCGGCAAACGGGCATCGAATTGGCGAATCCGACGTGTCGCCTCCAGCCCGTCCATCTCGGGCATCTGCATGTCCATCAGGATCAGATCCGGGCGCTTTGCGCGCGTCATTTCAACCGCCTCGCGGCCGTTGCGGGCAACCTGCACATTGTGCCCATGATGCCGCAACATGCCGCGGATCACTTCAAGATTGACCTCGTTGTCCTCGGCCACCAGTACACTCCGGCGCACGGCCGGGCCCTGTGGCGCCATGTCCGAGGTCGCGCCGGGTTCGGGCGGCGGGTACTTGATCGGCGTGACCGGCAGTTCGAACCAGAACAGGCTGCCGCGGCCGGGCTCGCTTTCCACCCCGATCTGCCCGCCAAGCCCCTCGACGATGCGCCGGCAGATCGCCAGTCCCAGGCCGCTGCCCCCGAAGCTGCGGGCATGCGACCCATCGATCTGACTGAATTCACGAAACAGAGACCCGATCGCCTCGGGCGCGATGCCGATGCCGTCGTCCTGCACCTCTACGCGCAACAGACCGGGGCGCGGCAGACTGCCCCGGACCTGGACCTGGCCGCGAAGGGTGAATTTCAGCGCGTTTCCGACAAGATTGACCAGAACCTGCCGCAGCCTTGCCTGGTTCACGCTGACCCGTTGTGCCGGCAGGTCGATATGCAGCTCCAGCCCCTGGATTTCGGCCTGATCGGAAAAGGCCTCGGTCAGTTGAACAGCCAGTTCGGACAGATCTGTTTCGATCTGCGCGGTTTCGATCGCCCCGGCCTCGAGCCGCGAGAAATCGAGGATGCCATCGATCAGGTCCCGCAACAGGAAGGCCTGTGCCGAAATCGTGCCCAGCCGCCGTGCGGCAGTGTCAGGCAGTGACTGAAGGGCAAGCAGTTCGGCAGAGCCGATGATGCCGTTGAGCGGGGTACGAATCTCATGGCTCATGGTGGCCAGAAAGGCCGATTTCGCCTGGCTGGCAGCTTGCGCCCGCATCGCCCGGCGGCGACTGCGCTCTTGCAGGATGGCCATGCGCTGGCTTGACCGCTCCAGGCGACGAAGCTGCAGCATCAGCAGCCCGAAGATACCGAAAAAGGCAAGAATCAGAACCAGCGCCAGCCAGGCCAGACGGTCCTGGATATCACCGCGCAGGGCCCTTTCGGCAACACGCATGGCATTGGTATCGGCATTGGCGCGCAGAAGCAGCTCGTTCGAATGCGCCAGCCAGGGCGCAAGTTCGGCAGCCAGATCGGCCATCGTGGCCGCGTAGTCAGGTGCTGAACTGTCGATGGCGTCTATCCGTGGCGCCAGGCCCAGTACAAAGGTTGCCAACTCGCGGGCGCTGGCAGAGAGGCGCCCGTCAGCGCTGAGATCCAGCAGGAACGTGCCGCGTTCCAGCAGTGCGGCCCGGCTGTAGAGAACGTCATAGGATTGTACCAGTTGATCATGTTGCCCGGCGTCACCGGTTGCGCCGATCATTCTGGCGCGGGCATGCAGGTCACGGACATGCCTGTCGGTCTGAAAGACCGCCCACATTGCGTCTTCGCGCACCACGGCATCCATCGCCCGCTCGGTGTCGAGCAAGCGCATGAATTGCAGGCCGGCGACGAGAACCGCCACCAGCGCAATGGTGCCAAGCACCACAAGGCCAAGCCGCCCGCGTAGCGGGCGACGCGGTTTGCGGCGCCGTCGTGTCAAGGCAGGACCTCGATGGCCGTGACCTGCCAGACCGAGCGCGAAAAATACACCTCGTCGTGCAGTTCCGGGTGTTCGTCGAACGGATAGATCACGAACAATGGTCCCTTGTCGCGCACCGACATGGTCTCGCCGTTGTGCCGCACGGCCAGGATCACGGGCACGCTTTCGATATCGGCCCAGGGCATGGTAGCGGCATAATCATTGATTGCAATGATGCGCAGCTCTGAACCGCTGGCGCCGCTGGCGGCCATCAGGTCAGACAGCAGCGGGCCGGAAAAGCGCTGTGCCCCCTCGAACCACGGGGTCGTGGTCACGGTTTCACGCTGAGGAAGTGACTCGATCATGGTCAGATCGAACTGCGCGGCACCGTCGGCATTGGTGTTGTCGATCTGTCCGGTAATGCTCAGAAGTGTCGGTCCTTCCGGCTGGGGCAAGGGTTGGGCGACGGCGCTGACAGCGATCGACGCCGCGGCGATGGTTGCCAGGGAAAGGCGGGCGAAAAGGGTCATCATGCACTCCGTGGTGGATATGTCTGCAATGGCCGGGCCGGCAATGCGCCAGCCCCTATGATAAATGCAGGGCGTAGTCTTAAACAGTCCTGAACTGCGACTGTGTTTTCTGCATGGTGACGGAAAGAAGGATCAGGTCCCGGGCACCTGGACATGCTGCGCCAGACGGTCGGCCAGTTGCGCACTGGTAAAGGGCTTGGCGACGCAGCCGTCAAAGCCGATGCTGCGGTATTGTGCAACCTGGTCGGGCCGTGCATTGGCGGTTACGGCCAGCGCCGGCACCGGCGCAGTGCGGCGCGCCGCCTCCTGGCTGCGTATTGCCTGCATGACCTCTGTCCCTGCCATGCGTGGCATGTTTATGTCCAGCAGGATGATATCGAAGCGATCACTTTGCCAGGCCTCCAGCGCTTCGGCGCCATCGCGGCACAGGGTGACCTTGGCCCCCATCCGGCCCAGCATCGTCTGAAGGATCTTCCGGTTGGCCAGATTGTCGTCAGCGACCAGAACCCGCTGGCCGTCAAGCAGCGCATCTGCCTGTGTCGCCTGCAGGGGGCGGGGTGGGGTGGCCGGATCGTTGACGATCCCACCCGGATGATCGGTCGGCGGCGTGGTTCGCCTCAGCGGAGCGGGCTGTTCCGGACCCGTTGCATTGCAAGGTTCAACCCGCGCCGCAACCGGGTGAGGAACCTCTGGCAGGGGCAGTGATATGCTCACGCGCGTACCCTGACCCGGCGTCGAGGTCAGCGCGAAGCGCCCGCCCATCGCTTCGGTCAACCAGGTCACGATGCTCAGGCCCAGCCCCGCCCCCTCGAACCGGCGGGCGATCCCGTCATCGCATTGCACGAAAGGCAGCACCGCCGCGGCCTGTTCGGCCTCGGTCATGCCGATGCCGGTATCCGTGACGGTCAGTGTGACGCTTGCCGGATCGGACAGGTCAAGCGTCACGCCTGCCCGGCCTTCCTGCGTGAACTTGACCGCGTTCGAGATCAGCGCCCGAAGGATCGCGCCGACCCGCCCTGCATCGCCCAGCCTGGCCATGGGGCGCGGTGCCAGAAGCTGCATGTCCAGAACGATCCCCTTGTCCGCAGCGGTTTGGCGCGCCGCGCCGACCGCCGTTTCCAGCACGAAAGCCGGGTCAAAGGGGGCAAGATCAAGCACCGGATGGCCCTGATCCATGGCGGCGACGTCCAGCACATCCGACAGCAGCAGGGAAAGCTGCAGCGCCTGCGCGCGGATATCGGCCAGATGCGCCTTCAACCCTGCAGGGCGCAGATCGGTTTCGGCAAGTTCGGCCAGCCCGACGATCGCGGTCAGCGGTGTGCGCATCTCATGGCTCATGGTGGCCAGGAAGACCGATTTCGCGCGGCTGGCCTGCGCCGCCTGATCGCGCGCGCGAATGATGTCGCTGACATCGCTGGCATGGCCGCGATACCCCGCAAAGCGCCCGTTTTCGTCCTGAAACGGGCTTGCGTTGATCTGCACCGCGCGGATCTGGCCATCGGGCAGGCGAAAGGTGACCATCTCCTGCTCGATTGGTGCATGTGGTGCGGCGAAAAGCTGCTCTGCCCGCAGGTGCTTTCGGGCCGCGTCTGCCAGGCGCACCGGCAGCATCGCGACGGACAGGCCGACAAGGGCCTCGGGGTCACCGCCCAGCGCCTGCGCCATGGCCGCCGAGACATAGCTTAGCCGCAGCGCGTCATCCAGTTCGAAGAACCAGGCGCCGCTGAGCTGTGCAATGTCCTGCAACCGCGAGGAAAGCTGCGCATGGGCCTGGCGGGTCTCGACCAGGTCGGTGACATCGCGCATGCTGGCGATGAGGTAGCGAACCGCGCCACTGGCCTCGGCCACCGGCGACAGCGCAATCTCGACCCAATCGCCACCGTTGCCCAAGGGGTCGGTCAGCACGAATTCCCCGGCCGAAAGGGTGTCAACCGCCTGATCCAGCGCGTCACGCGCCGCCGAGGCAGCGGTGCGCGCCCACAGTTCGCGCAGACCCATACCCTGCAGCGCGCCGCCATTTGCACCAAAGCGGCGTTGCACCGGATCGCTGGCATACAGGATCGGCGCCCCGCCCTGACGGGCATCGGCCACGATGACCCTGGCATCGGCACCGGCAATCAGTGTCTCCAACAGGGCCTGGCCTGATCGCGCTTCCTTTTCGGCTGCAGAGAGTGCCAGAAGGTTGCGCACCCTGATCCGCAATTCGTCGATCTGGACCGGCTTTTCCAGAAAGTCCGTAGCCCCGGCGCTGATCGCGGCCATCCGGGTCTGCCGGTCGCCATCGCCCGTGATGACGATGACGGGCAGATGCCTGGTCGCTGCCAGGTTGCGCAGAAGCGCCACCGCCGCCGTGCCGGTCATGTCAGGCAACTGGTTGTCGAAGATCGCAAGTTCCGCACCCTCTGCGCAGGCTGTCAGCCCCTCTTGCGCGGTCGGAAACGACAGGACCTGACAGTCCGGAATCGCCTCCAGCGCCAGGGCCAGTACATTGCGCGTGATCGGGTGGTCTTCGACGATGACAATTCGCATCATATGCTCGGCTTGCAGATGTCGATCAGTCTATGTGCGCGATCTTAACAAAACCCGACCTGCGCTGCTGCTGCGTCACGGGTCAGACGGGTTGCTGACCTGATGACCCGGCAGTCGCGGCAGGAGGGCGGGAAGCACCTTTTTCAGTGCTGCCCGGCGTCGCCGACCCGGTGATGGCTGCCGCGGGGCGCTGTTCTGCAACCCGGTCGGTAAGCTGACGGGGCTGGCGCCGCATGTGGTGTCACAATGGCTGAGCTTCCACCCGCTGGATGTGACAGCATAAGGGCGCATGGGCTTGCCGCCTCTGATCTCAAGGCAAAGCAAAGCAAGCCATCGCCGAGATGCGATTGCCTTCAAGACGCTGTATGGTTTTGTTGCTGTAGATGACGACATGGCGAAAGACACCACGCGGCCAAAGGCGGTTCACGCGCGGCCAAACTGCTTTGCTATCGCCGAGAAAGGCACGACGTCGGCATATTTCTGTTCCATGTCGAACAGATTGGCCTCATGCGGCGCTTTCGCCCGGTCCCCCACGCAATCTTTTGCAACGGTGACACGAAAGCCCCAAGACATGGCGTCCACCACACTGGCGCGCACGCATCCGGATGTCGTGCATCCTGCAACGACGACGCTGTCCACACCGCGAGAGATCAGCCACTGGGTCAGTGCCGTACCGAAGAAGGCAGAGGGAACCGTTTTGTCCACGACCAGTTCGCCCGCAGCAGGGGCGAGCGCGTCGACCACCTGACGTGCCGGGTTCGATGCTGTCAGTGCGGCAAGGGCCGGCACTTTTGCACAGAACGGGTTCTTGTCTGCGCCATCGGCTGCAAAGGTGATCCTGCTATGGGCCACAGGCCAATTGCTCGACCTTGCAAAGTGAAGCAAGGGGCGAGACGCGGCGATGGCCTGCGCGATGTTCCCCCCGCCCAGCATTTCAGGGTCGGCAAACCCGTTGACAAAATCGATCAGCAACAGGGCCGGTCGCGCGCCCATGCCTGTCTCCTTGCCAAAGCCCTGGCGGTCATACACATCGTCAGTCATGCATCGGTCTCCTTTTTTCGGAAAGTCTTGCGTGATCCGGAAAGCGGCTTCCAGATCATCCCATCGGATCATGCGCCCCGCACCAGCGCACTCGATCCGCCGTATCGACGGGTCCGCATGCGGTTCTCTGAAAGGCGCTCGACCATGATGACGCCGCGCTTGCCTGCGGCGACCAGTATTGCACGACGCGAAAGTTGCGCAAGAACACAGTGGATATCGATGTCGTGGAAACCATCATCGTTGCGCCAATGCTGTTTGAACCAACCTCGATAGGGTTCATGGCGCCGATGCCGCGGCCCTTGCCTCCCCGCAGCGGACGTGGGTGGAGCGGTAGAACTCGCCGAGGCGAAGCGAGGCCGCCTCCTGGACGCGGATCGCCATCTGATCAGATCCGGTTCCGGGCGATCACCCCGGCGGCGGTCAAAGGCTTTTTGCTGTCCTTGGGCGTGGTTCAGCGCGGCCTTCAGGCGATCAAAAGCCTCGCGCCTGGGCCCGTTCAGCAAACCGGCGAGCATCAAAGGCGATACCTTCGGCGCGGTCATGGAGGACGGCGGCGCGGCGCAGATGACGGGCGACACGGCGGTGGTGATCGACCTCGATCCCGGCGAGGACCGTTTCCGCAATGTCGCCCCGACGACGCTGCAGGGAGCCTTCGGCAGTTTCAGCTTCGATGCCGCAACGGGGCCTGGACCTATACGCTGGACAATGACTCCGAGGCGGTCAAGTCGCTGCTTGGGGAAGCCATCGTTACGGACTCTTTCCTTGACATGAGCCTTGACGGTACCGCCTCGAAATCCATCACGGTCTGGGTGACCCGGCACGGTTTTACAGACACCTGATCGTGCAGAGCGGCCATTGACGCTGACTCAGAAGAAACCGACAGCGCGGGCACCCGCTACGATGCTTGTACCTTTGTGTTCGACGACATCGACCGCTTCCATAACCCGCTTGGGCGGCACTCGAAACTGGGTGATCTCAGCCCCATGGTGTTCGAGGCCCGCGCTATTCCGGCTAAACCGGCGCCCACGAAACTGGAAAGAGATTAACCCTGTCACACCAGGGGAAACCCGGCTACAGCCGGGTGGGTGGAATGCTTTCGCTGCGGCAAGTGGCAGAGGGGTGGGCCTGACATCGGAGGTTCTTCGCCCGCACCAGATACTCGAAAGCCCCCTTTGCATTCCCTACCCCACCGCTACCGTCAGGCGAATTCCTGCATTGATCCCAGCAGAATTCCCTTCATGCCCACCTCGGTCTCCTGGTCCAATCCATTGACCGCGATGCCGATGTCGTAGGCAACCGTGCCGCGGTCGACTTGCGACAGATCCGCATCGGCATCGATGAACACCCACCTTGGGGCGTGTGCCCCCTCCAGCCCGACGGCCACGCGCAACACGTCCAGCGCGTCAGCGGCGGTGATCTGGCCGTCGCCATTGATATCGGCGGCGATCATGGCTTCGGGCGCTGCCGGACCGAAGCTTGGCGCCACTCCAACTGCGAGGCGCAGGACATCCAGCGCGTCGGCGGCGGAGAGGCGACCGTCGGCATCCGGGTCATAGGCGCGGGATGCACCAAGATGGCCGGACAGGCCAGCGGCACGCGCGAAGCCGAAGGACCCGTTGGCGCCTGTCTCCGTATCGAGACTTGCGCCGTCATCGGGCGAGAATGTCACCCTGACCCCTTCCAGCGCACGCCCGCCGGGTGTTGTCACCAGCCCCTGAAGGTCATGAGGCGGTAGCGGTGCCGGCTCAACAGGATCTGGCACTGGCGTTTCAGAGTCAGGCGCAGCTATACCACGGATGGTGACGGTGATCATCTCGCTGGCGGTGCCGTCCAGGCTGGTCACGGTCAGGCTGTCGGTAACCTCTGCGCCCTCGGGTAGCGCTTGCACGGCCTCGGCATCGTTGTCGAGCTTGTAGGACCAGACGCCGGTCTCGGGGTCGAAGGTGAAGGTGCCGAAGTCTCCCGCCAGAGCGTCTGGTTCGGGCTCGCGAAACCTGTCCTCGCCCGGATCGGGGTCGGTGATCGTCAGCGTGCCGCCGGCATGGCTGCGGTCGGGGTCGTCCTCGACAACCCGACCGGTGGCATCGCCTGCGATCAGGGCAGGTGTGTTTCCGGGTGGTGCCTCCGGCTCGGGCTCTGCCTCCGGTTCGGGCGGCGGCTCAGGATGCGGCGCAGGGTCTGGCTCAGGCTCGGTCTGTGGTGCCTGGGGGTCTTCCAGGCCGGTCCATGTCCGGAAGGAAAAATCTGTCCGGTCGCCGAGGAAACTCAGGCTATATTCGGTGCCGGCCTGAACCTGAAAGCTTCCGTCGATGACCGCCGCATCGTCATTCCGAACCAGTTGTCGAGAACTCGACCCGCCGCTGGACGTGCGCGTGAGCAGCGACAGCGAGATTGGCACCTCGTCGCCCGTGATCTGGAAAGAGACGGTGCCGGTTTCTTCCGGCTTGAAACGCAGGCGCTGTAGGAACGCGCCGGTTTCCTCGGATGCGTCGACACCAAGCGTCTGGCCTATCCGGTAATGGTCGCTCAAGGAGTTTCTGTCCGCAACACCCGGTACCACATCAAGCCAATAGCCGGATGAGGCGCCCTGGAAGCCGTCAACCAGCAAGTCGTAGGTCATGCCCGCCTGAACCGCGAAGCTGGTCGCCTCGTTCCACCGGCTGGGATAATCCGACCAGGCGACGAGTACGCCCTCGGCATCGAAGACCCACAGGTCCAGATCGTCGGTAAGGTCTTCCAGCGTGGCAGAGACCACCTTGTCCTGCATGGCGGTAAACCGGAACCAGTCCTGCGGATTGTCCGTGGCCGAAATCTCGCCTCTGGCCGCCCCGCCGATCACGACAGGTGGAGCGTCTTCGGCCGAATTGCCGGCCGACGGGGCGATGCTGGTGCCGGCAATCGTGACGGTGATGGTTTCGGACGCTGTGCCGTCGATGCTGCGCACGGGTAGGGTTTCGGTGACCGTATCACGCCGGTCGATCGTCGGCGCGTCGTCATCAAGCGTGAAGGCCCAGACGCCGGTTTCGGCGTCGAAGTCGAAACGGCCATGTGTTCGGCGCAGGAAGTTGAGATTGCTTATCGTCTGGAAACGATCCTCACCCGCGTCCGGGTCGATGACGGTCAGTACACCGGAAGCGTCCAGATTCCCGGTGCCGTCCTGAATAATCAGGGCGCCACTGTCGCCCTCGATCCGGGCGTGGTCGTTTGTGCCCTGCACCGTCACCGTGATTGTCTCGCGCGCGGTGCCGTCGATGCTGGACACGCTCAGCCTGTCGAAAACCTCGGTGCCGCCGGGCAGTGACTGTACGGCGTCGGAATCGTTGTCCAGCGTGTAGGACCAGGCACCGGTTGCCGCGTCAAAGGCGAAGCGGCCATAGTGGCCCTGCAGGGCGCCCGGCTCGGGGGCGGCAAAGCGATTCTCGCCGGGGTCCGGATCACTGACGCTCAGCTGCCCCTCGGCGCGCTGGCGGCTCTCGTCATCCTCGATCACCAGTCCCGAAAGGGTGCCGGCAATGCGCGCGGGCTGGTTGCCGCCGGCGGTATCGTCGGGGTCGGGGATCACGATGGGCGTTGCTACGGAGCCGGTCTGGGGCAACTGCCCCCCGGCCTCGGCCACGGCATGCAGGAAATAGGTTCCCGGCTCCAGATCGCCGAAATCCCAGCGCAGCCCCCGCTGGCTTTCCTGTGGTGAGCCCGAGCTGAAGGTCGTGCTGACCTGGATCTGCTGGCCTGATGCAACATCCGGTTCGGTGCTGGCGAAAAAGGCTACGCGGGGCCATTCATCGATGCCGCCTGTCACAACCAGGTCCAGATCGGCGGTGCGGTTGACGCCGTCCACCTGCAGCACCTCAAGCCGCACTGCCAGCGCCGGCATCATATCCGACGCGTTGTAGTTGACCGTGCCGCCGGACGGGCCCCCAACCAGTTCGATATCCCAGATCCCGCTTTCGGGGTGGCGGATGGCGACATGGCGCGAAGTGCTGCTGCTCAGCGCCTCGACGATCTCGATATCCGGATCCGCGGCGAGATCGGCTTCGGTCAGCCTGGTGCCGTCGGGGCGGATAACGACCAGTCGCGCGCCCTCTGACGGCGTTTCCCATTGCGCCGACAGAATAACCACCTGTTGCGACGGGTCCAGCAGCCAGCTGCCGATCAGTTCGATCTCGGCGCCCGACAAGTTCCGGAATTCGCCGTCGAAACCCAGCTTGAAGCCCTTGGCGAATTCACGCTGGAAGACGCTGAAGGTTGTCCATGCGGCGATGTAGTCATTCGACATGTCGCCGTCATCGGAATAGACCATCCGCACATTGCCGGATACCGACCCGATCAGCGGCAGGTTGATCGCGCCCTTGGCGTTCAGCGTCGTGGCCAGATGCGCAGAACGCCCCGTGCCGGCCTGGAACACGTCCAGCCGCGCCTCGCCGGAATAGACCGAGCCCAGCAACTGCCCCTCCAGCGATGCCGACAGCGCTGCGCGCCCCAGGTCGGCCTCGATTCGGCCTGACAGGCTGGCCAGTTCGAAGTTGAAGAACGCCTCGCCATCGATGCCCAGAAAGCGGCTCATGAAGGCCTGCGCGCCGGCCACCGCGCTGTCGCCGAACAGCCAGCCCAGCCGGGATGTCAGGGTAAACCCTGCCGAGACCGACTGTTCCGAGAAAATGCCGGTGATTGCCCCCCTCAGCGGGGTCGGCAACCCACCGCTGGAGGTGCCGAAAGTATAGAGAACCTCGGCACTGAATTCGCGGCCAAGCCCGGGGTCGTCCGGCCGCGCAGCCAGCCCCTCGATACCGATCGAGCCGCCGTTAAGGAACAGCCCGGTAGCACCCAGCGGGTAGCTGACCCCCTCCAGGCCGAAATGCAGGCTGTCGATGACCAGCGGCTCCCACGAGCCGGTCACCGTGCCATTTGCAACAACCCCCGCACCCAGAAAGGGCAAGGCAGCCTCGACCGTGCCGGCAAAGCTTTGCGCAGGGGTATCGATCTGAAACCCCAGCTCGCGGATCAGGCTGGTGGTGCTGGTATAGGTCAGCGAACCGACGATATCCCAGTCCAGCGCGCCGTCATCATCAAGGGAAAACCGGATGAACCGGTCGCCGCGCTGGTAAAGCTCTGGCCCCTCGCGCGTGCCCGCCAGATCCAGCGCCAGGCGACTGACCTGCAACGTATCCAGTTGCGAGGCCAGCGCCCCGGTCAGCGAGGCCACCGCCCGGCCGCTGAAATAGAGGTCGTTGTTCAGCCCGTCGTAATCGATGCCGATATCGGTAAAGGCCAGGTCCAGCCCCGCATTGCCGCCCAGCGAAAACGCTACATCCGGGATCCAGTCTGCCGTGCCCAGAAGGCCGGGACCAAAGCGCATGCCCGTCTCGCCGAACTGCAGGGAAAGCGGCGCGCCGGTGGTGTTGAAATCCTCGAAGAGGCGCGGAAAGATCAGGTCGGCGGCCAGCGCGACCTCGGTCTCGCGCAGGGTGAGTTGCGAGAAATCGACGCCGACCAGCCCGTTCACCAGGCCGAAATGGTTGCTGTCGGCCTGAAAACTGTTGGCGGCAAGCGATTGTGTGTCGAAGGTCATCTGCCCGGTGAACAGCCGCTCGCCGGTGCCGCCGGCCAGAAGCGTGCCGTCCACGGTGATGCCGTCGCTGCGCACCGAAACGGTGCCGTCGTGCAATTCCAGCAGATAGCGGTCGCCGGCTTCGTGGCCGATATGGACGACCGCCCCCTCGACACTGGTGATCAGGGCGTCGGCGACATCCCAGCCCAGGTCGGATTTCAGCGAGATGAGCGAGTCAGGGAAAGGCAGGAAATACTCTGCCTCCGGGGCGGGGGGGATGACAAAGGAAGGGTCGGCGGGTTCGAAACCAAGCGACAGGCTGTAGCGGTCACCCCAGGGCGAATCGTAATTCTGGGGCTGCCAGACCCGGATCAGATATTCGCTCTCTGCCGTGATCTCGCTGGTCGATACGCGCCACCTACTAACGCCATCGGTACTACTGCTGACCATACCGGGCACTGGTTCACCATCCGGCGAAAACAGCAAGGTGGCCAGACCGCCGCCTGATCTCATGTCTGACATCGAGATGGTCAGCGTTCCGTCGAAGGGTGCGAAAAACAGGTAATAGTGGCCAGTCGCCCCGTCGAAATCATCGGTCCGTGATACGGTGTCGCGCACGGTCAGCACGCGGGCGCTGCCCCAATACGGAGTCAGGTCCAAATCAAACCATTGCGCATGGGGCGGGGGCGGCG
>JAFIED010000124.1 GCA_020832805.1 Pararhodobacter sp.
CTTGCAGGGTTCGCATTTCGCGCATCTGTCTCAGGCCAGCGCCGCCAACCGTCTGATGATCGAGCGCCGCCTTGACCCCTGCATGTCAGAGGTGTTCCCCTGGGCCGAGATTCCCGCCGCGCATATGCTGATGCGTCGCAACCAGCACAAGCCGGGCAACATGGCTGTACTGGTGCAGGCACCGACCACGGGTCTGCGCACCTTCGAGGATGCGTTGGAGGCGGGCCGCACCCGCTGAGCGATCTGTCAGCGCAGCCGTGATACGGTTGCCGGGGCCTGCCGGGCGAACGCCTGGCAGGCCGTTCTGTTTGCGGCATGCCATTTACCGCCGGCCGGTCGGCTGCCCCCGCACAGGGCTGCCTGACCGAAAATTCCGACATTTGTTCTTTTTCTGTTCCAGAATAAAGGGTTCTTAAACCCTGCCCCGATACGGTGGCCCGGCAACCGCAGCGGCGCAAAAGGGACAGGGATGACACATGACTGGATCGTGCACGAACTGGAAGAACTGGCGCAGTACGCGCGCAGCAACCACATGGCCGCGCTGGCCTCTCTGCTGATCGAGGCGCGCACCATGGCCATGCTGGAAATTGCCAACCTGCCCGATGCTGGCGCCAGCGCGGATACTGCAGACAAGCCGTTTGCCACGCCCCGGACCGGGCACCGTTGTGCCCCCTCGTGACGCCCGTTATCGGCGGTTTCCATGCGCATCGGCCGGGGCACGCGCCACCGCCCATGCCGCTGCCTGAAACCGCCCGCCGCAATGAAAAGGGCGCCCCGCAGGGCGCCCGATCCGTCTGAATGAAAGCAGATCAGCAGCTGTAGTAAAGCTGGTATTCGATCGGGTGCGGGGTGTGCTCGTAGGCGTAAACCTCGTCCCATTTCAGCGCCATATAGGCATCGATCTGGTCCTTGGTGAACACATCGCCCTTCAGCAGGAACTCGTGATCGGCCTCCAGCGCGCCCAGCGCCTCGCGCAGCGAGCCGCAAACGGTGGGGATTTCGGCCAGTTCCTCGGGCGGCAGGTCGTAAAGATCCTTGTCCGCCGGCTCGCCCGGGTCGATCTTGTTCTGAATGCCGTCCAGGCCGGCCATCAGCAGCGCCGAGAAGGCCAGATAGGGGTTGGCCGAGGGATCGGGGAAGCGGGCTTCCACGCGCTTTGCCTTGGGGCTTTCGGCCCATGGAATACGGAACGAAGCCGAGCGGTTGCGCGCCGAATAGGCCAGCAGCACCGGCGCCTCGAAGCCCGGGATTAGGCGCTTGTAGCTGTTGGTCGACGGGTTGGTAAAGGCATTCAGCGCCTTGGCATGCTTCAGGATGCCGCCGATGAACCACAGTGCCTCCTGGCTGAGATCGGCATATTTGTCGCCGGCAAACAGCGGCTTGCCATCTTTCCAGATCGACATGTTGACATGCATGCCGGTGCCATTGTCGCCCTTGATGGGCTTGGGCATGAACGTGGCGGTACGGCCATAGGCATGCGCCACATTGTGGATCACATACTTGAACTTCTGCAGCTCGTCGGCCTGCTTGGTCAGCGAGTTGAAGATCAGGCCCAGCTCGTGCTGGCAGCTTGCGACCTCGTGGTGATGCTTGTCGACATTCATGCCGATCTGCTTCATCGTCGTCAGCATCTCCGAGCGCATGTCCTGCCCGGCGTCGATCGGTGCCAGCGGGAAATACCCGCCCTTGACGCCCGGGCGATGGCCCATGTTGCCGGATTCGTACTCGGTATCAGTGTTCCACGCGCCGTCGATGGCATCGACCTCGTAGGCGACCTTGTTCATGCTGACCGAAAACCGGACATCGTCGAACACGAAGAATTCGGCCTCGGGGCCGAAAAAGGCGGTATCGCCGATCCCTGACGACTTCAGATACGCCTCGGCCTTCAACGCGGTGCCGCGCGGGTCGCGCGAATAGGACTCGCCGGTATCGGGCTCCAGCACGTTGCAATGCAGGCACAGCGTCTTTTCGCCATAGAACGGGTCGATATAGGCGCTTTCAGTGTCGGCCATCAGCTTCATGTCGGACTGGTCGATCGACTTGAAGCCATTGATCGACGAGCCGTCGAACATGAACCCTTCCTCCAGGAAGTCGGCGTCGACCTGGTCAGCCATCACGGTGACATGGTGCACCTTCCCGCGCGGGTCGGTGAAGCGGATGTCGACATATTTGACATCCTCTTCCTTCATGGTGCTGAGAACCTTTTCGATACTCATGTTTGTTCTTCCCTTGTTTTTCGGAAACTGTCTGGAGGTTCGGGGTCAGATCGCGTCTTCGCCGGCCTCGCCGGTGCGGATGCGGATCACCTGTTCCACGGGCGACACAAAGATCTTGCCGTCACCGATCTTGTCGGTGCGCGCGGCGCCGATGATCGCCTCGATGGCCGCGTCGACCATGTCGTCAGAGAGGATCACCTCGATCTTCACCTTGGGCAGGAAATCGACCACATACTCGGCACCGCGGTAAAGCTCGGTATGACCCTTCTGGCGACCGAAGCCCTTTACCTCGATCACCGAAAGGCCCTGAATGCCGATTTCCTGCAGGGCTTCCTTCACCTCGTCGAGTTTGAAGGGTTTGATGATGGCTTCGATCTTCTTCACGTCACCATGCTCCTTGCGCCGGTCTTCTGTCTGTCGTCATCTGTGCCCATTGCTGCCGTGGCGCGGGTCGGGCGCAGCATCATGTTGCCGTGCCGGTCGTCGCTGGACGACGCCTAGTGACCACGTTCACAGGCCGGCCTCAATCAGATAGCCTGCAGGGGCGGCGGGATTCTCTGATACGGGGGCGGGTGACATGGCTGAATGATCAAAATATGCGCTGAAAGCACAAATATAAGGCAAAAAATGAACGATTTTCGGGGCTGAAGTGATCGAAATTCTGACATCTGCCCAAATGCGCGGCATCGAACAGGCCGCTATCGAGTCGGGCAGCGTGACCGGGCTGACCCTGATGGAGCGGGCTGGGGCAGGCGTTGTGGCGGCGATCCAGGCACGGTGGCCGCAGGCGCCAGGGCGGGCGGTGGTGCTCTGTGGCCCGGGCAACAATGGCGGCGACGGCTATGTGATCGCACGCCTGCTGGCGGGTCGGGGGTGGCAGGTCACGGTCTGGGCGACGGCCCCGCCCGGCACGCCCGATGCCCGGGTCAACGCCGGGCGCTGGGCAGCGCTGGGCCCGGTCACCGACAGGCTGGAGCCCGGCATGCTGGCCGGCGCAGTGGCCGTGGATGCGCTGTTCGGCACAGGGCTGGGGCGCGATGTTGCGCCGGCGGTCTGGGGGGCGCTGGCCATGGCGCAAGAGGCCGGCGCGCCCCTGGTGGCGGTGGATATCCTTTCGGGCCTGTGTGCCGATACCGGGCGGGTGCGCGCTGAAGGCGCGTATCTTGCCGCAGGTGCCGATCTGACGGTGACCTTTCAGGCGCCCAAGCTGGGCCATGTCCTGTTGCCGGGCGGCGCCATGACCGGCGCGCTGACGGTGGTGGATATCGGTCTGGGCGATGCGCTGGCCGGGTTGGGCCGGGGTGCGCAGGGTGCGCAGGTGGTGCATGCGGTGGGCGCTCCGGGCAGCGCACTGGACAAGGCAGGCGGGCACAAGTTCGACCACGGTCATGTGCTGGTGCTGTCTGGCGGGGTGGGCCGCGGCGGGGCCGCGCGGGGGGGCGGGCGCGCGGGGCGCAGGGGGGGGGGGGGGGGGGGG
>JAFIED010000131.1 GCA_020832805.1 Pararhodobacter sp.
GCCGCCACCTTTGCCGCAGCGCGCCGCGCCTGGGCCTTCTTCGCATGCGCCATCAGCCCCTCGCGGAACCAGGCACCGTCTTCCCAGGCTTTCTGCCGCGCCTCGATGCGGTCGGCATTGCAGGGCCCGTTGCCCTTGAGCACCTCGTAGAATTCAGACCAGTCGGGTTCGGAGAAATCATGCCCGCCCTTCTCCTCGTTCCACGTCAATGCGGGGTCGGGGATCGTCAGGCCCAGATACTTCGCCTGCGGCACCGTCTGGTCGACGAATTTCTGGCGCAGCTCGTCATTGGTGTTGATCTTGATCTTCCAGGCCATCGACTGGGCGGAATGCACCGAGTCCTTGTCGGACGGGCCGAACATCATCAGTGAAGGATACCAGTAGCGGTTCAGCGCATCCTGGGCCATCGCCTTCTGTTCCGGCGTGCCCTGCGCCATCTTCATCATGATGTCGTAGCCTTGCCGCTGGTGGAAGCTCTCTTCCTTGCAGATGCGGATCATGGCGCGCGAATAGGGGCCGAAGCTGGTGCGCTGCAGCGGCACCTGGTTCATGATCGCTGCGCCATCGACCAGCCAGCCCACGGCGCCGATATCGGCCCAGTTCAGCGTCGGATAGTTGAAGATCGACGAATATTTCATCCGGCCCGAAAGCAGCATCTCGGTCATCTCGTCGCGCGAGATGCCCAGCGTTTCTGCCGCGCAATACAGATACAGCCCGTGCCCGGCCTCGTCCTGCACCTTGGCCAGCAGGATCGCCTTGCGCTCCAGCGTCGGCGCGCGGGTGATCCAGTTGCCCTCGGGCAGCTGGCCCACGATCTCGGAATGCGCGTGCTGGCCGATCTGGCGGATCAGCGTCTTGCGATAGGCTTCGGGCATCCAGTCCTTTGGCTCGATCTTTTCGCCCGCATCGATGCGGGCCTGAAAGGCGGCCAGCATTGCCGGGTCGTCATTCGACGCCTCGGATTTCACCATCTGTGCATACATGGCTTTCCCTTCCTGAAATTGCGGCCACTCAGACCCGTTCCATGATCAGGGCCACGCCCTGACCCACACCCACGCACATCGTGCACAGCGCATAGCGCCCGCCGGTGCGCTGCAGCTGCCACATGGCGGCCGTCGCCAGACGTGCGCCCGAAGCACCCAGGGGATGCCCCATCGCGATGGCCCCGCCGTTGGGGTTCACCCGCGCGTCGTCATCGGCCACGCCCAGATCGCGCAGCACGGCCAGGCCTTGTGCGGCAAAGGCCTCGTTCAACTCTATCACATCCATCTGCTCGATGGTGAGTCCCGTGCGCGCCAGCACCTTCCTGACGGCCGGCACCGGCCCGATCCCCATGACCCGCGGCGCGACCCCGGCGGCCGCAAAACCCAGCACCCGGGCGCGCGGCGTCAACCCATGCGCCCGCGCCGCAGCCTCTGATGCCACGATCAAGGCCGCGGCGCCGTCATTGACGCCCGATGCGTTGCCTGCCGTCACCGTCAGGTCGGCCCCGTTGATGCCGCGCAGCTTGGCCAGCGCCTCGGGCGCCGTATCCGGGCGGGGGTGTTCGTCGGTATCGACGACCCGCGGGTCGCCCTTGCGCTGCGGGATCGTCACGGCGGCGATTTCATCGGCAAAGCGCCCCTCGGCCTGCGCGGCGGCCCATTTCTGCTGGGACCGCAGCGCAAAGGCGTCCTGATCCGCGCGGTTCACGCCCCAGTCGGCAGCCACATTATCGGCCGTCTGGGGCATCGAATCGATACCGTATTGCGCCTTCATCCTGGGGTTCACGAAACGCCAGCCAATGGTGGTGTCGTAAACTGCGTTGCTGCGCGAAAAGGCCGTGTCTGCCTTGGGCATGACAAAGGGCGCGCGGCTCATGCTTTCCACCCCGCCGGCGATCAGCATGTCACCATCGCCCGAACGGATCGCCCGCGCCGCCATGCCAACCGCATCAAGCCCCGATCCACAAAGCCGATTCACCGTCGTGCCCGGCACATCGACCGGCAGACCGGCCAACAGCGCGGCCATGCGCGCGACATTGCGGTTATCTTCGCCGGCCTGGTTAGCGCAGCCATAGATGACATCATCCACGGCCGCCCAGTCGACACCGCCGTTGCGGGCCATCAAGGCAGCAATGGGCGCCGCCGCCAGATCATCGGCACGCACCGACGACAGCGCACCGCCATAGCGGCCGATCGGTGTGCGGACGGCATCGCAGATAAAAGCTTCGGTCATGGTGAAGGCTCCCCCCATTCGTTGACCGTTCGGTCACTGTATAGCGAAACAAACATCACAAATCAACGCTAATTTTCTGGCTTTTTGTGATATTAGGTGAATGCAGCCGCCGCGGCGGCGCCACGTGCGACAAGCCCGGCACGGCGTGCCTGAATCACCGCGACATCAGCCGTCAAGCCCCCCTCTGCCCCCTCGAAAACCGAAGTGGCATGCGCATCCGCCAGGCCCGACAAGGCCAGATACGCCTTGGCAAACAGGCGGGCGGCGGCATGGCCCGGCCAGTCGGCCGGCAGCGCCGCGCGTGGCAGCCGCGGGTCACGCAGCAATGCGCGCCGGAAGTCATGCACCAGCAGCAGCCTGAGCGCCAACGCGGCATCCCCATCGGCAGGGCAGGCGGCAGGATCGGCAAACGGCGCGAACCGCCTGATGAAATCGTCATAGGCAGCGGCATGCGCCGGCAGGTCGAAATGCGCAGCCGCAAAACGGTTCAAGGCGCTCACCTCACCCTCGGGCACGGCGGCAAAGGCCAGCACGCCTGCAGGCAGCGGCGCGCTGTCGGTGCCAACAGCCAGTTGCGGTTTCAGCCGGGAAAAACCGCGTCTTTCCAGCTGCGCCATCAGCACCTCGGGGCTTGATTCGCCATCGCCATCCGGCACCCAGGCAAAACGCCAGCCCGGTTCCGGGGCCGCGCCATAAATCAGCCGTGCAGCGGCATCGAACTCGGCCATGGCGGGTGCGGTCAGGCGGTAATAGCTGCGCCGCCCTTCGCGTCGCCCCTCCAGTTGACCAGCCGCCACCAGCCGCGAAACAGCGGTCCGCACCAGCGTTTCACTGATGCCCACCATAGCGCACGCAGCGATGATATTGCCGATCCAGGCCTCTCCGCCACGGGGGACAACGACATCGCCATAGACGGTGACAATAAAGGCAGCGGCGCGCAGCGTCATGCCGGATGCAATATCGTCCGGACCGGGCACGCCCGCCCCGCCGGTTCTGTCCGGCCTAGTCACCTTTGCCGTTACCACGTCGCACCCCCTTCGCGCATGCCGCGCATACCCTAGCCGAGGCACGCGCGATAGTCGAACCGGATTTCGCCAACGCTGAAAGGCACTTGCGCGCTTCTTGTCAAGGTTTCGGGCTGAACTACCCTTTCGCCATGGCCCTGTACATCCTTTATAACGGCGCTTGCCCCATCTGTTCGCGCGAAATCGCGCATTACCGGCGCCTTGCCGATCGACGCGGGGTGCCCGTGCACTTTCAGGATCTGAACCGCATCGACCTGTCCAGCTGGCAGCTGACACCGGATCAGGCGCGCCGGCGCCTGCACGCGCTGGATGGCGATACCAGGCTGCATGGCCTTGCCGCCTTTCGTGCGCTCTGGGCGCATCTGCCGGGATGGCGCTGGCTGGCGCTGGTCAGTGGCCTGCCGGTGATCAACCCGCTGATCGGCTTCCTGTATGACCGCATCGCGGCGCCACTGCTGTACCGCCTGTCGCGCGCGCGGGGCGGCGCCTGACGCCGCTTTCGGCTTGCGCCGGGGCGCATGGGTCGCCACCCTGCCCCGGTCAGCAGGAGGATCACCATGACCAAAGCCTATTGGGTCGCCCATGTCGATGTGCATGACCCCGAGACCTATGCCCGCTACCGCGAGGCCAATGCCGCCGCCTTTGCAAGATATGGCGCACGTTTCGTGATCCGCGGGGGGGGCCAGACCCAGATGGAGGGTCAGACCCGCGCGCGCACGGTGGTGATAGAGTTTCCCAACCTGCAGGCAGCCACTGACTGCTATCACTCGCCCGAGTATCAGGCCGCGCTGGCTATCCGGGCGCCTGTCAGCCAGGGCGATCTGATCATCGTCGAGGGCCATGAGACCGGCTGAAACGGCGCGCGCGCCCTGCCGGGCTGGACAAGCCCGGCCTGCATGCCTAGAGCGGGGCCGAGGGGCCGAGATGGCCGCCCCGCCAGTCCGGGCTCCAGAGGGCAGATTCCATGCGCAAAGCCACCATTTCCCGCAAGACCGCCGAGACCGAGATCTCTGTCTCACTGTCTCTGGACGGCAGCGGACAGTATGACATCGCCACCGGCGTGGGTTTCTTTGACCACATGCTGGACCAACTGGCACGGCACGCCCTGCTGGACCTGACACTGCGTGCCGAGGGTGATCTGCATATCGACGATCACCACACGGTCGAGGATTGCGGCATCGCGCTGGGTCAGGCTCTGGCGCAGGCGA
This sequence comes from Pararhodobacter sp., assembly GCA_020832805.1. Taxonomy (GTDB): domain Bacteria; phylum Pseudomonadota; class Alphaproteobacteria; order Rhodobacterales; family Rhodobacteraceae; genus Pararhodobacter. The sequence continues at coordinate 4,451 of JAFIED010000131.1, forward strand.
TGGGTGACAAGCGTGGTATCCGGCGCTACGGGTCTTGCCTCTTGCCGATGGATGACGCGCTGGTCAGCGCCGCGCTTGATCTCTCTGGCCGGCCTTTTCTGGTGTGGAAAGTTGATTTCCCCACCCAGAAGATCGGCACATTCGACACCGAGCTGGTACGCGAGTTCTTTCAGGCGTTCAGCACCCATGGCGGTATCACCCTGCATGTAACGGCGCTGGAAGGGATCAACAGCCACCATATCGCCGAGGCCGCGTTCAAGGCGGTGGCGCGCGCCCTGCGCGACGCGCTCGAGGTTGATCCGCGCAAGGCCGATGCCGTGCCCTCGACCAAGGGCATGCTGTAATCCCATGCTGACCGTCATTGTCGATTACGAAAGTGGCAACCTGCATTCGGCCCAAAAGGCGTTCGAGCGGATGGCCCTGGAAACCGATACGGGCAAGGTGCTGGTCAGCGCCCGGGCCGAGGATGTGATGCGCGCCGATCGTATCGTACTGCCCGGCGACGGGGCCTTTCCGGCCTGCCAGCGGGCGCTGGCAGCGGTGCCCGGCATGATCGAGGCGCTGGAAGAAGCCGTCATTAGCCGTGGCAGACCCTTTCTGGGCATCTGCGTGGGCATGCAGATGCTGGCCACGCGCGGGCTGGAATACGAGCCGGTGCCGGGTCTGGGCTGGATCGGCGGCACGGTTGACCGGATCTTGCCCGACCGGCCGGGGCTGAAGGTGCCGCACATGGGCTGGAACGATCTGGTGATCGACCGCACACACCCCGTGCTGGACGGCATCGAAAACGGCACGCATGCCTATTTCGTGCATTCCTACCAGTTCCGGCTGGACGACGCCGCGCATCTGGTGGCCCATGTCGATTACGGCGGGCCGGTCACGGCCATCATCGGGCGCGACAAAATTCTCGGCCCGCTGTTTCACCCCGTGAAGTGCCAGCCCATCGGCCTGCAGCTTATCGCCGGCTTCCTGCGCTGGCGGCC
>JAFIED010000134.1 GCA_020832805.1 Pararhodobacter sp.
GCCGCTGCCCCGCAGTTTGCGGTGCTGGGCAGCGGCTCCTTTTTGCCTGAGGAGCCGGAAACTCCATAAGACAAGCTTCTGCCGTGGAACTGGCCACCGGTCGCCGCCGCTCAGGCCGAAGCCGCCTGATCAGCGGCGGAAACAACCGGCCGGTTGCTCTCTACGGAACCGTTCACCAAAACAAGCTTGCGCGCGACACCAAGATGCTATCGATGAAGAAGGGTAACGACTGGTAATTCGGCATGACGTTAATGCCGCTTCCGGCATTGCTACCGAAATCTGAGTCACCTGCGTTGCCGGAAGGTGGGTTTTCCCGCTTTGCTCACAGAATTCGGAGCCTCCGGAGTGTCCCCGCGCAGACCGGTGACAAATATGGTGACAAGCCCGAAAAACGACGAAACCCGCTTGCGCGGGCTTCCTGTATCGCCTTGCTTGTATTTATATTTTTGGCTCCGGCGGTAGGGATCGAACCTACGACCAATTGATTAACAGTCAACTGCTCTACCGCTGAGCTACGCCGGAACACGGGTGCCGTATAGCAACTGTCCTGTGCCTCGTCCAGAGCGAGAACGCGTCTGGATGGAGAGAATTTTCACCCCCGCAGGGACACTCCGCCAGCATGCCCGGCCCGCGCCTCAGCCGGTTGCGTGCAGGGGCGTATCGGGGCCCGGCAGCCCGTCAAAGGCGACCAGGCCACGGCCCTCGAGGTCGATCAGATGCGCCAGCACATTGCGCAACGCGCCCGGCAGCAGCGCCACCGGCACATCGGTATAGACCCGCTGCACGATGGCCTGCGCATCGCCCGCGCCGGCCGCTATGGCATTGCGAATCGCCGCTTCGCGGCCCAACCGGTGGCTGCGCAGCGCGCGGATGCGCGCCGGCCCGTCATCGACCGGGCCACCATGGCCGGGATACAGGCGCGTCTGACCCAGCGCCTCCAGCCGGTCAAGGCTGCGCATGAAGTCGGTAAGGTCACCATCGGGCGGAGACACCAGGCTGGGCGCCCAGCCCATAACCGTATCGCCGCAAAACAGGGCCTGCCCCCAGAGAAAGCTCAGGTGATTGCCCAGATGACCTGGCGTGTGCAGAATGCGCAGGGTTGCCCCGCCGATATCCAGATCATCGCCATCGGCCAGGGTGGCATCGGGGCGAAAGGCGGCATCCACGCCTTCGCCACCGCCGATTCCCTGCCCCACCAAACGCTTCATTCGCTCTGACCGGCCCGCCTCGGCGTCACCAAAGGCCAGCACGGGTGCACCCGTGGCCAGGGCCAGCGGGCGGGCGGCGGGGGCATGATCGACATGGCTGTGGCTGACCAGGATGCGGGCGATCCGCTCGCCCGGTGCCAGCGCAGCGGTGATCGCGGCCAGATGCACCGGCAGGTCCGGCCCCGGGTCCAGCACCGTGACATGCCCTTCGCCCAGCAGATAGGTGTTCGTGCCGCGCTCTGTCATTGGCGAGGGGTTCGGTGCCAGCACCAGCCTGACCCCCGGCGCCAGCGACAGGGGCTTGCCGGGGCGCGGGTCAAAGCCGGGGGAACTGGCGGCGTGATCGGCGTTCATGTCGGTGCTCACAGGGCCTCTCGTCAATGGCGGGTTGGCACCGTAAGGTATGCACATGCCGGGCGCCCTTCTCAAACGCTTTCTGCCACGCGGGTTCTATGGGCGCGCCGCCCTGATCCTGCTGGTGCCGGTGACCTGCATTCTGCTGATCGCCTCCTACGCCGTGATCCAGCGCCATTACGAGGGCATGACCCGGCAGATGACCGGCATCTTTGCCCTGACGGTAGCCCATGTGCAGGCCGCGGTCGACGCCGCGCCGGATACCGCCAGGGCGGATCAGCAGGCCGCGCGGTTGGGGCAGGCCTTTGACCTGCAGGCGCGGTTGCACCCGGTAGGGGCGACGCCCGCGCAAGGCACGCGCGCCAGCCTGTTGTCACTGTCCGACCGGATGATGCTGGAGCAATTGCACCGCGGCATCTCCGATGTGCAGGTCGTGACCCTGGATGGCAACATCGTCACGCTGTGGCTGGACAGCCGGCACGGGCCGCTGTCTTTGCGCTTTCGGTCGAATACCGTGTCGCCGCGCAACCCCCACCAATTGCTTGTGGTCGTCTTGCTGGGGGGCGTGCTGATGAGCGCGATCGGTTTCGTCTTCCTGAAGAACCAGGTGCGCCCGATCCTGCGCCTTGCAGCGGCGGCCGAAGCCTTTGGCCTGGGCAAGACGGTGCCCTATCGCCCCTCTGGCGCGCGCGAGGTGCGCGCGGCGGGGCTGGCGTTTGTGGAAATGCGCGACCGGATCGAACGCCATATCGAGCAGCGCACGCTGTTGTTGTCGGGCGTCAGCCATGACCTGCGCACGCCGCTGACCCGGATGCGCCTGGCGCTGTCGATGATGCACGATGAGGGCGAGGCGGCGGCGATGCTGGATGATGTGGCGCAGATGGAGGCGCTGATCGACCGGTTGCTGGATTTCGCCCGCGCCGAGGCCGGCGAGGCGCCCGTGATCACCGATCTGACCGCGCTGGTCCGCCAGAGCCTGGACCGGGCCGCACGCGGGGGCGGCCAGGCGGTGGCGCTGGCCGGTGCGCCCGGCCCGTTGATGGTACCGCTGCGGCCGCATCTGTTCGGCCGGGCGCTGGACAACCTGATCGACAATGCCCTGCGCTATGGTACGCGAGTCGAGGTGCGTATCCGGTCCGGGGGGGCCGGGCCAGAAACGGGCGCCAAACGGCCCAACGATGGTCAGACCATTGTCGTCGAGATCGAGGATAACGGGCCTGGCATTCCGGGCGACTTGCGCGATGCGGCGATGCGCCCCTTCGTGCGGCTGGACAAGGCCCGCAGCACGGCGCGCGGGGCGACCGGGCAGACAATGGGCGGCGTGGGGCTTGGCCTGGCAATTGCCGGTGATGCGATGCGCAGCCATGGTGGGCACCTAGAGCTTGCCGATGGATGCCAGCCAGGCCTTGGCGGGCTGCTGGCCCGGCTGGTGCTGCCGGTCAAAGGCGCCTGAAACCCTGTCTGCCGGCGGCGCGTCGGCGCACAACAACGCATCCCGGAAGGCGGGCGCTGCAGGGCCTTGGGCGCGTCCGTACCACAGGGCGCCTTGTCGGCCCGCAGGGTCGGCGCCGCCGCGGGGGCTCGCTGCCCCCGCCGCGGCGCGCGCGGGCCCGGCAACCGGCCCTGCCCGGG
>JAFIED010000138.1 GCA_020832805.1 Pararhodobacter sp.
CCGCACCGCAACCCGCAAACACGAGGCCGCGCGTTGCCCGGGCACCCGCCACCACCTGCTCGTTGGGGGCCGGTGGCGCCGCCGCATCGGCGGGCGGCGCCTGACGCAGGGTAAACCCACAGACGGTCGGCGCAAAGAGAAATCTTCAACGGCCTTGCAGAGGCTTTGCTGAGCGATGAGGGGAATGGTCGGAGCAGCAGGATTCGAACCTGCGACCTCTGGTACCCAAAACCAGCGCGCTACCAAGCTGCGCCATGCTCCGTTGCAGGCTCTGTAGCCCATGCCCGGCGCCGTGAAAAGACACGACATTCACCTGTGGCCTATCCCGTGCAGACTATTCCGCGCAGGGCCATGCGGCATGCGCCTGATCCAGCCTTGGATGGCGCAATTCGCTGCCGGTATTGATGCCCAGCCGGTCTGACAGGCCACCGTTGATTTCCAGCACCATCAACACGTTCTCGCCGCCATCGATGGGCGTGCGGTCCAGCGGGCGGGCCTGGCGATGGATGTGGCGCACCACGCCGCTGGGATCGATGAACAGCATGTCCAGCGGAATCAACGTGTTTTCCATCCAGAACACCGCGCGGTCAGGCCGGTCAAAGATGAACAGCATGCCGGCAGAACGCGGCAGTGTTTCCCTGAACATCAGCCCCTGCGCCCGCGATTGCGGATCATCGGCCAATTCCACGGCGAATCGCGCCTGCCCCCAGGCGCCCCGCAGATGCACGGCATCGTCACGACAGGCCGCCTGCGCAAGCGCAGCGGATACCGAAACAGCAAGAAACAGACCGGCAAGAAACAGGTTTCCGGCCGTTTTCCCTGAATTCACCCAGCGCCGCATCGTGCCGCCCCCGCCTTGACCGAGGGCAGCCTAACCCACCGGCCGGTCTGCCTCCAGTGCCATTTCCCAAGGGCAAATCATCACCGCCTGCCGCCCGCGTTCACCCTCGATGATGCGCAGCGCCACTGCCTCGCCCGGCTGCAGATCGGCAAAGCCGGAGCGGCGCAGCACTTCCATATGGATGAACACATCCTCGCCGCGCCCGAAAACATTGGCAAAGCCAAAGCCCTTGACCTTGTCGAACCACTTCACCCGTGCCGGTTCCAGTGCCAGAAGAAGATATTCTTCGGGCAGTTCCGACATGCCGGGCACGCCGGAATCACCGCCTTCCGGTGGCGTGATCTCCAGCACCTCGACCGCCTGCAGGCCGTGCTGGGTCTGCTGTACACTGACAACGATCGACGTGTTCTCACATACAGAGCTTTGCCCGAAGTTCCGCAAGGCATTGACATGCAGAAGAATGTCAGGCCCGCCAGCCTCGGTCACGATAAAGCCGAAACCCTTTGCAGGATCGAACCACTTGACGCTACCGCGCATGCGCGGCAGGCATCTTTCCATTTCCACCATTCTTTTTCCCAACCCGAATGATAGGTTTCTAAGTTTGATCGTAATCGCCCCAGAATTTTGGCATTTCAAGTGCGAAATACCTGCGGGATGAAATTACGTCGCGATTACTGACCCATTATTCCGCGCCCCGAATCATGGATTCAGCCGGCTGACTGACCAGCGCGACCCTGGCGTCTGACGGCGCCAGCGAAAGCGATCATGCAACCGAAAGGCACCATCGGCCCAGAATTCGATCTCGACTGGCACGATGCGGTAGCCGCCCCAAAAGGGCGGCCGCGCCGGTTTTGGGCCTCTCTTGACGGTCTGCCGTGCGACCTCGGCCATCAGCGCCGCGCGCGACGCCAGCGGTTGCGACTGCCGAGACGCCCAGGCCCCCAGCCGCGACTGCAGCGAGCGCGAGGCGAAATAGGCATCGGCCGCCGGCCCCTCTTCGCGGGTAACATGACCCCGAACGCGGATCTGACGGCGCAGCGACTTCCAGTGCAGCACGAAAGCGGCCATGCCGGCCGTATCGATCTCTTGCGCCTTGGCGCTGCCATAGTTGGTGTAAAAGACAAAGGCGTCCGCTTCGATCCCCTTCAGCAACACCATGCGCACATTCGGCAGGCCCTGTGGGTCTACCGTGGCCAGTGCCATGGCATTGGGGTCGTTGACCTCGGCCTTTTCGGCCTCTGACAGCCATGTCTGCGCGATCACGAACGGGTCGTCACCAGCGAACATTCCGGTGCGGCCGGTGTCGGCAGTGTCGGTTTTTGTGTCTTCCGCGTCACCGGCTGTGATGCTGGGGTCTGTCATGGTGTCACTTCTTTACTCGCCTCACGCAAACGTTGTACGCAATACCGTCCGGTTGACCTGCAACACCAAGGTGCACCACGTTACGTTGACTTCTCCGTCAAGCCATGATGCACACCCTACTGCGTAAAACCGGACCATCAACATATCTTAAGTGACCCAGTCAATTTTTTCGAGTGCAAATACAACCCCTAGGTGCAATTCCGCCGATCACGTTACGGTAACCACCTGCTGCCCGGCCATGTCACGAAGCCTTGAAGCCCGATACCCTTTCGCCTAATCATGATCGCTCATCCCGGACAGATCGAGGGCTTCAGATGGCGGCAGGGTTGATGGACGGCAAGCGTGGCCTGATCATGGGTCTTGCCAATGACAAGTCGATAGCCTGGGGCATCGCCCAGGCGCTGGCGGCACAAGGGGCCGAGATGGCCTTTTCGTATCAGGGCGAGGCGTTGAAGAAACGTGTCATCCCGCTGGCGCAGAAGCTGGGCGTACCGCGTGTGTTCGAATGCGATGTCGCCAGCATGGAGTCGCTGGACAACCTGTTTGCCGAGATCAAGGCCCTGTGGGGCGAGATCGACTTTGTCGTGCATGCCATCGGCTTTTCCGACAAGGACCAGTTGCGCGGGCGCTATGTTGATACTACACGCGACAACTTTCTGCAAACAATGGATATTTCCGTTTACTCGTTTACCGCCGTCTGCCAGCGCGCAGCCGCGATGATGCGCCCGGGCGGCAGCCTGCTGACGCTGACCTATTACGGCGCCGAAAAGGTGATGCCGCATTACAACGTCATGGGTCTGGCCAAAGCCGCCCTGGAATCCAGCGTCATGTATATCGCCGAGGATCTGGGCAAGGATGGCATTCGCTGCAACGCCATCAGCGCCGGGCCGATCAAGACACTGGCGGCATCAGGCATCGGGGATTTCCGTTATATCCTGAAATGGAACGAGTTGAACTCGCCATTGCGGCGCAATGTAACCCAGGAAGAGGTCGGCAAGGCCGCGCTCTATCTGCTTTCTGACCTGGGATCGGGCACCACGGGCGAGGTGCTGCATGTCGATGCGGGCTATCACGTTGTCGGCATGAAGGCCGTCGATGCGCCCGATATCGCCACCACGGGCCATCAGCCCGCGCCGAAAGGGTAAAAAAACATGACTGACCGCTTGCCGCATGAGAAGGGCTTTCACGTCTGCTGGGACCAGTTGCACCGCGACGCCCGTGCCCTGGCGTGGCGATTGCAGGGCCTGGGCCCGGATGACGGCCATTGGCGCGCAGTGGTCGCCATCACGCGCGGCGGCATGGCCCCGGCGATGATTGTCTCGCGTGAATTGAACATTCGCGTGGTCGATACGGTGTCGGTGAAAAGTTACGACAAGATGACCCAGGCCGAGCCGCGTCTGATCAAGGCCCCCAGCGCCGAAATCATGGGCGCCGGCGGCGCCGGGGTGCTGGTGATCGACGATCTGGTGGATACCGGCAAGACGCTGGAACTGGTCCGCGCGCTGTATCCCAACGCCCATTACGCCACCGTCTATGCCAAGCCAAAGGGCCGCCCCATGGTGGAAACCTTCATCACCGAGGTCAGCCAGGACACCTGGATCTTCTTTCCCTGGGACATGGCGCTGCAATATGTCGAGCCGATCAGGGCGGGCGGGTAACTGGCCATCTGACGGGGTTCCGAGGGTCAGCAAAGGCCCCCGGAAACATTGGGGGCAAAAACCGCCATGGCCTCGCAAGCCTTTGACTTCGCTCTGCTGACGTGGATTTCCTGTTGGTGTTTTTGTTGACTTGTGCTTTTCCATCCGCCCCGCCGATCCCGCCACTGCATGCCCGAAGGCCCGCTTTCAGGCCCGCGAACGGGCCGTGCCTGATCTGATCACGACAGGCGTTCTGTTGGGCAGCATGCAGAAGCACCCGCTGTAATCCGGCGATCATCAAAGTCTGCAGTGACGCGATGCACGCGCATTGCATGCCTAGCCGGAATGCGTGCTCAAATCACCAGGCTCCCCTTCCGCCGCCGCGCCAGGTAGTCCCGGGTAAAGGCAGCATAGCCCGGCGCGGTCACGCGCAACTGGTCGCGGATCAGGGCATGCAGTGCGGGCAGGCGGTGGAACGGCACCTGCGGGGCAAGGTGATGTTCGGCGTGATAGGGCATGTTCCAGGCCAGCGCCCGCACGGCGCGGTTGGTCAAGGTGGTGCGGGTGTTCTCCATCATGTCGGCCACCTGCGGACAGTCACCATGCTCGGCCAGCAGATACAGCCGCAGCACCGGTTGGCCCAGCAGACACGGCACAATCCACAGCCACAGAACCAGCGGTGACCAAAACAGGGTCAGCAACGCCAGCACGTGAAGCGTCAGCAACACGCGCGCTTCGCGTTCAGCGCGGCGGCAACTCGTGGCAGGCAGCCAGACCGGGGATTCCCGGCCGCACGCCAGCCGGATCATCAGGGCGATCTGCGCGCGCCAGTATGGAAGGCCACTGACATGCCACAACCATTGCGCAGGGGTGGCCAGCGATGGTCCGTCCAGTTCCGGATCGCCAGGGCGGTTGGTGTGCCGGTGATGGGCAAAATGAAAGGGGCGGAACCACAGAAAAGGGTTCACGATCAACAGGCCGATGACATGGCCCACAAGATCGCACAGCCAGTCGCGGGCAAACGGGGTGCGGTGGGTGCATTCATGCTGCAATGTGAACAGGAACACGATCAGGATGCCATGAACAGGCAACGCCAGCCACCAAAGCGGCGGTTGCAGCGCAATCAGCGTGCCTGTCGCCAGAATTGCACCCAGATGGCCGGTCAGATGCAGCAATCCCGGCGCGCTGGTGCGTATGGCCAGTTCGGCGCGGGTCTGATGGGGCAGATCGGCAAGCGGCGTGATCATGGTACTCCTGTGCTGTCTGGCGGTTTGTCCCTGATGGTCTGCAGCCCGTTCGGCAGGATCGCGCCCCTTTGGACCTGGCGCAAGTGCGCTGGTTTCACGCGGCTGTTCCGGTGGTGGCATTGCCTGGCCTTCAGATACACCACCCCTACCCCTCTTCCTTGCCAGCGGCTAGGCTCGCCACAAACAGGAGCCGTCATTCATGCCCTTTCCCCGACTATCGTTTCACGGCGCCGCGCGTGCCGTCACCGGCTCCTGCTACCGGCTGGAAACGCAGCACGGCGCCCTGCTGATCGACTGCGGCATGTTCCAGGGGCCCAAGACCGAGAAGGAACTGAACTACCGCCCCTTCCCTTTTGACCCTGCCGAAATCCAGGGCGTCATCCTGACCCATGCCCATATCGACCATTCCGGCCTCTTGCCCAGGCTGGTGCGCGACGGCTTTCGCGGCGCCATTCACGCCACACCCGCCACCGCCGACCTGGCCGCCGTCATGCTGCCTGACAGCGCGCATATCCAGGCAACCGAGGTCAAGGCGCTGAACCGTCGCAAGGCCCGCGCGCCGGTAGAGGAAGTGACGCCGATCTATGATGGCGGCGATGTCGACCGCTGCCTGGCCCTGTTCCGGCCGCAGCCCTATGGCGATTGGTTCGGCGTGCTGCCGGGCGTGCGGGCGCGGCTGTGGAATGCCGGGCACATGCTGGGCTCTGCCTCGGTCGAGGTCGAGGTGGCGCTGAGCGGGCACAAACGCCCGCTCAGGCTGCTGTTTTCCGGCGATATCGGCCCCTCTGCCAAGCTGCTGCACCCGGACCCCGAAGCGCCTGCGGGGCTGGACTATGTGATCTGCGAGGGCACCTATGGCGACGAGGACCGCCCCGCCACCACCGAAGCCGCGCGCCGTTGCCTGTTGCGCGACGAGGTTCGTGCCGCCATGACGCCGCATGGCGCGCTGATCATCCCGTCCTTTGCCGTCGAACGGGCGCAGGAAGTCATCGCCGATCTGATGCAGTTGATGGACGAGGGCGCCTTGCCGGCCATCCCCGTGCATGTCGATTCGCCCCTTGCCCTGCGCGCGACCCAGGTCTTTGCCCGCCACAAGCGCGAGATCGAAAGCGGCCAGCGGTTCCGTGACCTGCTGGGCTCGAAGAACCTGCATTTCACCCAGACAGTGGAACAAAGCATGGCGCTGGACAATCTGCGCGAATTTCACATCGTCATTGCCGCATCCGGCATGTGCGAGGCCGGGCGCATCCGCCACCGGCTCAAGACCTGGTTGTGGCGCGACGAGGCGACGGTGCTGTTCGTGGGGGATCAGGCCGAGGGCACGCTGGGCCGGATTCTGCGCGACGGGGCGCCATCGGTGCGCATTCAGGGCGAGGTCTACCGGGTGCGCGCGCGGATACGGGCGATTGATCTGTATTCCGGCCATGCCGATGCCAGCGAGTTGATGGGCTGGCTGGAAGCCCGCGCGCCGATCACCCATGAGATCTTTCTGACCCATGGCGAAGAGGCCGCGTTGCAGGCGCTGGCCGACCGGCTGGCACCCGGCATGGGGGCACAGCGTATCCGGCGCCCCGTGCTGGACGAGGCTTTCGAACTGACCCCGGCCGGCGCCCGCGCCCCGCAGGACCGGCCCGCCCCCCGCCTGCGCCCCGAACAGGTGGGCCGGCTGGACTGGCACAACGAGGTCTCGCGCCTGTTTCTGGACATCAACGACGCATTGGCCCAGAGCGCCGACGCCAAGCGCCGCAATATTCTGATCCGCCGCTTGCGCCGCGCGCTGGAGGAAAACGGCGAACGGTCGAACGCAGCACCCTGACCGGGGCAGCCAGCCCAATGTCGTTGCATCATTCTGCGGCGCCCGAACGCAGGCGCCTGACGGTTGATCGTCGCCTTTTCAGCGCCCGGGTTCGGGCCACATGGCGCGCCCGGCAACGCGGATGATCACAAACATTCCGCCCGGCGCTTGGAAACCCCTCGCTTTGCCCGTTTTCACCGGCCGCCGGAACCGTTAGGCTGGCCGCATCTGGGGTGGATGACAGGCGCATGGCGCGGCTTGATCGCTACATACTGGCCCAGCTGCTGTGGGTCTTCGGGTTCTTCTCGCTGGTGCTGGTGGCCGTTACCTGGGTCAACCGGGCGGTGCGCCTGTTCGACCAGTTGATCGGCGATGGCCAGCCGATGCTGGTGTTTCTGGAATTCACCCTGCTCAGCCTGCCCATCCTGATCCGCACGGTGCTGCCCATCGCTGCCTTTGTCGCGGCGATCTATGTCACGCTGGCGCTCTTGCGCTCGAACGAGTTGACGGTGGTGCAGGCGGCGGGCCTGTCGCCCTGGCGGCTGGCGCGGCCGGTGGCGCTGTTCGGCCTGATCGTGGCAGGGTTTCTGGCCGTCCTGATGCATCTGCTGATTCCCGCCGCCCGGGCGCAACTGGCCGAACGGCAGGCAGAGATCGCACAGAACATCACCAGCGGGCTGTTGCAGGCCGGGGTGTTCCAGCATCCGGGCGAAGGGTTGACGGTGTTCATCAGCGAGATCACGCAAGAGGGGGGGTTGCGCGGTGTGTTCCTGTCCGATCACCGCGCAGCGGGTCAGCGCATTGACTACACCGCCCGCAGCGCGCTGATCGTGCCCGAGCGCAGCGGGCCGAAACTGGTGATGATCGACGGGTTTGCACAGATATACGACCGAAACACCGGCCAGCTGTTCACCACCACCTTTGGCGATTTCACCTATGATCTGGGCGCCTTCATCGGCCCTGCCGGGCGCGGGCGCTCGGTGCAGGAACTGGGCACGCGCGACCTTTTCGCCCCCTCTGCGGCGCTGCTTGAGGAGACCCGCGCCAGCATGGCACAACTGCGCTATGAACTGGCCTCGCGCATTGTCGATCCGCTGATGGCCATGGCAACGGCGCTTCTGGGCTTTGCGGTATTGATGGCGGGCGGGTTCAACCGGCTGGGTTTCTGGCGGCCCGTGCTGCTGGCGGTGGTGTTGCTGGGGCTGACACAGGTTCTGGCAAATGCACTGACCGGCCAGGCGCTGCGTGCGCCTGAAAGGGCCTGGCTGGCGGTGGTGCCGTTGCTGACCGCGCTGGCCATCATTGCGGCGTTTCTGGCCCGCGCGGCAGGGCGCCGGGGGCCGCGGCCAAGACCGGCAATCGCAGGCACCGCGATGCCGGGCGCGGCAGGCAACGACCGATGACCCTGGGCCTGTATATCACCCGCCGCCTGATCGGCAGTTTCGCGCTGATTGCCGCCGTCTTTCTGGGTGTGCTCTATCTGTTCGAGATGGTCGAACTGGTGCGTCGCCTTGGCGGCAGCGCGCCCATGTCGCAGTTGGTCTGGCTGGGTTTTCTGCGGGTCCCGCGCACGTTGCACCAGATTTTGCCGCTCATCATGATTCTCAGCTCGATGGCATTGTTTCTGGCCATGGCGCGGTCATCGGAGCTGGTGGTCATCCGTGCCGCCGGGCGCTCGGCGCTGCGCATGCTGGCCGAGCCCTTTGTTGCCACGCTGATCCTGGGCATGCTGGCGGTGGCGGTGCTGAACCCGGTATCCGCCCTGGCAACGCGCAGCTATCAGGCCCAGGTCATGGCCATCCAGAACCCCGAAGTCGCCATGCAGGTTGGGGTGGCCGATGGCGCCATCTGGCTGCGTCAGGGCGACCCGCTGGGTCAGACCGTCATCCGGGCGGAACGCGCCGGGCCTGACGGTGTCAGCTTTGCGCATGTCACCTTTCTGGGTTTCGAGCGCGAGACCGGGCGCCCGCTCAGCCGGATCGAGGCCGCCTCGGCCCGGCTGGAGGCCGGTCAATGGCGGCTGAGCGATGCCACGCTTTGGCATCTTGAGCGCCCCAACCCCGAGGCTGAATCCGAGCGCCATGACAGCCTGACCCTGCCCACCGACCTGACGCCGGCCCGGCTGCGCGACAGTTTTGCCCAGCCCGGCCTGGTGTCGGTCTGGGGCCTGCCTGACCTGATCGGCGTCCTGGAACGCGCCGGCCTGTCGGCGCGCAGCCAAAGAGCCGAGTTGCAGTCGGAACTGGCCCTGCCCGTGATGATGGCGGCAATGATGATGATCGGGGCTGCCCTGTGCCTGCGGCACAGCCGGGCCGGGCGCACCGGCATCCGGGTCCTGGCCACGGTGATGGCAGGCTTTGCGCTGTTCTTTCTGCGCAACTTTGCGCTGGTGCTGGGCGAGACAGGGCAGGTTCCCCTGTCGCTGGCCGTCTGGACCCCGCCCATAGCTTCCATCATGCTGGCAACTGGCGTATTGCTCCATCTGGAGGATGGCTAGTGCGTTGGGACCAGGTGATGGGTGCTGCAGGTATCAGGCACAGTGCGCAAGGCCGAACCGGCCTGGGCCGCAGCCTTGCCCGGCTGGCGCGCCACTGGTTGCCCCCGCCGCCCACCCGCCCTGTCCTGGCGCTGGCACTTGGCATCGCCCTTGCCGGCGCACCCGCCACCATGCTGCGCGCGCAGCAGGTGGCCAGCCTGATGGCCGATTCGGTCATGATCGACCGGGCCGGGCGGCTGGTCGCCAGTGGCGCGGTCGAAGTCTGGCACGGTTCGGTGCAACTGCGCGCCGATCGCATCAGTTTCGACCGGCGCAGCGGGCAGCTGACCATTGCCGGGCCGATCGTTCTCAGCGACGGGCCGGATCGGATCATCGTCGCCGATCAGGCCGATCTGTCGCGCGACCTGCGCGAAGGCATCATCCGCGGCGCCCGGCTGGTGCTGGATCAGCAGCTTCAGGTGGCCGCTGCCCGCATCGAACGGCAGGACGGGCGCGATGACCAGATGACCGCCGTCATCGCCTCCAGCTGCCGTGTCTGCGCCGAAAACCCCACGCCCCTGTGGGAGATTCGCGCCGACCGCGTCCGCCATGACCAGCAGGCCCGGCAACTGCATTTCGAACGTGCCCAGTTCCGGCTGGGCGGCGTGCCGGTTGCCTATGTGCCGCGCCTGCGCCTGCCGGAACCCGGGCTTGACCGCTCGCCCGGCATTCTGTCGCCGCGGTTTCGCGTGACCAGCGATTTCGGCTTCAGCCTGGGCCTGCCTTATTTCATCCCCATCGGCAGCAACCGTGACCTGACCATCACGCCCTTCGCCGGCGGGCGCGGCATGATGGCGCTGGCCTTTCGCTATCGTCATGCGTTCCGCGATGGCGGGATCGAATTCGCGGGGCAGCTGTCGCGCGACCAGCTGGATGCAGGCAGGGTGCGCGGATACGCCCATCTGCGCGGGTTGTTCCGGCTGCGCAATGATTTCCGGCTCAGCTTTGACCTGCTTGCCCCCACCGACCGAACCTATCTGGAAACCTATGGCATCACCGACCAGGCCCGGCTGTCCAGCGATGTGACGCTGGAGCGCATTCGCCGCGACCAGGCGATACGCGCACGTGTGCTGGGCTTTCGGTCGTTGCGCGCCGATGACGACAACAGCCAGGTGCCCAGTCTGGCGCTGCAGGCCGACTGGGAAGAACGCATCGGCCTGCACGGCATCGGGCCGGGCGGCGCGTTGCGCCTGCGCTTCGGGGCGCTGGCCTATCAGCGCCCTGCCCTGCCCGGC
>JAFIED010000148.1 GCA_020832805.1 Pararhodobacter sp.
CCAGCACCACCGCCACCGGCAGTCCCAGCGCCAGAAGCCCGAACAGCACCGCCAGCAGGACCCCGATCACCGCGCCACCCCTTCGCCGGTTTCAACCTCGGCCCCGTCGGGGACGATGCCGGCAAGCCGATCCGCCGCCTGAAGCCGCCCTGTCGCCAGCAGCACCGCATGACGCAGGGTGAGCGCCAGACCCACCAGCCCGAAGGCCGTGATCCCCGCTGCCCAGATCATCTGCGGAATCGCCATCGGCACGGCCAGAACCGTGTTCGACGCCACCCCGCGCGCCAGGCTGTTCAGCGCCAGCCCCCATCCGAACCAGGCCAGGAACAGGCCCAGCGCGGTCACGCCAGCCAGCGCCAGAAGGTCCAGCGCCCGGCGCAGGGCGGGCGGAAACAGCGCATAGATCACGTCGATGCGGATGTTGCCGCCTGTGGCCAGCGTATGCGCAAGGCCCAGGCTGAGCGCCGCAGCGAACAGATACGCGCTGATCTCGAATGAATGCAGCACGGTCCGGCCGGTCAGGTTGCGCGCCAGCACATCGCCGGTCACGAGGAGGGCGATCACCAGGATCAGCACCCCGGCGAGGCGCGCCATCCAGCGCGCGGCGGTCTGTACATGTCGGTCGATTCGTTCGGTCGGCATGGCGCCTGTGCTTGCAAGGGGTCCTGTCAGCTTAGGGCCGCGAATTTGTCCGGTCAAATAATTTGTCCGGTCAAATTCGCCGGCGCCCCCAACCTGCATGCCTTCAGGGCAGATGAGGCCGCCTAGTGCCGGTGGCAGGGGCTGGCACGGGGGGCGCCTTTCACAGGGGGCGCCTGACACGGGGGGCGCCTGACACGGGGGGCGCCTGGCACGGGGCTGTCATGCGGGGCATTGGCCGGCCCGCCGCATGGGGGCGGCAGTAGCGTGCAACGGTTGGAAAGCTGCGGAAGCTCGGCTATCTGAACACCCGGACTGCTTGCGATGGCCGCGCTGCGCGGCTGTGCGACTGCGTCCGCGGGGCGAGGCAGACATGACGCAGGACCAGGAAAGCCGGCTGCCGGGTACCGCCGCCGAGGTCTTCGGCGCCTTCCTGAAGCTTGGCCTGACCTCGTTCGGCGGCCCGATCGCGCATCTGGGCTACTTCCGTGACGAGCTGGTGACGCGCCGCAAATGGCTGAGCGATGCCGCCTATGCCGATCTGGTGACGCTGTGCCAGTTCCTGCCCGGCCCCGCATCCTCGCAGGTGGGCTTCGCGCTGGGGATGATGCGCGCCGGCTGGCCGGGGGCGCTGGCGGCCTTCGTGGCCTTCACCCTGCCCTCGGCGCTGGTGCTGCTGGTCTTTGCCATGACGGCGGCGGGCATTTCCGGGCCGGCCGGCACCGGTGCCCTGAACGGGCTCAAGATCGTGGCCGTTGCCATTGTTGCGCAGGCGGTCTGGGGCATGGCGCGCACGCTCTGCCCGGACAGGGAACGCGCGGCGATTGCCGTTCTGGCGGTTGCGCTGCTGGCCTTGCTGCCCGGGCCCCTGGGCATGGTCGGTGCAATCGTCGCCGGGGCGGTTGCGGGGCTGGCCCTCGGTCGTGGCACGGGCACACCCGTGGGCGGGCATGTGGTCATGCCGGTAAGCCGCGGTGTTGCCGCAGCGGCGCTTCTGGTCTTTGCCGGGCTGCTGGCGCTGCTGCCGCTGCTTGCCGGGCAGGGGCAGGCGCTGGCGGTGTTCGACAGCTTCTACCGTGCCGGTGCGCTGGTCTTCGGGGGTGGCCATGTCGTGCTGCCGCTTCTGCAGGCCGAGGTGGTGCAGCCCGGCTGGGTGACGCCCGATGCCTTCCTGGCCGGCTACGGCGCCGCGCAGGCGGTGCCCGGGCCGCTGTTCACCTTTGCCGCCTATCTGGGCGCCGTTCTGGGGCCCGAGCCGCATGGTCTGGCCGGTGCGGCGATTGCCCTTTGCGCCGTCTTCCTGCCCGGCTTCCTGATCCTGATCGGCGTCCTGCCCTACTGGGACAGCTTCCGGTCGATGCCGGTTGCGCAGTCGCTGATGCAGGGTGCCAATGCCGCCGTTGTCGGCATCCTGGGCGCGGCGCTCTACGCACCTGTCTTCACCGGCGCGATTTCCGACATGCGGGATTTCACCCTGGCGCTGGCCTGTTTCGTGTTGCTGATGATGTGGAAGGTTCCACCCTGGGGTGTGGTGATCGTCGCTGCTGTCGGCGGGGCGGGTCTGGGGCTGCTGGGCTGACTGCCACGGCTGGCTGGTTTGGCTGGCTGGCGGGCGCGGCTGGCGTGCAGCTCGGATCCGCCGGGTTCAGGCGGTTCCGCGGGCCGGCAGCGTGACCGGCGCGGTGCCGATCGCCGCGCACAGCGCGTTCAGGACATCCTGCTTGCGGAACGGCTTGCAGAGCACGCCCGCGAAGCCCTCGCGGCGATAGGCCTCGACCTGGTCGGCAAGGACATTCGCCGTTGCGGCCAGTGCCGGCGGCATCGGTTGCGCCGCCTCGACCGCCCGGTCCCGCATCCGCTGCAGCGCCTCCACACCGCCCATCAGCGGCATCGCGATGTCAAGCAACAGCACGTCGAACCCCTGCCTTGCGAAGGCCTCGCAGGCTGCGTGGCCGTTCGAGACGGCCGTCACATCGGCA
>JAFIED010000152.1 GCA_020832805.1 Pararhodobacter sp.
TGGTGGCGATGATCGGCGGTCCCGCATCGGCAAGCGCGCGGTCCACCCGTTCGATATGCGGCAGACCCGCCGCCAGCCGGTATCGGTTCAACAGGTGCAATGTGTCATCGACCGCAATGCCAAAGGCCACGGTCAGCGCGATCATGGTCATGATCGACAACTCGCGCCCGACCATCACCATCCACGCCTCGACTCCCAGAATGGGCACCAGATTGGGCACCAGTGCGACCAGCGCAATGCGCCAGGACCGGTACACCCATCCGATAAGCAAGGTAATCGCCGCAATCGTGGCATACAGCCCGAAGCGCAGCTGCTCCACCAGGGCTGGCCCTTCGGTCAACAGCGCCTGATTTGCCCCCACAAGTTGTGTTACACCGCCCAGACCGGCGGCCTGCATCTGCGCCTCAATCTGGCGCAGCGCGGTATCTGACTGCACCGCGCCCCCGGTCAGCGGCAGTTGCACCGGCAGCGCATGGGCCGAGCCATCGCCCGCCGATATCCGGCCGCTTTCAGCAAGGGCGTGCAACGCGTCCAGCCAGTCTGCCTGCCTGCGCCCTTCACCCCACAGAATGGCGGCGGCCGCTGTCAGGTTGGCCAGTTCCGGGGCAAAGGCCGTGCCGTCTTCGGCACGGGCGGGGGCAAGAGCGGGCGCGGAATCGACCACCAGGAAAATCCGATCGCTGCCCAGGCCCATCGCCTCCATCCGCTGCAGTGTCTGGGTGATCGGCGCCGTGGTGGGCAGGTATTCGGCATAGCGAAAGCCGATGCGCGATTCCGATTGCAGCAGCAAAAGCGCCACCATCAGCACGGCAGTCCCCGCGGGCACCAGCCGCACCCGCCGGGCCAGATGCCGCGCCAGGGTCAGCACCGGCCCCAGTGCGCCGGGCTCGCGGTCAGCGGGGCGTGGGGCGCGCAGCAACCACATCAGCAGCGGCGCCAAGGTCAGCCCGGCCACCAGCCCCAGGATCATGCCAACGATCCCGGCATGCGCCATCTTGGTCAGTTGCGGTGCGCCCTGCAGGGCGATTGACACAAAGGCCATGACGGTGGTCAGCGTTGTCAGGGCCATGGCCGGCAGGGTTTCAGCCAGGGCGCGCGGCACCACATCGACGGGCGGTTCCCCCTGCCGCGAGAGCCGCAACGCGGCGTAGTACAGATGCATGCATTGCGAGAAACACAGTACGATCAGCACCACCGGCAGCGAGCCCATCAACGGGTCCAGCGTGATCGACCGCGCGCCCAGCCAGCCCATGAACCAGAAAAGCGCACAGACCGGCGGCAAGGCACAGACGATAACCGCCTGCAGGCTGCGAAACAGCAGCAGTGTCAACAACGCACAGGCCAGAACCGCGATGGGTGTCAGAATGCGCAGGTCACGCAACAGGCCGGTGCCGATGGCCGCGTGCACCTCTGGCAGGCCAGCGGCGGTAAGGCGCAGCGCCGGCGCGGCGTCGGCCCGGGCACGGGCCAGCCCCTGCAGCAGGGCAGCGCGCGGGGTGCCGCGCTGTGGCACCACCACAACCACCGTGGCCGATAGATCATCAGACAGCATCTGTGCGGCCAACGGATTGGTTTGCTGAAGGCGCTGCAAGCGGGTGGCCGCATCAAGGTCTTGTGCCTGCGGGCTTGTCAGCCAGGCGCTGGCCATGCCGGGGCCGGGAATCGAAAAGATACTGAACACGCGTTCGACGCCCTCGACGAACTGCAACTCGATCAGCAGCTCTTCCAGCGCATCCAGCGCAGCGTCACTGTCCAGCCGGTCGCCCTCGATCAGCAGAACCTCGTCAAAGCTCATCCGGCCAAAGCGCGCCTGATAGTCGCGCATCGCCTGGGCCGTTTGCGACTGCGGGTTGATAAGGCCGGAAAAGTCGATTTCGGTGCGCAGGTTGGTCGCGCCTGCCGCAGCGATCAGCGTCAGCGCCAGCAAGACCGGCGCAACGACAACAGGCCGCCGCGCCAACCAGCAGAAAAACTTGGTGACAACTGTCATGCAGGGGTCATTGGCAGCGTTCCCTCACGCAGACAGTAGGGTAAATAGGGCCGGAACGCACGCCGGCAAGCAGCCTGAACGGCATCTGCTGGTCTTGCCGCCCGGCAGCGCCTGAAAGCCCCGAAACGCGGTGTTCAGTTGCCACCCTTGCCGGCGGCCGCTTGCTTTCGCGTGGTCCGTGCATAAGCGCGGCCGATCATATGCGCGGCAATGGGCGCGGTAAGCAACAGAAACAGTGCCGTGGCAATGACCTTGCTGGTCACCGGGATCGAGGCGACATAGATCGCCAGCCCCGCCAGAATCAGCAGGCTGCCCAGCGTGCCCGCCTTCGTCGAGGCATGCATCCGCGTCAACAGATCCGGCAGGCGAAGGATACCAATGGCGGCGATCAGCACAAAGGCCCCGCCGCCCAACAGCAACAGCGCTATCACGATTTCAATCATCGCCCGTTCTCCCGGTGTCGGTGGACCCGTTCTCACGTTCAAAGCGGCGTTCGGCATAGCGGGCCAGCGCCACGGTGGCCAGAAAGCCGACCAGCGCCAACACGATGGCCACATCCAGGAACGAGGCATCGTCGGATGCCACCGCATAGACGCCGCAAAAGGCGATGATGGTGATGGTCATCATGTCCAGCGCGACCACGCGGTCAGCCAGCGTGGGGCCGATGGCAAGACGGAAAAAGGCGATGGCCAGACCCAGCAGGATCATGCCCAGCGTGATCTGCACCGACAGGTCCAGGAAATCCGTTGCGGTCATTGCTCGAATGCCTCCGCTACCATGCGCTCCATTCCGTTCTTCAACTCGGCAACCAGTGCGTCGGGGTCATCCGCGAACATGGCATGCACCAGCAGCGTGCTGCGGTCTTCGGTGACATCCACGCTCAGCGTGCCGGGGGTAAGTGAAATCAGATTGGTGACCAGCAGGATCTCCAGATCCGATTTCACGCTCAGCGGCATCTCGATGATCGCGGGCCGGTTCTGCGGGAAGGGGCGGATCACATCCCAGGCAACCCGGATCGACGACAGCAGCAACTCCCACAGGAAGAACAGGGCCAGCCGCACCACCCGATAGCTGCGGATGAAATACAGCCGGTCGATGCCGGTCAGCGGCGCCGAAAGCCAGAGCGCGAAGAAGCCCAGAACCGCCCCTACCGCCAGCGAATCCAGCGAGAAAGAGCCGGTCATGGCCGCCCAGGCAAAGGCGAGGATCAGGTTGATGACAAGCGCGTTGTTCATGGCTGCCCCTCTCCCACGGTTACCACCGCCTCGGCCTGCGCGCCAAGCACCGTGGTGACATAGGCCGTGGGGTCAAGCAACTGTTCCGCCGAAATGCGTGCGAACTGCACAAAGGGTTCGGGGAAGAAGCCGATCAGCACGGTCATCACCGCCAGCCCGACAATCGGCAACATCATGGGCACGCGCACCGATGCAGGGATGCGCCCGGGTGTTGGCTCGATGCCATCCGGATGCGGCTTCCAGAACGCCATGCCCCATATCTTGGTCATCGAAAAGATGGTCAGCAAGCCTACGAACAGCGCAACAAAGACGATCACCCAGTGTTCCAGTTCGATCGACGCCTTGACGATCAGGTACTTCGCCCAGAAACCCGATAGCGGCGGAAAGCCGGCCAGGGAAAAGGCCGGCACGACGAAAAGCGCCGCCAGAAAGGGCGAGGACTTGTACAGCCCGCCGATGCGGTTCAGATCGGTGCCGCCCGCCAGCTTGTTGGCCACACCGGCCACCAGAAACAGGTTCGCCTTGACGATGATGTGGTGCACCAGATAGAAAACGCCCCCCATCAGCGCCAGCGGCGTGTACAGCGCCAGACCCAGGGTCATGTACCCGATCTGGCTGATGATGTGGAACGACAGGATCTTGCGGAAATCTGTCTGGGCTGCAGCGCCCAGAACCCCGGTCAGCATGGTCAGCGCCGACCCCCAGATCAGGATTTCATGCGTGAAGCCGATGTCGCCGGTAAAGACCAGCGTGAACATGCGCATCATTGCATAGACGCCGACCTTGGTCAGCAGGCCGGCAAACACGGCAGAGACCGCGAAACTGGGCGTATGATACGAGGCCGGCAACCAGAAGAAAAGCGGGAACACCGCCGCTTTCACGCCGAAGCCAACCATGAACATCATGGCCACCACCGTGACCAGCCCCTGGTTTTCCACCGCCGCCACGGCGCCGCGCAGGTCGGCCATGTTCAGCGTGCCGGTCATGCCATACAGCAGGCCGATGCCGGACAGGAACACCAGCGTCGACACCAGATTCAGCGCCACATACTTGATACCCGCGTCCAGTTGTTCGCGCGAACCGCCCAGCACCAGCAGGCCGAAGGACGAGATCAGCATCACCTCGAACCAGACATAGAGGTTGAACAGGTCGCCGGTCAGGAAGGCGCCGGTGACACCGGCAATCAGGGTCTGGAACAGGGCATGATAGCCCAGCTTTTCCATCCTTTCCGGGATTTCGCCCAGCGCATAGATGGCGGTTGCCAGCCCGGTGATGGCGGTGATCACCACCATGACGACGCCCAGGTAATCGGCCACCAGCGTGATGCCGAAGGGCGCGTCCCAGTTCGACATCTGGGCGGCAACCACCCCGTTTTCCAGCACCGCCACCAGCAGCGCCACCGAAGCCACCAACGAAAGCACCGACCCGAACAGGGATATCCAGCGCCCGGCTGGCCCCATGCGCGCCAGCCATGCGATTACCGCCGTCGCGAAGGGAATCGCGATGGGCATGACCAGAAGCCAACTGATCATTGACCATCCTCCTTCG
>JAFIED010000164.1 GCA_020832805.1 Pararhodobacter sp.
GACGAACACCCAGCGCGGCACATGGTCGCTTTCCAGCCCCACCGCATGGCGCAGCACTTCCAGCGCGTCATCGGCGCCGACGCGGCCATCGCCGTTGATATCGGCGGCCACGTAATTCTGTGCCGCCGCCGGGCCGAACGAGGGCGACAGGCCGACCGACAGGCGCAGCACGTCCAGCGCGTCGCTGGCGGTGATGCTGGCGTCTGCATCTCCGGCGTATTCGCGCGTGACATTGACCTGCCCCGAGGCGCCCTCGGACAGATCAAAGCTGAACTCGTCACTGTCGCGCGTCAGGCGGGTCAGCTGCACGCTGCGCCCTAGCGGCTGGAAGGTGACGGTGGCGCCATTCAGGGCAGCGCCGCTGGTATCGGCGATCTGGCCGGAAAGCACCAGCAACCCTTCCAGCCCGCCACCATCCACTTCTGGCACCACGGGCGCCGCAGACTCTTCGGGGCGGGTGTCCACCTTGGTCTGGGCGGTGCGGCCTGAAACGATATAGCTGTCGTCATCGGTCAGCAGCAGGTCAAGCAGCGCATTGTCATGGGCCAGTGTGCCCGGTTCCAGCCCCGAGCCTTCCAGCCGGGCGGCGGCGGCGGCGCGCGCGTCGTCGCTGAAATCACCCAGCGTGACCATGGATGTGGGGTAGTCCGGCAGATAATAGCTGTCCGGCCCCTCGCCCGCGCCGTAGGTGAACAGGCTTTGCTCTTCGGTGCTGACGCGCCAGTCTTCGCGGTAGCTGCCATAGACATCGTCAAAGCGCAGCGGGCGCTCCAGCACGGTGCCATCGGCCAGCGCGATGTCATTGTCGGGGTTGCCGTCGAAATTGCCCAGAAGCCCCTCGACATTGCCGCGCCATGCCTCTTCCAGCCCGACAATGATATCCACCCGGTCCCCAACGATATCGACCTGGACGGCGCTGTAGCCCGTGTCCATGTCGCCATCGCGAGTGTGGACCAGCATGTAGCTGTCGCCTTCGCGGTAAATCCTGTCGCCGCCGACCTGGATGAATGCGCCATCCTCTATCTCGGTGGCCGCGCCATTGACCGTCAAGGGCGTGGGGCCGCGGGCATCGACCATCACCGCGGCGCCATCCAGTTGCACGGCGGCGGCAATGTTGGCGGTCACGTTCTCGCCCACCGGCGCCATGCGCGCCTGCACCTCGAAGCTGCTGCCATCGGTGGCGCGGGTCATCACATATTCGCCCGCCGCATGAAAATCATAGCCCACACCGTCTAGCGTGAACAGATGCGGGTCACCGACACCCCATGCCGGGCCAGGCGGCAAAGACGGAAAGCCGGGCCCGGGCAGGTCTGGATCGTCGTCCGGCTCACCGGGCTCATCCGGCTCGCCGGGGCCATCGGGGTCGCCGAACAGGTCTGCGGGGTCTGCCGCCTCGGCAATCAGCTCGCCCGCCGGGTTGAACACGCGCACGCAGGTCACCCCGAACAGGGCGAACAACGCGTCCAGGTCGATGTCGAAACCGCCGTCGTCCATATCGTCATCGGTCAGACCGACGATCCGGAACGTGTAGAGTGTTTCCGCCTCATCGAAATTCACGCGAATCCAGTCTTCATCGCCTTCGGGGTCGATCAGACCAACGAAATCACCGCCCGGGGCCAGCGTGTATTGCGTGGAAATATCGGCCGGCGCATCGCCGTCGGTTTCCTCGATGCGGGGGAAATCGAAGTCAACCCGAGAGGTCTCGGCCACCTGGTAGAAGCCCTGGGAAAGCGGTCCGTCAGCGTCGGCGCGAACCCCGATGTAATAGGTGCCAACCCCATCAGTCGAGGGGGTGAAGTTCAGGAAGGTGGTATCTTCGAAGAACCCGACTGTCAGAAACCCGAGTTCGCTGACCATCTCCACCGGGTTTCCCTCGGCGTCGTAGAAACCCACGTCCGGCCACAGGGGTTCGTCTTCCTCGAAATCACCAAGCCCGCCCAGCGCCTCGAACAATGCTTCGAAGTTCAGCGAGAAATCGCAAAACACGATGCGATAGCCCCCGGCGCTGATTTCCAGCCCCTCGGGGATCATCTGTACGGCCAGCACCTCTTCGCCATCGTCAAACAGCGTGAGGCTGGAAAAGCTGTAGGGTTCCAGCAGGGTATCGATGATCGAGAAATCGGGCGTGGCGTCTTCGTCCTCGTCATCAAGTTCGAACAGCGCTTCCAACCCCATTAAGAAGTCGTTCATCTGCTCGAAAGTGTTGGGCAGCGTCCCGGTGATTTCCAGGGCCTGATTGCCGCTGGTCAGCGTATAGGCCCCTGGCGTGATGGTCATGTCCATGATGCGGATGGGGCCATCATCCGGCGCCGTACCGTCGTCTTCGCCACCATGCTCCATGGGCTCGAAATCAATGGTAATCCGGTCGATGCGGCCTGAAGCCTCGTACTCGTCGAGTGCATCCTCAAAGGCTTCGGGATCGCCTACTGGGCTGAAGCCGGCGCCGTGAATGGTGACGGTGTAGAAACCTTCGGGCGTAGTAGCAAAGCCGAAGAACGGCTCTGCCGTCATGTCTATCCGTGTCGGGCTTATGGAATCGACCCACAGGTCTGGTCCGCCGCCGAGGAGCAGCGCGATCGGGTTGAAGGGCATCAGCAAATCGCCGAAATCCAGCTCGAAATCGTCCAGCAGATCGTCAAGCGTGCCATCCTCCAGCAACTGCTCGAACTCTTCGCTTCTGAAGACTGTAGTCATCGCTGTACCCTTTTCTGAAAACGCCAAGTCAACGCACCGTCAACTTGTGCGTGCATCTTGTCAACCCAATCAAAAAGCGAACGGCAAGTGCCTGCCCGAAGGATGCGCTGCAATGATAAACGACGATTATTCAACGTATTGCCGTGGCCAAACAGATCCGGTTGCGAGGGTTCCCGCGCGGGCTGCCCTGGCGGGTTGGCCCTGGGGCGGGCAGCGGGCGGGCAGCGGCCGGTCAGCACGCGGGCCTGCGGTCAGGCGACCTTGCACTGACCGGGGCGAACCTGTTGGCGCTGCGCACCACCGCGCCGTGGGCGATACGGGCAACACTACGGGCGGTTGCGCGGGGGCTTGATCTGAATCATCGACGCTGACCCCCTTTCATGGACCACTTATCTGGCAGGGGCGCTGACTTGCAGTGCGTCTGACGGGTCAATTGCATGAGGCGTGCGCCGATGTTCTATAATCTCTTTCCGCTGTCGGAAAAAAGCCGTCCTCCACTGCACGGGCTGGAGGAAGAGGTGCCCGCCCTGGGCCTGCGGTACCCCGGTGCGGCGCTGCTGCAGGATGGCGGCCTGATCATGGTATGGGAACAGCAGCGTGACCCCGAGAACGCGGCGCTGTTCGATGTGCTGGCCCAGCGCTACGGCCCGGACGGCGAGCCCATTGGTGACATCCTGACGCTTTTCCAGCATCAGAATGCCAACAACGCGCTGATCGAACCGCATGTGGTGGGGCTGGCTGGCGGTGGCTTTGCCGTTCTGCTGGAAGGGCGGCGGCTTGTCATGTTCGATGATGCGGGCGAACAGTCGTCACAAACCACCATCACCTTGCCTGACCGCAGCCTGACGGGTCTCGGTGGCGCAACATATGATCTGGCGCTTTCTCCGGCCAGTTCGATCACCGATTTCAAGGTTGCCGCCGGCGGCCAGATCAAAAGCTACGGGTTGCGTACCCTGACGGCACTCGACGATGGTGGTGTCGCCGTGACGGTGAACGCTGCCCATCCCGGCATGATGGACCGCTACCCGCGTGGCGAGACGATCTTTACCCAGACTTTCGACGCCGAGGGCCGGTCCGAGGGGCCGCCGCAGCAAATTACCCCCTGGATGGACGCGGCGCCAATCTTTTTTGGCCAGATGGCGTATGGCCGCCCCTTCATGGACCGCGTAGACGCCTCGACCACGTTGCCCGATGGCCAGTATGCGTTGCTTCTGCGGATCGGAACCGAACACCCTGACAACCGCGGCGACGACCCCGAAACGCCCGGAACGTCACCCAGGATCATGTTGCTGATAGTCAACCGCGATGGCAGCGCGGCCAGCGACCTGATCGCCGTTGCCGACGCACCGGACGGCATGCGCGAACGCCCCGATATAGCCACGCTGGCCGATGGCAGCATGGTGGTGGCCTGGCGCAGCCCTGCCGAGGTGCGCTGGCAGCGTTTCGATGCCGATGGCGCAGCCATGGCAGAGCCCGTGGTGATTGCGGGCAGCTTTGCCATGCCCCAGGTGCAACCGATGCCGGATGGCGGGTTCCTGCTTACGCTGGGTTTCAGGCTTGACGGTTTTGGCATCCGTACCGAGGAAATCTCGTGGGCGCAGCGATACGATTCCGAGGGCGCGCCGGTTGGCCCGCTTTTCCCTTTCCAGCGTGTCGATCCCTTTGGCGACAACAATTTCTTTGAGCAGATCGTGTTGCCCTTGCCGGATGGCGGGCCATTGTTCAGCCTGTGGCGGGGATACAATTTCGATGACGAGGCGCCGCACGGTGATGTCGCGATCCAGCTGTTCCTGCCAGAGGTGCTGGGCACCGCCGGTGACGATGTGCTGCAAGCCTTTCCGACGGCAACCGCACTCTTCGGTCTGGCCGGTGACGACCGGCTGATCAGCGGGCCGGGCAATGATCTGATGTTCGGTGGCGACGGGGTGAACACCGCAGTGTTTTCGGGGGCTTTGGCCGACTATGCCATCGAAACCGACCCCCAGACCGGCATCACCACCGTGACCGATCTGCGCGATCCGGCCGAAACCTTCAATCACACCGGAACCGATCAGTTGCGCGGTATCGCCTTTGCCGAATTCGCGGATCAGGGCGTGTCGCTGGCGCCACAGGTTGATGTCGGCATTGCCGTGGCCGATCTGACCGGTGCCCTCATGGCGGGCGTCGAGGTTAGCTTTACGCCGCAGGACGGCAGCGCGGGCGTTGAGGCAACCACCGGCGCCGATGGCGTCGCGATCTTCGGCCTGGAACCCGGCAGCGCCGGTCGGCTGGAGGCGGCGCGCGCCTACGACCCGCAGGCAGGCGACCCTGTGATCACCGCCGGCGACGCGTTGGATGTGCTGCGCATGGCGGTTGGGCTGAATCCCAGCTTCGGCCCCGCCCAGGCGCAGAATTTCATCGCCGCCGACATGAACGGCGACGGGCAGGTTACAGCGGCCGACGCGCTGGAAATCCT
>JAFIED010000174.1 GCA_020832805.1 Pararhodobacter sp.
CCAGATCATGCTGGCGTAGGGAGTCTGCGGTGAGTGCTTCATGGGCCGTCGGTCCGCGCATCCACCAACGGTCTCCCCGTGCCATTGGGGAAAGACGATGAAGGATTCGGACCGGCACCTTGACCGGACGCGTGGCACTGCAACGCTTGTTCACAACATCACCAGTTCCGTCGCCATGATCATCATGGCCAAGGCGCTGCTGGCGGCCGGTGCCCCGACCGCAATGGCCATGCGTGAGATGCGGTCAGGGTCCGGCTGGCGGACCGGCGCGCCGGGGCGATCGGCGCCAACGCGGCCGATGACCTGAACTGCACGCGGGCCTTGGCCAAGGCCCCACCCGCCTTTTCCCATTTTCACCACCTGCCCGAAGGATATGCGCCATGAGCCGTCCGATTTCCGAACAGACCGTCCTGATCACCGGCGCAGGCCGGGGCCTTGGCGCCGCCATCGCCCGCGCCTTTGCCGGCGAAGGGGCGCGCGTCGCCGTGAACTACCGCCACAGCCGCGCGGCAGCCGAGGCGCTGGTGGCCGAACTGGGCCCCCGCGCGGCAGCGTTCCCGGCCGACGTGACCGACCCCGCACAGGTCACGGCGATGGTCGCGGCGATCACCGCGCGCCTTGGGGCGCCCGATGTGCTCGTCCATAACGCGCTGGCGGATTTCGCCTTCAACGGCGATGCGCGCGCGCATCTGGATCGCCTGACCTGGGCCGAGATTGCGCGACAGGCGGAAACCGCCGTGGGCGGGGCGCTGACCTGCATCCAGGCGCTGCAACCCCATTTCGCGCGGCAGGGGTTCGGGCGGGTCATCACCATCGGCACCAATCTGGTGCAGAACCCGGTGGTGCCCTACCACGACTACACCGCCGCAAAGGGGGCGCTCCTGGCCTTTACCCGCACGGCGGCCAGGGAACTGGGGCCGCTTGGCGTGACGGTGAACATGGTTTCGGGCGGGCTGTTGCGCACCACCGATGCCAGCGCCGCGACGCCCGAAGCCGTGTTCGACATCATCGCCGCCCAGACCCCGCTGGGCCGCGTTACCACGCCCCAGGACATGGCCGATGCAGTCCTGTTCTTTGCCGCGCCCTGGTCGCGGGCGGTGACGGGGCAGAACCTGATCGTCGATGGCGGGCTGGTGTTCGGCTGAAGGGGCCATGAAAGCAAGCCGCCTGTCCTCGGGCCTCTGGCGGGAGCCAGCGCCGGATCTGTCCTGGCCATGCCGCGCGCACCCGCCCATGACCGCGCTTGGCTCGACGCAGCCCCGCGCCTGGTCTGGTTCCGCCTGAAGGCTGACCTGCCCCCGGCCAACTGCCCGCACGCACCCATCCAGGGATCGTTATGGACATGCCAGGAAACTTCTTGATCAAGCTTGCCGTGACCCTGCGGGGCGTGAAACCGTACCACAGCCTGCCTTATGTCATCGGTCAGCAGATCGTGCTGGTTCACGGCCTGACGCCGATGGCGGTGGTGATGGCGGGGGCGTACCTGTCATTGTCCGGGCTGTTCTGGGCTCATTCGCCGACGCTGTTCGGAAAGGCCATGGCGCTGGGCTTCCTGATTGCCAGCCTGCCGCTGCTGCTCCGGATCGCGCTCAGTGTCCTGTTTCCCACGGCGCGGCTGAGTCCGGGGGTGGTCGAGCTGTCCTTCATGCCGTTCGTCACCTTGCGCCGCCGCCGGTTTCCGGCCAGGGCATTCCGGCTTGTCCTGCACCCCTGGCACGGGTCGCGCATCCGCGGCCACCGGTCACGCGGCAGAACCGAAACCCTGTATGGCTGGGCCTTTGTGCTCGAGCATCCCGGGATGCTGCCAATCGTCCTGGAACTGCGCTGGCAGGGTGACGGCCCGGAGGAACTGCCTGACGTGGACGCGGCCGAAGCCCGCGCAGAGGAACTCGTGCGCGCGCTTGGCCTGGGCTGTCAGGCTGCGGTAAGGAACAGGCGCCGCGGGCAATCGGGTCGCCCCACGCGCAGGCTCTGAAACCGCTGCGCAACAGGCAACGCCATGCCCGACCGGGCGCCAACAGGCGGGATGTCGGAGGGGGGCTGCGCCAGGGTCACAGGTCTTCGGCAAATTCGATGCAGAAGGCCGCACCTTCCTGCACATCCTCGGACGGCATCTCGCTGATCATCGGGCGCAGCGCATCAATCTGCGCCCCGGCCATCTCGGCGTCTTCCGTCAGCTTGTTCAGGCCCTGTGTCAGCTCAGACAGCGTTGCCGCTACCGCGCCATCACCCAGCCCCGGCAAGGCTGCACCCGTTTCCGTGAGATGGTCAAACAGGGCGATGCACAGGGCGATCATCTCGACAGGATCGATTTCCATCACGAACTCCTTGGATTGTCTTGTTGCGCGAGGCAGATTTCGTCAGCAAGGGCGACGAATACATGCATCGTGGGGCGGACAGTAAGGTTCCGGCGGACCGGGTACCAGCCTTCGGGCCCGGCCCATTCAGCGCTTTCCGATCTCTTTCGGGCACGGCCGCACGGCGAGCCACCCCAAGCCGGTGCCGCCGCGCATGGTTATGGCGGGGGGTGCCCGTTGCCCCGCGCCGCACGGCCAAGGTCGGTGGTGACGCGCTCCATGCGTCCGGTGTGGGCCGCCGAGGACGGGTCGATCCACACTGCGGCGTTTGCACGCAAAGCCTTGCCGGTCTGCCATCATCCGGCCGACATGAGAAAGCGCGCGCAATTCTCTTCGGCGTTTTCCGGCGGTGCTTGCCCGGATTCCTGTCCCGGATGCGCAGCACCCCCCTCTGGCCCAGGCTGTCGGCATTATCGCCGGACATCGGCGCTATCCGGGCTTCTGCCCTGGAAATCCTTTCCTTTTCCTACACCGCTCCCCTCATGTTTCCCAGCAGGATGGCGGTCATGTCGAGGGGCAGGGCGGCGGGGTGGGTTGTCAGGTCGATGCCGGTCGGGTGGCCGGTGTTGCTGGCGGTGATGGCGCTCAGGTCGGCTGCGGCATCGAGGAAGATCCATTGCGGCGCGTGTTCGCTGGGCAGGCCGACGGCGTGGCGCAGCACCT
>JAFIED010000175.1 GCA_020832805.1 Pararhodobacter sp.
TGAGGAAGAGGAAATCCGCCGCCGCGCCAACGAGGTGCTGGAGTTCCTGACCATCGACCATATCGCCGACGAAAAGGCGGGGCAGATTTCAGGCGGGCAGAAAAAGCTGCTGGAACTGGGCCGCACCATGATGACCGACGCCAAGGTGGTCTTTCTGGATGAGGTCGGGGCCGGCGTGAACCGCACGCTGCTGAACACCATCGCCGATGCCATCGTGCGCCTGAACAAGGAGCGCGGCTATACCTTTGTGGTCATCGAACATGACATGGATTTCATCGGCCGTATCTGCGACCCGGTGATCTGCATGGCCGAGGGCAAGGTGCTGGCCGAGGGCACCCTGGACGAGATCAAGGCCAACGAGCAGGTCATCGAGGCCTATCTGGGCACCGGGCTGAAGAACAAGGTCAAGGCAGAGGTGGGCCATGTCTGAGCACAACCTGCCGCCGGGTGACGATGTCATGCTGATCGGCGAGGCGATGACCGGCGGCTATGGCGGCGGGCCCGATATCCTGCATGACTGCACCATTGCGGTGTCAAAGGGCGAGATCGCGGTCATCGTGGGGCCAAACGGCGCTGGCAAGTCCACCGCCATGAAAGCCGTTTTCGGCATGCTGAGCCTGCGCCAGGGCCAGGTGCGTCTGAACGGGCAGGACATTACCGCCCTGTCACCACAGGCACGGGTGCGCCAGGGCATGGGCTTCGTGCCGCAGAACAACAACATCTTCCCCTCTATGACGGTGGAAGAGAACCTTGAAATGGGGGCCTTCATCCGCGACGACGATTATCGCGCCACGATGGATCAGGTATTCACCCTGTTTCCCATCCTGCGCGACAAGCGGCGTCAGCCGGCGGGCGAGCTTTCCGGCGGTCAGCGCCAGCAGGTCGCCGTGGGGCGTGCGCTGATGACCAGGCCATCGGTCCTGATGCTGGACGCACCCACCGCCGGTGTTTCGCCCATCGTGATGGACGAATTGTTCGACCGTATCATCGAGGTGGCGCGCACCGGTATCTCGATCCTGATGGTCGAACAGAACGCCCGGCAGGCGCTGGAGATTGCCGACAAGGGCTATGTGCTGGTGCAGGGCCGCAACCGATATACCGACACCGGGCAGGCACTGCTGGCCGACCCCGAAGTGCGCAAGTCCTTCCTGGGAGGCTGACCGATGGACATTCTCAACGCCATTGTGGTGCTGTCCAACTTCGTGCTGATCCCGGCGCTGGCCTATGGCAGCCAGATCGCACTGGGCGCGCTGGGCATCACCCTGATCTATTCGATCCTGCGTTTTGCCCATTTCGCGCATGGCGACATCATGGCCTTTGGCACCGCCTTCGTGATCCTGGGTACCTGGGGGCTGCAGGCAATGGGGGTCAGCTTTGGCCCGCTGCCGACAGCGCTGCTGGCGCTGCCGCTGGGGATTGCCGTCATCATCCTCTATCTGCTGCTGGCCGACCGGATGGTGTATCGCTTCTATCGAAAGGTTAAGGCAAAGCCGATGATCTTTGTCATGGCCTCGCTGGGGGTCATGTTTGTCACCAACGGCCTGACCCGATTGATCATGGGCCCGGGAGAGCGCCGCTTTGACGATGGCGAACGCTTCGTTTTCTCGGTGCGCGAGTTCCGCGAATGGTCTGGCCTGGCCGAAGGGCTGGCGCTGCGCTCGTCTCAGGTAATCACCGTGGTGGTGGCGCTGATCGCCATGGCGCTGCTGTTCTGGTTCCTCAACCGCACCAAATCCGGCAAGTCGATGCGCGCCTATTCCGACAACGAGGATCTGGCGCTCTTGTCCGGCATCAACCCCGAACGCGTGGTCATCATCACCTGGGCCATTGCCGGCACGCTGATGGTGCTGGCCGGCACGCTGTACGGGCTGGACAAGAGCTATCGCCCCTTCACCTATTTCCAGTTGCTGCTGCCCTTCTTTGCCGCCGCCATTGTCGGGGGGCTGGGCAGCCCGCTGGGGGCCATTGTGGGGGGCTATGTGATCGCCTTTGCAGAGATGGGCATCACCTATGCGTGGCGGCGGTTCTTCAACCATCTGCTGCCCGATGACTGGGCGCCCACGACCATGCTGCAGATCATTCCCGTGGATTACAAGTTCGCCGTGACCTTCGCCATTCTGGTGCTGGTGCTGATCTTCAGGCCCACGGGCATTTTCCGGGGTAAGACGCTATGACCTTCGCCATTCGCAATATCTTCCTCTTTGGTCTGATGGCCCTGGCGCTGGTCTTTACCGGCATGTACCAAAGCTGGCCCCTGGCCCTGACCATTGTGAACATGGCGCTGATTTCGGCGATCATGGCGCTGGGCGTGAACATGCAGTGGGGTTATGCCGGCATCTTCAACGTCGGTATCATGGGCTTTACCGCCTTTGGCGGGCTGGCGGCCGTGCTGATTGCCATGCCGCCTGTGCCGGATGCCTGGGCAGCGGGCGGCCTGGGGGCCATCATGGGCCTGATGCTGGGGGCGGCCACGATCTTTGCCGCGATCATCGTCTATCGCAAGATGGCGCCGGGCAAGCTGCGTGGCCTGAGCATCGCCCTGGTCATCATTGTGGGCTACTGGATCACCAGCATGATCTATGGCCCGGCCACGCATGCCATCTCGCGCGTGAATCCGGCGGTTGATGGTTATCTGGGCGGTCTGGGCCTGCCGGTGATCCTGTCCTGGCCGCTGGGCGGGCTGATGGCGGCGGGGCTGGCCTTTGTGGTGGGCAAGGTGGCGCTGGGGCTGCGCTCTGACTACCTGGCCATTGCCACGCTGGGTATCTCCGAGATCGTGATCGCCGTTCTGAAATTCGAGGTCTGGCTGACGCGCGGCGTCAACAATGTCTCGGGCATCCCGCGCCCCGTGACCCGGCCGGTAGAACTGCAGACGCGCGAATGGGTGCAGGCACTGGCCGAGCGCACGGGCCTTTCGGTGTCCGAAATGGCGCGCGTGGTCGAACTGGTCAGCTATGCGGCATTGTTCACCATCGTGCTGGCGATCCTGATCTGGCTGGCCGAAAAGGCGCTGAATTCGCCCTGGGGCCGCATGATGCGTGCGATCCGCGATAACGAGGTTGCAGCCCGGGCCATGGGCAAGGATGTCACCCGGCGCCATCTGATGATCTTCATCCTGGGTTCGGCCACCTGTGGCCTGGCAGGGGCGATGATGGTCACGCTTGACGGCCAGTTGACACCGGGCAGCTATGAGCCGCTGCGCTTTACCTTCCTGATCTGGGTGATGGTGATTGTCGGTGGTTCGGGCAATAACTGGGGGGCGGTGCTGGGGGCCTTCGTGATCTGGTTCCTGTGGGTGCAGGCCGAACCGGCGGGCCGGTGGTTCATGGATACCATCACCTCTGGTCTGGGCCCTGACAGCGACTTGCGCAACCATCTGATGACCCAGGCGGCGCATACCAGGCTGATCATGATGGGGGCGGCCCTGCTGCTGATGCTGCGCTTTGCCCCGCGCGGCCTGATCCCCGAGCGTTGAGGCGCGCCCTGACCGTGGCGGGCAGGGCAACGGGGGCACTGGCAGTGGTGCTGCTTGCGGCCGGTGCCTCGTCACGCATGCGCGGGGCAGACAAGCTGCTGCAGCCGGTGGCGGGCGTGCCCGTTCTGCGCCATCTGGCGCTTGCCGCGCTGGCTGCGGGGGCAGGGCCCGTGGCCGTGACCCTGCCACCGCCCGGAACGCCGCCCGATGCCCTTGCGGCCGCCGCCCGGGCGGCACCTTGCACCGCGCGCGCGGCCACCCTGCGAGGGCTGCCTCTGGTGCTGCTGCCCGTGCCGGACGCGGCCGAGGGGATGGCCGCGTCGATTCGGCAGGCCGCGGCCTGGGCCAGTGCCCGCAGGGCGCCGGGCCTGTTGCTTTGCCCGGCCGACATGCCGGCCCTGTGCGCCGACGATTTCGCCGCCCTTGCCGCCCGCTTCAGCCCCGATGGCCCGCCTTTGCGCGCGGCAAGCGCCGATGGCCGGGCAGGGCATCCGGTGCTGTTTCCCGCGCGTTTTCTGCCGGATATGAAAAGGCTGCGCGGTGACGCCGGTGCGCGCGAACTGCTGCACCGTCACCCGCCGATGCTGGTGCCGTGCCCTGACATGCGCGCCCTGATCGACCTTGATACCCCCGAGGACTGGGCAGCATGGCGCGCGGGCCGGGATGTCTGACCGCACGCCCGTGATCCCGGCCTGCCGAGATCCTTGCCTGACCCTTCCGTGAAAGGGCTGACTGCAGGCGTCCCGCCGCGCAGGGATGCAACGCCGCGGGCTGCAGCCTGCCTTTTTCATGCCATCCCCGTCGCCGCATGCTGGCGCGCTTTTTTTGTGAAATCGCCCTTGCGGGGTTCAGAGCGGTTGGATAAACAGCGTCGCAGTTGGGGTGTAGCCAAGTGGTAAGGCAGCGGTTTTTGGTACCGTGTACCGTAGGTTCGAATCCTACCACCCCAGCCATCTTCCTTATCATTGAGAATGGGGGCTTAAGTCGCCTCCTGATCAGGTCATTCGTGGCAGTCGGGTGGATGCGCCACATGGGTCCTGGCGCCTCTTTGACTCGACAGCCGATCACGAATTCAAGGAAGCAGGCATCATGAAGGTGCCCGCCAAGCCTGAGGCGACCGCATGCCCTGACACAATCCGGAGGGGGTCGTGGGGAGCGTGAAGATGGTGTTGTCCATGTCGCGCCCGGTCATGCGAACCGGTCCCACGGTCCCGCCGGTCCACCCTAGCGAGAGGTCAGATCACCGCTCATTTGCCGAAGATCCCCCGCAGCACGGTGCGCGCGCGCCCGGTCAGACGCGGGTCGCTGTTGTCGGCGGCGTCGCGGATCTTGGCCAGCCAGCCGCGCGCGGTGCATGGGGGTGCCGCCGGTGCGCGATGGTCGGGGGCGGCTGAACCCTCCGGCTTGGGGCGGGCACATGACGCCATGCCTGGCTTGATGATCGTGTCAGCATAACCGGGCCGTGGCCGTGGATCGCAGGCAGGTCGTACGCCATCTTGCTCTGGCGATGGCCGTGGCAATCTTGACTTGGTTCTTGTAACGACACGCGCATGACCACCGAGACGCAAGACCATCCGATGCAGATCGCGCAGCAGCGCTTCAAGCTTCGGGTCTGGATGACATCCAGGCTCTGGGCACAGGTGATGGCCGGGATGTTCCTCGGCTTTGGTCTGGGTCTGCTGCTGAGTGAGACGGCGGGGCTGGTGCCACCGGACGTGGCCGAGGTAATCGGGCTGTGGCTGGCCCTGCCCGGACAGATCTTTCTGGCGCTGATTGCCATGGTCCTGATCCCGCTGATCTTTGCGTCGATCGTCGGCGGGCTGTCCGGTGCCGGGTCGGGGGAACAGTTGCGTTCGGTCGGGCTGCGGTTGGCCGCCTTCATCCTGATGACGACGACCCTGGCGGCAATGATCGGCGTGGCGCTGGCGCAGTGGCTGCGCCCCGGCGAGGGGCTTGCCGGTTTCCCGGTGCCCGATATCGGCATGGTTTCGGCTGATCCGGCTGCAGAGCCGGCCATGGAAAGTGCAGGAACCACCCTTCCGGACATGATCGTCAACATCCTGCCATCAAACCCGACGGCAGCCATCGTGCAGGGCGACATGCTGGCCGTTGTGGTGCTGGCGGTTCTGGTCGGCATATCGGTCACGCAGGTTCAACGCGCACGGGTTGCGCCCTTTCTGGCCTTGATGGACGCGCTGCTGTCGATCTCGATGAACATCGTGAAATGGGCGATGTTCCTTGCGCCCTTTGCCGTGTTCGGACTGATGGCGCAACTGGTCACCCGCATGGGCCTGGAGACGATGCTGGGCATCTCGGGTTATGTCGGCACCGTCCTTCTGGGTCTGGCGGGGCTGCTTGGCCTGTATCTGGCCATCGCCTTCGTCTTTGCGCGGCTGACACCCTGGCGTTTCTTCAGAACTGCGGGCAGCAACCTGTTGCTGGCGTTTTCGACCTCCAGCTCGTCGGCGGTCATGCCGGTCACCATCCAGACCGCGCGCGGCCTTGGGGTGCCGGAAAGCATCGCCAACCTTGTGGTGCCGCTGGGCGCCACGATGAACATGGCCGGCACCGCGCTGTATCAGGCCGTTGCAATCCTGTTCCTGGCGCAGTTGGCCGGGATCGACCTGACGGCGGCCCAGATCGGCGTTGTCGTCGCAACGCTGGTTGCCTCCAGCATCGGGGCGCCCGGCACACCCGGGGTCAGCATCGCCATCCTGATCAGCGTCGCCGGCAGCATCGGTATCCCGGTCGAGGGCATGGTGATCATCCTTGGCGTCGACCGTCTGCTGGACATGTGCCGCACGACGGTCAACGTGACAGGCGATCTGGTTGCGGCGGTGTTGTTTCGGGCAGTCGGACAGACGCAACAGGCGCTCTCGTGACCAGTTGATCGCGCCCTGCTTGTTGCAGCGCGCAGCTGAAGGCCGGACAGCGTCGTCGCGATCTTGAATCCGTGCCTTCCTGCCGTCGACAGACCCGCGCAGTTTTCAACTTTCCTTGTTTTTTTGTTGAACACAGAGCCACTAGCAACGCAACATGCAGGCGTTGAGCATGATGATCACCCGCAACGCCCCCACCGCCCATGCCGCGTATCTCGACCTGCTGCACTGGCTGCTGGACGACCGCACCTGCGACATCAGGGGAACGCCCGCGCGGGTCGTACGCTGGTCGAGTGCCTGCCCGGCCTTCGGCGATGAGGGCGTGCGACCGGATCAAGGCCAAGCAGAAAACCGTCAGGCCCGCTGTCTGATTTCCCTACCGGCCGAAGACCGCCCCGACGATCTGCAGGGCGCCTGTCGCCGACGTGCTGGGGCGTGGGGTGAAGTGGCAGGAGCGGATTGCCACCACCCTCAAGCGAATGCCCGACGTGGCAGAACTGCTGTCATGAGGGTTGCGGATCATTGGTTTTTTGTACCCGAAAGGTCAGCGACAGATGCAGGGGAAAAGTCATCCCAAGAGAAGACTTGCGGCGACATCTGGCCTCCCGGGTCCCGGCGTCACACCGCTCCACTCATGTTTCCCAGCAGGATGGCGGTCATGTCGAGGGGCATGTCGGCGGGGTGGGTTGTCAGGTCGATGCCGGTCGGGTGGCCGGTGTTGCTGGCGGTGATGGCGCTCAGGTCGGCTGCGGCATCGAGGAAGATCCATTGCGGCGCGTGTTCGCTGGGCAGGCCGACGGCGTGGCGCAGCACCT
>JAFIED010000176.1 GCA_020832805.1 Pararhodobacter sp.
GAAAAGGTCATGGGCTATATCGAACAGGGCCAGGCCGAGGGGGCGCGGTTGCTGACCGGGGGCGCGCGGCTGAACGGGCCGGGCTTTTATGTGCAGCCCACCGTCTTTGCCGATGTGCGCGACGAGATGGTGATCGCGCGCGAGGAAATCTTCGGCCCGGTCATGTCGGTGCTGGACTTCGACACCGAGGAAGAGGTGATCGCGCGGGCCAATGCCACCGAATTCGGCCTGGCCGCCGGGGTCTTCACCGCCGACATGGCGCGCGCGCACCGGGTGGTGGCGCAGCTTCAGGCCGGCACCTGCTGGATCAACAGCTACAACCTGACGCCGGTGGAAATGCCCTTTGGCGGGGTCGGGCAATCCGGCCTGGGGCGCGAGAACGGGCGCGCGGCGGTGGAACATTACACGCAGATCAAGACGGTGCATGTGGGCATGGGCCCGGTGGAGTCGCCTTACTGAAGGCTGGGGGTGAATGATGACGCTGAACGCGGATTTCGTGGTAGTCGGTGCGGGTTCCGGCGGCTCGGCCGTGGCGTATCGGCTGGCCATGGCGGGGCATTCGGTGATCGTCGTGGAATACGGCGGCTCTGACGCCGGGCCGTTCATCCAGATGCCCGGCGCGCTGTCCTATCCGATGAACATGGCGCGCTATGACTGGGGCATGGCCAGCGAGCCAGAGCCACATCTGGGCGGGCGCGTGCTGGCCTGCCCGCGCGGCAAGGTGGTGGGCGGGTCGTCCAGCATCAACGGCATGGTCTATGTACGCGGCCATGCGCATGATTATGACCACTGGGCCGAAGAGGGCGCCGATGGCTGGGGCTTTGCCGATGTGCTGCCCTATTTCCGCAGGATGGAGAACTGGCACGGCGCCGAAGATGCCGAGGCCGCGCAATCCACCGCCGGCATTCCGCCCAACGGCCCCTCTGGCGGCGGCTGGCGGGGCACGGAGGGCCCGTTGCATGTGTCACGCGGCAAGCGCGAGAACCCGCTGTTCGACGCCTTCATCGAGGCCGGCAACCAGGCGGGCTACCCGCTGACGCGCGACTATAACGGCGCCCAGCAGGAAGGTTTCGGCGCCATGGAGGCCACGATCTGGCGCGGCGAGCGCTGGTCGGCGGCCAAGGCCTATCTGCGGCCCGCACAGGCCACGGGGCGGGTGCGGCTGGTGCGGGGGCTGGCCGCGCGCGTGGTGTTTTCGGATGGCTGGGCCGAAGGCGTGGAACTGGCCGATGGCCGCGTGGTCACGGCCCGGCGCGAGGTGGTGCTGGCGGCGTCGTCGCTGAACACACCGAAGCTCTTGATGCTGTCGGGCATCGGCCCGGCCGATCATCTGGCCGACCACGGCATTCCGGTGCTGGCAGACCGGCCCGGGGTGGGCGCCAACCTGCAGGACCATCTGGAGCTTTACCTGCAATATGCCGCGCGCGAGCCGGTCACGCTGTTTCGCTACTGGAACCTGCCCGGCAAGGCATGGGTGGGCGCGCGCGGGCTGTTCACCGGCACCGGGCCGGGGGCTTCCAACCAGTTCGAGGCCTGCGCCTTCATCCGGTCCCGCGCGGGCATCGACTACCCGGATATCCAGTATCATTTCCTGCCCATCGCCGTGCGCTATGACGGGCAGGCGGTGGCCGAGGGGCACGGGTTTCAGGTCCATGTCGGCCCGATGCGCTCGAAAAGCCGGGGCACGGTGCGGCTGCGCTCGGCCAACCCCGCCGACAACCAGGTGATCCGCTTCAACTACATGTCCCACCCCGATGACTGGGACGAATTCCGCCGCTGCATCCGCCTGACGCGCGAGGTGATGGCCCAGCCCGCGATGGCGCCGTATGTCGCGCGCGAGTTGCAACCGGGCGATGCCGCGCAGGACGATGCCGCACTGGACGATTTCATCCGCGCGCATGTGGAAAGCGCCTATCACCCCTGCGGCACGGCCCGAATGGGGCGGGCATCGGACCCGATGGCGGTGGTGGACCCGCAGGGCCGGGTGATCGGCGTCAAGGGGCTGCGGGTGGCCGATAGTTCGGTCTTTCCGCGCATCACCAATGGCAACCTGAATGCGCCCTCGATCATGGTGGGCGAAAAGATCGCCGATCACATGCTTGACCGCCAGCCCCTGCCCCGCGCCAATCTGACCCCATGGGTGAATCCGTCATGGAAGACGGCGCAGCGTTAGATTTTTTCAATCTGTCCACCGGCATTCCAGCCCGGTTCCGTAAGCTTTCTGACAGAAAGCAGACATCACTGCCGCTTTACCGGTCAGGCGTCGGTGCGCGCCTGCACAGCCTGTGTGCGCAGCATGGCCTGCCATCGCCGGCCGCACCATTCTATGATCGGACCACAGGAAAGGGTGCGCCATGGCAAAAGGGGTCAGTCCGGATGATCTGCGCACACGCAAGGCGCTGCCCGATGCCCTGCGTGTGCTGTTGGCCGAGTATCCGCGCGACAGCTGGCACAGCCATGCCCATTTCGACGGCTTGACGCGGTTCTGGCTGGAACGGCATCTGTTGTTTCGCACCGTGCAGGAAAAACTGCAGGCAGAGACACGCGCCTATCTGGCCGGGCTTTCGGCGCCGCAGGCCTTTGCGGCGCAGAGCGCGCGCATGGGCGGGTTCCTGATCCAGCAGTTGCACGGGCATCACCAGATCGAGGATCATCATTACTTCCCGATCCTGTCCCGGGCCGAGCCTCGGCTGGAAAAGGGTTTTGCCCTGCTGGATGCGGACCATCACGCGCTGCACGGTCACCTGGATGCGCTGGCACAGGCCTTTGACGCCACGCTGAAGGCGTTGTCCCGAGGCACCAACGGGCGCGTTCAGGCCCGCAATCAGGCCGGGCGGCTGGAACAACGGCTGACGGCGTTCGCGGGCTTTCTGGATCGGCATCTGACCGATGAAGAAGAACTGGTGGTGCCGGTCATTCTGCACAATGCGCTGCGGCTCTGATCCAGATCAAGGGCGCGGCCCGCTGCTGGCCCTAGGCTCATCGGGCAACAGATGTGAAGGAGTGCCCGATGTCGCATACGCCCCATGAACTTGCCGAGGAATTCCCCGGCCAGACCGACAGGCTGCACATGCTGAAGACGGGCAATGCCCATTTCGGCAACCTGGCTGACCAGTACCATGAGGTGAACCGCACCATTCATCGGGCCGAAACCCTGGTCGAGCCGATGGCCGAGGAGCACATCAACGCCCTGCGGCGCAAGCGGATGACGCTGAAGGACGAGATAGCGCGGATGCTACGCTCGGCATAGCCGGGCGCCGCAGGTCAGCGCGGGGCGCCCTCGATGGCATAGGGCAGCAGATCGCGCCGGTTCGGATCGATCCGCAAGGCATGTTCCAGCGGCGGCACCGAACGTTGATGGCATTCCTGCCGGGCACAGATCCGGCAGGAAATGCCGATCGGTTCGAAGGCATGGGGGTTGGCCAGGTCCATGTCATCGGCATAGGTCAGCGCCCCGGCGTGCCGGATTTCACAGCCCAACCCAATGGCATAGCGCCTTACCGGGGCACGGAACGAACCGCCGGGCTTGGCGACTTCGCGCGCCAGGCAGAAATAGCGCACGCCGTCCGGCGTTTCGGCAAGCTGCCGCAGAAAGCGACCCGGCGTTTCGAACGCGCGGTGCACGTTCCACAGCGGGCAGGCACCGCCATAGCGCGCAAACTGCAGCCGGGTGGCCGAATGCCGCTTGGTGATGGTGCCCGCCTGATCAACCCGCACAAAGAAAAAGGGCACGCCCTTTGCCCCCGGCCGCTGCAGGGTGGACAACCGATGCGCCACCTGCTCGATCGAGGCGCCGAACCGGTCGGCGAGCATTTCCAGATCGTGCCGGGATTCCTGCGCGGCGGCCAGAAAGGCGCCATAGGGCATCAATGCCGCGCCGGCGAAATAGTTGGCCAGACCGATCTTGGCAATCGCGCGTGCCTCGTCAGACTGGAAACGCGCCAGATCCAGCGTTGCCTCCAGCAGGTCGTTTCGGGTCAGCAAGGCAATCTGGTGCAGGATCTGAAAGCGCCGGGTCGCTGCACTGGTCTTTGTTGATAAAGTGAGTTTTTCCTGGTCCGGATCAAAGATTCTTGCGGGGGAGTGATCGGAAAACTCTAACGCAATGCCCAGTTCCTGCAGCCGCGCCGCGGCCCGGCTGTCGATGGTTGCGGTGCCGTCGGCCACCGCCTGGGCGAAATGCTCGGCGGCGCGGTCGACGGCATCGATGTAGTTGTCGCAGTAGTGAAAGAAGTCGCGCACCTCTTCCCAGGGTGAGGGGCGCGGCATGCGATCATCCCGCCCCAGCGCCTCGTCCAGCGAGGCAAGCCTTTCATGGCTTTGCCGGTACGCCCGATGCAACGCCAGCAGCGCACGTGCCACCGATGGCGCATTCGACGCCACCAACCGCAAATCCGCCAGGGTGGGCGCCGGCGCGGGAAAGACCGGGTCCGCCAGTGCCTCGCGCAGGTCGGAGACCATGCGCTCGCTGTCGCCCGTTGCCAGTTCGGTGACATCGACGCCGAACTCGCGCGCCAGGGCCAGCACAACACTCGTGGCCACGGGGCGGTTGTTGTTTTCCATCTGGTTCAGATAAGGCAGCGACACACCCAGACGGGCGGCGAATTCCTTTTGGGTCAGGGCCAGGCGCGTGCGTATCTCTCGCAGCTTGGCCCCGGCATACAGTTTCTGCACCATGATCCCGCCCCTGGCCCGGCACGCCCGCGCGCCCTTTTGCATAGTGCAAGGATAGATTTGCAAAGCCGGGCTGCCAAGCCCTCAGGCGCCGATACG
Source organism: Pararhodobacter sp. (assembly GCA_020832805.1). Lineage (GTDB taxonomy): Bacteria > Pseudomonadota > Alphaproteobacteria > Rhodobacterales > Rhodobacteraceae > Pararhodobacter. Next base: position 4,774 of record JAFIED010000176.1, read on the forward strand.
GCGCGCCCGGTAGATCACGAACAGGGCCGACAGGAACGACGCCGTGGCACTGCACAGCATGATCAGCACCAAGGGCCACGGGCCGGCACCCGGCGTCAGCAGCGCCCCGGCAACGGCCGCCAGCACCGCGCCCAGACCGATGGTGAAAGCCTGGCCAATACCGGATGCGGTACCCGCCAGATGCGGGCGCACCGAAAGCATGCCGGCGGTGGTGTTGGGCAGCATCACGCCATTGCCGATGCCCAGAAAGATGAACATGCCGAAGAACACCCAGACCGGCGCCAGATCCACCAGCAACAGAAACGCCAGCACCAGCAGCGTGATCAGGGCAACCGAACTGCCCCAGATCATCATGCGGTTGATCCCCATGCGCACCGAAAAGCGCCCTGACAGAAAATTGCCGAAGCCATAGCCGACGGCGGTAAAACCGAAATAGAACCCCAGCGCACTTGTGCTCAGCCCGAAATGGTCGATGCCCACAAACGGGCCGCCCCCCAGATAGGCAAAGAAAACACCCGCGCCGGTGCCCGATGTGATGACATAGCCCCAGAACCGGGGCGAGGCGAACAGCTCCGGATACTGGCGCATCTGCTGGGAAAGGCTGACGCTGCGCACCGGTGCGGTTTCACCCAGATCGGCCCAGACAAGGGCCGACAGTATCGCGCCGAGCACAAGAAGCAACACGAAACTGCCTTGCCAGCCGACGGTAGCATCCAGCATCCCGCCGATGATCGGCCCCAGCATGGGCGCCACCGACATGCCCATTGTCACGTAACCGATCATCGAGGCGGCATTGGCCTCGTCCACCATGTCGCGCGCGATGGCGCGGCTCAGCACCATGCCGGTGGCAATGACCGATTGCGCCGTGCGAAAGAACAGAAACGTCTCGGCCGTTGTTGCCAGCAACGTGCCGACTGTCGCCAGCAGAAAGATCACCATCGACGCCAGGATCAGTGCCCGGCGCCCATAGCGGTCAGACAGCGGGCCAATGACCACCTGCAGCAAGGCGCTGGCGGCCAGATACAGCGACACCGACAACTGCATCACCGCATAGTCCACGCCGAAATGCACCGCCATGTTCGGCAAGGATGGCAGGAACACGTTCATCGACATGGCCGAGAACCCGGCGAGCAGGATCAGCGTGGCAAGATGCGGTGGGGTTCTGCGGTCAAGAAACCGCATCGGAGGCATGTTCATGTTTAACAGGTGTAGTTTCGTCCTGAAGGGAAGTCCATAGCGGCGCGCGCCCGATGCGGGCATACGCAGCATGCGCCCGATGCATGGAAACCGAAACCGGCCTCAGGCGCCCCGGCCGGTGATCAACGCGCAGAGATGCCGAAAAACCGGGGACTCGGTGACGCAATCAGTCTTTCACCGCCCGAAACTGCGGCTCTGCCCCTGCCCCATCGCCGTCAGAGACATGCCGGGCTTTGCTATTTTACAATTTGCATCAGGCCGCTGCATACATATTTGCAAATTTCCTTGTTTTTCCTTTCCTTGCCCGGCGGCACCTATATATATGCCCGCCAAAAGCATGGGAGGGCGCGATGAAGGATATTCTTCATGAACTGGAAAACCGCCGCGCGCCCGCCCGCCACGGGGGCGGCCACCCCCGGATCGACCCCCAGCACGCCAAGGGCAAGCTGACAGCCCGAGAGCGGGTCGAACTACTGCTGGACGAAGGCAGCTTCGAGGAATTCGACATGTTCGTGGCTCATCGCTGCACCGATTTCGGCATGGCCGCCGAACGGCCGGCCGGCGATGGGGTGGTCACGGGCTGGGGCACGGTGAACGGGCGTCAGGTCTATGTCTTCAGCCAGGATTTTACCGTCATGGGGGGGTCGGTTTCCGAAACCCACGCCGCCAAGATATGCAAGATCATGGACATGGCCATCCAGAATGGCGCCCCCGTGATCGGCCTGAATGATTCCGGCGGCGCCCGCATCCAGGAGGGCGTGGCCAGCCTGGCCGCCTATGGCGAGGTGTTCCAGCGCAACATTCTGGCCTCTGGCGTGATTCCGCAGATCAGCGTGATCATGGGCCCCTGCGCGGGCGGCGCGGTCTACAGCCCCGCCATGACCGATTTCATCTTCATGGTGCGCGACAGCTCTTACATGTTCGTCACCGGCCCCGATGTGGTGAAAACTGTCACCAACGAGGTGGTCACCGCCGAGGAACTGGGCGGCGCCAGCACCCATACCCGCAAATCCAGCGTCGCCGACGGGGCGTTCGAAAACGATGTCGAGGCGCTGATCGAGGTCCGCCGGCTGGTGGATTACCTGCCCCTGAACAACCAGGCCAAACCGCCCGTGCGCCCCTTCTTTGACGATCCGGGCCGGCTGGAACCCAGCCTGGACACGCTGGTGCCGGACAATCCCAATACACCCTACGACATGAAGGAACTGATTCTGAAAGTCGGGGACGAGGGCGATTTCTACGAGATTCAGGCCGATTTCGCCAAGAATATCATCACCGGCTTCATCCGGCTGGAAGGGCGCACCGTAGGCGTCGTTGCCAACCAGCCGATGGTTCTGGCCGGCTGTCTGGATATCGATGCCAGCCGCAAGGCCGCGCGATTCGTCCGGTTCTGCGACGCGTTCGAAATTCCCATCCTGACCTTTGTCGATGTGCCGGGCTTCCTGCCGGGCACCGGGCAGGAATACAATGGCATCATCAAGCACGGCGCAAAGCTGCTGTTCGCCTATGGCGAGGCGACGGTACCAAAGGTCACGGTGCTGACCCGCAAGACCTATGGCGGCGCCTATGTGGTGATGAGCTCAAAGCATCTGCGCGGCGATTTCAACTATGCCTGGCCCACCGCCGAGGTGGCGGTGATGGGCGCCAAGGGGGCGGTCGAGATTCTGTATCGGTCGGAACTGGGCGATGCCGACAAGATCGGCGCGCGCACCAAGGATTACGAGGACCGTTTTGCCAACCCGTTCGTTGCGGCCGAAAAAGGCTTCATCGACGAGGTGATCATGCCTCAGTCAACGCGCAAGCGGGTGTGCCGGGCCTTTGCCAGCCTGCGCAACAAGAAACTGACGAACCCATGGAAAAAGCACGACAATATCCCGCTGTAGCCGCGTCCAGGGGTCGCTGAAGCGGGCCGCCGCCAGCGCCGGGTGACGTATGAACCCATATCCGGAAAGGGGCTTGCCATGCCGATTCGCTGCTCAAGGCTGCATGACCTGCTGGCGTGTCGCATGCCGCACACGATCAGCCTGATCGGTGCATGCATGGTGCCCACCGGCGCAGACAGGCTGTCACGCCTTTTGGTACTGACAGGCGTCTGCCTCGCCCTGAGCGCCCCCGCCGCATGGGCCGACACGGGGCAAGAGCACTTTGCCCTGCCCAATTCCGGCCTGCAGGTCCAGGTGCAGGAAATCATCTGGGATCATGACCAGACGACCGGGCGCTTCCGCTTCATCGCCCCGGAACTGGCGTCTGCCCTGCCGGACGAGCAGCAGCTGGCCGAGGATTTCATGATGCTTTGCAATGACTTCGCACGCCCCACCCAGCGCGCGATACAACCTGATTGGGGTCTGATGGTGCTGTCGCTGGGCAGTGAGCCCACGGTGTTTGGCGAATACGACCCGGCAGTGCTGCAGGTATTCGAAGGGTTCGAGATCGACGCGGGCGGCTGTTCCTGGGAGACCTTCTGATGACGTCCGGAAGCGCTGTCAACATCGGCTTGCAAGTCACTGGAAAGTCACAGTCACTAACGCATCCGCTATCGAGATGCTGGCGTTTTGCCGCTGATCGTCATACACTCTGGCCCGGTGTGGCCAAAACTGGTCATGCTGCAACGGTGCACAAGCGCCGAAGAAGGCTGAAACCCGTAACGACCTGGAGCAGACCATGTCCCGAACCATCCGTGTGGCGCTTGTCGCCCTTGTCGCCCTGCCGACGCTGGCTGGGTGCCACCATTTCCACCACCGCGAGCCTGAGCCGGTCATCGTGCCGGTGCAACCGGTCGAGGCCGAGCCGGTACACCGCAAGTACCGCTGAGCCAGCGCCTGCGGCACGGCCCGCAACCCAGACACCATGCCCGGCCCGTCACGGGGCCGGGCATCACTTGCCCGCATGCGGCCCGGTGCACCACGAGGGGGCGCCATGCTGAAACATCGCGGCTTTCCCGGGCGCCTGCCCGGTACCGATTTCCAGTTTGTCATCCGCCGCGGCAACAAGGATGGTGCCACGCCGATCGTGGCGCGCAAACGCTATGCCGACCGCCGCCCTGCCGACCGGCGCGCCGATGCGGGTTTCATGGCCGCGCTTTGGGCGCATTTCGGCGACCAGCCGTTCGAACGTGGCAATCTGGATGCCGGCCGCCTGTCCTGGCTTTTTGGCCGCGAGGTGGTGCCGGCTGAACCGGATTTCGACCCGTGCAGCTATGACGCGCTTTTGCGCATCGACCTGCGTGTGGCGCGCGCCAGCTTCCCCGACATCTTTGCCGAGGCGGATGACGACACCGATCACGGTGGCGATGATGCCGACGCATGGGACGGCGCGCCGTGGAACAAGGACAGGACAGAGCGATGACCGCGCCATCAGCCGGCCGCGCAGCCCGCACCAGACATTCGATTCAGAACAGAAAGAGGGCCCGTTTTCCGGCCCGGGGGGATGGACATGTTTGACAAGATACTGATCGCCAACCGTGGCGAGATTGCCTGCCGCGTCATCAAGACGGCGCGCAAGATGGGCATCAAGACCGTGGCGGTCTATTCCGATGCCGACCGCAATGCGCTGCATGTGCGCATGGCCGACGAGGCGGTGCATATCGGCCCCGCGCCCGCGAACCAGTCCTATATCGTCATCGACAAGGTG
>JAFIED010000091.1 GCA_020832805.1 Pararhodobacter sp.
CGAGGTGGTAGTGTTCCACCGTGTAGACATTGCCCACCCCGGCGCGCCAGGGCGTGAACAGATCGGCGATGATAATGTCATAGGTGGCTGGTGAGCGTGCGAGGCATTGGCGCCCATCCGCGCTGTTGATGTTCACGCGAGGGTCGGTGAACAGGCCGTTTGAATCGGGATGGAACCACGCTGCCGCGAAATCCACCACATCCGGCAGCAGCGCGCACACGGTCACGCGGTCGGGGTTGGCGAACAGCCCCGCACCGGCTGAAATGCCCGTGCCCATGCCAAGGAAGAAAATTTCACGTGGGGCCGGGTGGGTCAGCAGCGGGATCATGGTCTGGTTGCGTTCGGGCACCAGCGCGCCAGAGCCGCCGAGTGTGTAAAAGTTGTTGACGCGGATGAATTTCGCCTCCCCACGCTGGACAGTGGCGACATGGGCGGACGGGCCTTCGCGAAAGGCCAGCAGCGTTTCGCCCCGGTTCAGGCGGGTGGACTCCAGCCCCGGTTGACCCGCCAGCAGAAGGGCCGCCCCCGCCAGTGCCGCAAAGCGCGTAATCCGCGCGGCCCAGCCATCCGTGGGCCGCCACAAAGCCAGCACCAGAACCGCATAGACCGCGCCCATCAGCCACAGCCCTTTCCACATACCGACCAGTGGCAGCAGCACAAAGCCCCCCGCCAGTGCCCCGAATATCGCGCCTGTCGTATTGACCGCGATCAGCCGGCCCAACACGGCACCCGGTGCGCCGGTGCCTTCCATCAGCCGCAGAAGATAAGGCAGCACGGCCCCAAGGATCGTGCCGGGGATCAGCATGGTCAGCACGGCCACGCGCCCGACCTCCCAGACATAGCCCGCGAAATCGGCGCGCCCGCCAAGATATCCCAAGCCGCCTGTCAGATGGTGGAACAGATGCGGCGTGGCGGCGATGACGGCGCAACTGGCCAACAACAGGCCTGTCAGCACGGTTTCAGGCCGCAGTGACAGCCGGTTCAGCGCATTGGCCAGCGCCGCGCCCAGTGACAGCGCCAGCAGAAACACGGTCAGCACCAGCGCATAGGTATAGACCGAGTTTTGCAGCACCTGCGCGAAGGCGCGCGTCCAGATGACTTCGACCGCCAAGGTGGCAAAGCCAGAGGCGAAGGCGATCACCCACAGCCGCGCGGGGATCGCGGCGCGCGTGGGGCGCTGGTCGGCAACCATTGGCAGGGCACGGCGCGCAATCAGGATGGCCGAGAGGCCCACGAATAGATCAAACCCCACAGCCAGCAGATAGGCGCCTGAGAACCCCAGCCACATGGGCAGGAAAAACCCCGCCGCCAAGGCCCCCAACGCCCCGCCTGCGGTGTTGAGAGCATAAAGCGCGGAACCCATCCGTCCCAGACTGTCGCGCGCGCGAATGACATGCTGGCCCATCAGGGGCAGCGTGCCACCCATCAGAATGGCCGAGGGCAGCAGGATTGTCGCCGCCACCAGTGCTTTCAGCACGATCTCCAGCATCGGCACCCCGCCGACCAGCGCGAAAAGCGTGGGGTAAATCGCGAAATAGGCATCCGCCACCAGGAAATGCCCCAGCGCCGTCGCGGCCACGCCAATCTCGACCCAGCCGAAGGCCCTGAGCGGCCGCGCCAGCCGCGAAGCCATCCGCCCAAACAGCCAGCCCCCCAGCGCGATCCCGGCAAAGAAGATCGCAATCGTCAGCGCCGCCGCTTGCGCAGTGGATCCGAACAACAGCCCCAATTCGCGCACCCAGAGGACCTGATAGATCAGCGCCGCCGCCCCCGAGAGCACAAAGAGCGCGCCCAGGGCGGGGGTCTCGAAGCGGCGCGGCGGGGCGGTCTGGTCTATGGCGAGGGTCATGCAGAACTGTTATGTTGTAACGTGTGCGAGGGCAAGCAGCGCGCGGATGGGAAGGTTCGCTACGCGCAACCCAACCTTCGCGTCTCTGCCCATTGCAGGAAAAAGTTGCGACCAAACGGTGCGGAATGGTGTATCCTGCCGTTGCGCGCGAAGCCCGTACCCTGGAGCAGAGGCCGACCATGCCCAGAACCCTGAGGCCTGCAACTGCCCTGCCCTGCCCTGCCCTGCTGTGCTGCCTGCTGACCGCGCCCCTGCCGCTTGCCGCCGATGGCACGCAGATCGACGCCGCGCTGATCAAGGCCGGGCGCGCGCTGTTCAACGACACCGGCCTGTCCGGCGCCGGGCTGCATTCCTGCGCGACCTGCCATCCGGTGACCATGGGGCTGGAGGGGCACACCACCAACAACACATATATCGGCCTCGACGTGGTGCCCGACGGGGCCGAGGGCGCGCGATCCTCGCCGACGCTGTGGGGCGCGCATCACCGCACGCAATGGGGCTGGGCCGAGCAGATCGGCGAGCCGGCGCGCCCGACCGAGGCGCAACTGGCCGATCTGGTCGCCTATCTTGAAGCGCTCTGAGCAAGGCTGCGGGGTCATGACAGCAACGTGACCTCGCTGCCGAACATCTCCTTGCGGAAGTCGTTGATCAGGATGTCGGCCACCACATCCAGCGGCCCGCCCGGCGGCGGGTAAACCGGACCGCCGCGCCATATCCCGTCCGCGCCCCGCTCGGTGCGCAGTTCGATCCCCTCCAGCCCCTCGACCGGACCGCTGAAGACCAGCGTGACCTCCAGCGGTGTGAAGGGCTGGAAATCGGCGCCCAGGGGAACGATCTCGAGCCGGTTCTGCCCGGGGCGACCCTGGATCAGGACCCTGTCGGCCATCGTCTGGCGCCCATGCAGGTGCAGCTCGGCCCGGGTTTCGGGCAGATCGGCCATGGCGCGGGGCGGGGGCGTGAGGCGGAAACCGGCGGTCAGCGCCAGGATCGCCACCATCAGCACCAGTTCCACCCGAAGCGAGCGGGTAAAGGCAGGGCGTGCGGTCGGTGCGCCTTGCGCCAGTTGCGGGGCCAGGCTGAACCGGTGCCGCGCGGCCACCACCAGCACCAGCACGACCAGTGCCAGCTTGCCGGTCAGCACCCAGCCATAGGCGGTGCCGACCAGCGCGGCGGGGGTTTCGACCTGCCGCCAGGCCAGCGCCGCCCCGGTCAGGACCAGCACCGCCACCATCGGCACCGCAAGGCGCGAGAACCGCGCCATCTGTAGCGCCGCATCGGGCGCGCGCAGGGCCACCACCAGCCCGGGCAGGGTACCGGCCCAGAAGATCAGCGCGAGCGCATGGACGAAGACCAGCGGCGCCATCAGTGCCAGCGGTTCGGCCCGGGCGGCATGGCCCGCCACGGCAAAGGACAGCGCGGCGAGGCCGATTGCGAGAAAGGCCATCGGCCCAAGCCCCCGGGCACCCGCGGCGTTGACCCCGGCCAGCGGGGCCAGCATCGCCGCCAGACCATAAGGGCTTTCCAGCGCCATCCCCCAGGCGACCCGGCTGACCAGGGCCGCCGCACCGGTCCCGGCCATGTCCAGGGCTTGCGCGGCCAGCATCAGCCCGGCTGCCGGAATGCTGGCCAGCGCCAGCGACTGCGCGCCGGGCACCCGCGTGCCCGAAACATGCGTGTCTGGCAGCGCGGCCCAGAACAAGCCACCAACTCCGAAGGTCAGGGTCAGGGTCAGCACGCCCCGTGCCAGCGCGGCAGGCCAGGGGGTGGGGGCGGCGCTCGCCTCGGGCGCGCCGGTCTCGACGCCGATGGAAAAGACATGCGTGCCGCCAACCGGGTGGCCGTCATCCGACATCACCCTCCAGGACAGGGCATGGGTGCCCTCGGCCAGACCCGCGGGCGGGGTGACGATCAGGCGCGGGCCTTCAGCGCGCGCCTCGGCATCCTCGGCGCTGCCATCGGGGGCGAACCAGCGGGCTTGCAGCGTGCCTAAGGGCTCGTTGAAGGTAAGCACGACCTCGGCGGGGGCGATATCAAGGATCGCGCCCGCAGCGGGCTGGGCCCCCCGCAGCTGCGCATGGGCCAGCGCCTGCAGGGGAAGGAGCATTACAGCAAGTCAAATGACCAAAACGCGGAACATCGGATAACCTTGTGAAAAGCCCCGCCGGGCTGGGGTGGGTTTGGGCCGCGCCCGAACCCGGCGGGCAGTGTGCGTGCCAAAACGGGAATGAATCGGCGCCGCATCCAGCGCGCCTTGGGCCGAAGGGACTTGGAACCCCCGAAGCGCGGTGAATCCCTCAGTTCCCGTGGCTGTGCCCGTGGGAATGGCTGTGGGAATGGCTGTGGCTTTGCCCGTGGGAGTGCCCGTGATCAGCGGCGGGCAGCAGAATCACCCCCGGCGCGGGATAGCGCAGATCACCCGCCGACTGGCCCTGGCCCGGGATTTCGATCCAGCGCTCGGCACCGGTGGCGCATTCCTGAACGACCGGGATATAGACCATCTCGCCGGCTGGCAGGGCCTCGGTAAAGCGGGCGCGGAAGACGAACTCGTCATAGAACTCCGAAGGCAGCTCGCCCTCCCAGATGATCTCGCGCACGTCTTCGGTGATCTCGGTGCCGTGGCTGTGATTGGGCTCGGCCAGCGGGCTGGTGACCACGCTCAGGTTCCAGCCGGCCTTGACCATGGGCTGCACGGCATTGATGCCATCGGGGATCGACACGCGCAGGCGCAGCGTCGCCTCGGGCCCGCAGCCGTGGGGGATACGGATCACCATCCGCTCGCGTTCGTTCTGGGTGACTTCGCGCTGCTCGAAGGTGGCATGGGCATGGGCGGCCGGCGCCGACAGGGCCAGAGAGGCCAGGGTCATCAGGGCTTTCTTCATGGTCTCTCTCTCCTGTTCATGAAGGGTCGTTCGGGGGCAGAGTCGGGTGCCCGCCTGGGGCCGGATGTCCCTCCGGCCAGGGGTTCGCGAGGTTCGGACAGGCGCGGAAGCGCTCGTTTGTCAGCCCTCGCGGCACGCTTTGCGGCCCATGCGGGCTGATGCGCCACGATGACCGGGCTTCCTGCCCGGCATGTCAGCACTTCGGGCTCGATGGCCCGGTGATCCGCGATACAGCGGGTTGCAAGCAGCTCTGCCGGGGTGTCATCAGCGGCAAGACCCCCATCGGCAAGCACCAGAAGCCGGTCGCAGAACCGCACCGCCAGGGTCAGATCATGCAGCGCGCAGAGCATCGGCACCCCGGTTTGCCGCGCATGCATGCGCAGGGTTGCCAGAACTTCCAGCTGGTGGTGCAGATCAAGGGCCGAGGTGGCTTCGCCCAGCAAAAGAAGCCGTGGCCGGCGGAACAGCCGTTGCGCGATCATCACCCGTTGCTGCTGGCCGCCCGACAATGTGTTCAGTGGCCGATCTGCCAGCGACCCGAGCCCGAGATCGTCAAGACAGGCCTGTGCCTGCCCCAGCAGGGCGGGATCGATCCGCAGCCCGAGTTGTTCGCAGTGCCCCAGCAGCACGGCATCCAGCACGGTCAAAGCCGAGCGCACCACGAAATCCTGTGGCAGATACCCGATGTCCCCAGCCGGCATCGGCTGTCCATTCAGCCGGATCGTTGCCTGCTGCGGGCCCAATCCGGCGAGCGCCGACAGAAGCGTGCTCTTGCCATAGCCGTTGGGGCCGACCAGGCCCAGAATCTGCCCGGCTTGAAATTCAAGGCGCCTTGGCCGCAGGATGGCCAAGGCGCCGCGTCGTCAGCGCCCATAGGTCGCGGGCAATGAAGGGCAGGCAAGCCAGCAGGATGACCCCCGAGACCTGCGCCGCGGTCCAGTTCGCCCGCAGCAGCGACCCGAACAGCCAGAAGACGATCTGCTGCAGCACCTCGGGCGAGGCCATGAATTGCACCAGCGCCTGAAGGGACTGGAAGAAGAACAGCACGGCAATGCCCGCCAGAACCAGAATTTCGGGGTTGGTGCCCTTGGTCCGGGCAACCAGCCAGATGATCGCCGTGGCGATCAGCGTTCCGGCGAAGGCGGCAAGCGGGGTCAGCACCCATTGCGGCACGGGCAACGCCAGGACCGAGGCGCCAAGGATGGACAATGCCGCGCCGCGCCCTTTCCGAACCCCGGCAGCGGGCTGGCGTTGAACGCGGCCAGTCAGGCCAGATGGGGTGGTTGCCGCCCTGACCTGACGGCATCGAAATGTGCCAAAGTGGTGGTGTTCACAGCCACTGTGCGGAAAGG
>JAFIED010000189.1 GCA_020832805.1 Pararhodobacter sp.
CCCCCCCCCCCCCCCCCCCCCCCCCCCCCCCCCCGCGCCCGGGCCGGGCGCGCCGGCCAGGTTCAGGCGGTGTGCTGCGTTGGCAGGCGTGGTGAGGGTTTCCGGCGTTGGATTTGAGTATTTTCAGCAAGATGAAGGGGCAGGGTGGTGCTGCGATGGCTTGACTGGCCGCCGGTGTGGTTGGCGGGGTTTGTGATCCTGGCCTGGGCGCTGGGAATGCCGGTGTTCGAGGGGGCGGCAGCGCGCGGGCTGTACTGGGCCGGGGTGGTGATCGGCCTGGGCGGGGCGGCACTGATGGGGTTGGCAGCGTTGGCCATGGCACGGGCGCGCACCACCATCGTGCCGCGGCAGGCGCCCTCGGTGCTGGTCACGGACGGGGTTTTCGCGCTGTCGCGCAACCCGATCTATCTGGGCGATCTGATGATCCTCGCCGGCCTGTCGCTGATCTGGCAGTCCTGGGCCGGGCTGGTGCTGGTGCCGGTGCTGGGACGGGTGCTGGCGGTGCGGTTCATCGAGGGCGAGGAAGCACGGCTGCGGGCGGCGTTCGGGGCCGAGGCAGACGCGTGGATCGCGCGGGTGCGCCGCTGGCTGTGAGCGTTCAGAGTGGCAGTTCGGTGGTGTATTTGAGTTCTTCCATCGACAGGAGTGCCGTCACGTTGTGGATGCGCACATCGCGGATCAGGGCCTGATAGAACGCATCATAGGCGCGCGCGTTGCGCACCCGGACCTTCAGGATATAGTCGATATCACCCGCCAGCCGGTGAGCCTCCAGCACCTCTGGCCGGGTGCGGACCGAGGTCAGGAAACGTTCCTGCCATTCCGGGGCATGCTCGGCGGTGCGGATCAGCACGAAAAAGCAGGCTTCCAGGCCCAGCGCCTCGGCATCCAGCAGCGCGGTCTGGCGAATGATCACCCCGGCATCGCGCAGCTTGCGGATGCGGTTCCAGACCGGGGTTTTCGACGAACCCACCTGGCGCGCGATCTCGTCCAGCGACTGGCTGGCATCCGTCTGCAGTGCCTGCAGGATGCGGCGGTCAAGCGGGTCCAGGTCTGGGTCGGCCATGACGGGGTTGCTCCGTTCGGGCTGCAAGGGAATGGCCGTGCCACCAGGGCAGGCCGGCATTCGGACAGGCCGCAGCCGGGGCGGGCCGGAACCGCAGCAATACCCCTGTCCAGCGCGCCGCTGACCTGCGCCTTTGGTTAGCGGTTGTGCGTGCGGCAGGCAACGGCTTCCTGCCGGTTGTGGAATTCGGGGCAGTTTGATCCGTGTCATGTTCACGCGCCGAAAGAAGCCGCATCATGGTCCCTACTGCGGCAGGTTCACAGCCAGGCGAGCACTGCCGGGGTGAGATGTTGATGGAGCAAGGCATGGCGATTCTGATAACCGACCGCGGGGTAAGCCTGGATGACTGGCAGAACGGGTTCCTGCCGCTGGCTGCCCTGTCGCCCTGTTCCGGGGGCGATCTGGGAGCCCTGGGTATCGATGTGTCGGCGGGGCCGGTGCCGCGTGCCCAGTGGCGGCGGTTGATCGGCGCCCTGACCCGCGTCGCGATCATCCGTATCCAGTTGGCCGATTTTGCCGATATCGGGGCGTTCTCGCGGGCAGAGATGCTGCGCGATGCCGGCTACCGGGGACGGTTGCGCGCCAGAGGCGCCATGCTGGCACGCCATGCCGCCATGGCGCGTGCGGCCGGCTTCAGCGAAATCGAACTGACGGTCCACCAGGCGCAACTGCAGCCGCCGGAGCACTGGTTGGGGGATGGGCTGCTGCCGTCGCTGCCGGGGCGGGGCGCCCATGCCAAGCCGGATCAGCGGTGGTGCAGGCGCGCACCGGGCGCGGTACGGCGCTAAGCGGCACGCAACCGCGGCCCCCGCTGCCTTGCGAAACTTTTCGCGCCAGGCGGCAGGAACTAAAAGGCACAGGCGCCATGATACCGCCCCGCACCCCCTCGCGCTCCCTTGCGCAACAGTCGAAAGCAACCGCATGACCCAGCCAAAGGCGCAGACAGGCGCCCCCCTTCCGATCAAGACCCAACCCGATACCCAGACCGTTATTGCCGTGCGGCACTGGACCGATACGCTGTTTTCCTTCCGCTGTTCGCGGCCGCGCAGCCTGCGCTTTCGATCGGGCGAGTTCGTCATGCTGGGATTGGCGGATGAGACGGGCAAACCCTTGCTGCGCGCTTATTCGATTGCCTCGCCGGCCTGGGATGACGCGCTTGAATTCTACTCGATCAAGGTGCCTGACGGCCCGCTGACCTCTCGCCTGCAGCATATCCAGCCGGGCGATCAGATCATCCTGCGCCCCAAACCCGTGGGCACGCTGGTGCTGGATGCTCTGCTGCCCGGCAAGCGGCTGTGGATGCTGGCCACCGGCACCGGCATCGCCCCCTTTGCCAGCCTGATCCGCGACCCCGAGACATACGAGAAATTTGACAGCGTCATCCTGATGCATACCTGTCGGCAGGTGGCCGAACTGGCCTATGGGCGCGACCTTGTCGAAAACCTGCAAAACGACCCGCTGATCGGCGAGATGGTCGCGGGCAAGCTGCGCTATTACCCCACCACCACGCGCGAGGATTCGCCGCTGATGGGCCGCGTCACCGACAATCTGGTCAGCGGCAAGGTTTTCGCCGATCTTGGTCTTGACGGGCCGCTGACCCGGGAACGTGACCGCGCCATGATCTGCGGCTCGCTGGCCTTCAACATCGATGTCAAGGCCATCCTCGAAGGCTGGGGCCTGCGCGAGGGCGGCAATTCAGAACCGCTGGAATTCGTCGTCGAAAAGGCCTTTGTCGGCGAGGGTATCTGAAAAACCCGCCCCTTTCATCTTGCTGTCAATACTCTGGGGGGTGAGCCGCGAAAGCGGCGAGGGGGGGCGCGCCGCCCACCGCCCCCCGCCGAGTGTAAATAGACGATCCCCCCAGCCCCAACAGCCCCCCCCCCGCGCACCC
>JAFIED010000208.1 GCA_020832805.1 Pararhodobacter sp.
GGCTGGCCTATTACATCGAAGCGATCCTGGGCGATGACAGCGAGACCGCGGCGCTGGATTTTCTGCCCGACGGACGGGTGCGGCTGTATGTGGGCACCCAATCGAACGGCCAGGGGCACGAGACGGTCTATGCCCGCTATCTGGCCGGGCTGACCGGGCTGGACGAGGCGATGATCGAGGTGGTGCAGGGCGACAGTGACCTGATCGCGCGCGGCGGCGGTACCGGGGGGTCGCGTTCGGTCACGGTACAATCGACCGCCACGCACGGCATGGTCGAGGCAATGATCGACGCCTTTGCGGCCTTTCTGGAACAGGAAATCGGCGCCGAACCGGTGACATTCGATCAGGGCATCTTTTCGGCGCCGGGGTCTAACCGGCGACTGACTTTGTCAGAGGCGGCGGCGCTGGCCCGTGCGCAGGGCCGCGACGACCTGATGCGGCACGAACGGCGGATCAGGCTGCAGGGGCGCTCGTTCCCGAACGGGGCGCATCTTTGCGAAGTCGAAATCGACCCGGATACAGGCGCGCTGACGCTGGAGCGGTATCTGGCGGTCGATGACTTCGGCACGTTGATGAATCCGGCACTGGCCATCGGCCAGGTGCATGGCGGGGTCGTACAGGGATTCGGCCAGGCGGTGCGCGAGGAAGTTGTGTTTGACGGCGACGGCCAGTTGCTGAGCGGCAGTTTCATGGATTACGCCCTGCCCCGGGCAGATGAGGTGCCGTTTTTCGGTTTCGAAAGCGTCCCGCTGCCGTCGCCCAACAACCCGATCGGCATGAAGGGCTGCGGCGAGGCCGGTACGGTGGGTGCGCTGGCCGCGCTGTCGAATGCGGTGCTGGATGCCCTGTGGGATCAGGGGGTGCGGTCGGTGGACATGCCCCTGACGCCGCAGCGCATCTGGTCATGGCTGCGCGAAGCCCGGACGCGCGCGACCTGAGCCTCGGAACGCGGCGGGGCGACAGCGTGGGCTCCCGCGCCCTGACACCGCTGCTGGCGCAGCGATGCCAGGCGTGGGGCGGGGGGCGGCGGCTGCGCCGGGGCGCGGTCGGTCTGCGGAGGAGGGGCGCATCGGCCTGCCCTGCCCTGCCGTGCCCTTCCCCAGCCGCCCAAGGTCGCCGCTCCGCCTCATCCCCCCTCCCCGCGCATTCTGGCCCAAACGCGGCGCGCCGGCACGCGGGCCGGCACTCAGCCCTGAGGGTCGCGCAACCCCTGATGGCGCCAGGCCGCCATGCGGGCAAAGCGCAGGGTCAGCGCACGGCGGCGCGCCGGTGCCAGCGTGACGGCATCTGGCATCGCCACAATTTCGGCACCGAAATCATCGGCCAGCATCAGACCCGCATCATCGGGCAGCAACGCGGTCGGAAAATCGGCCGGCACCGCCCAGAAGAAGCGATCGCACCAATCGAGATAGCCCTGCCATTTCCGGTCGGTGGTGAAATCCTGTCGCGAGGACTTGCACTCGATCACCCAGATTTCACCCTTTGGCCCCAGTGCCATGACATCGACGCGCAGGCCCGGGCGGGGGGTCACCTCGTCCAGCGTGGCGAAATCGAGGCTGCGCAGCAACCGGCACACCCCACGCGCCAGGCGCTGGCCGGGGCTGCGCACCGATTCCGTCGCAGCGGATGGCCAGTCGGTGCCGGGCGGGTGATCCGGCATCGCCGCTACGCGCGCCAGACGCACCACCATGCGCCCCACAGATCGGTCATGGCGCGGGCGGGTGGTGCAAACAACTGCCCGCCCAGCGCCACGGCGCGTTCGGCCAGCAGCCGGCGCGGTTGCAGCGCGGCCGCCTGCAAGGCGGGCAAGGCCACGGCACCGGCCGCCGCGTCATCACTGGCGGTTCGGCGCCGAAGATAGTCGCACAGGACATCCAGATCGTTGTGACCGCCCAGCAGTTCACCCAGCATGTCGGCGGCGGCAACATGAGGGGCCATCATCCGAGGCCAGACAGGCTGGATCAACCGCGCCTGATACCAGTGATGCTTGGCATGCTTGCGCCATGCGTGAAACGGCTCGGCGGGGAAATCGCCCGCAAGCGCCGCGCGCGCCGCATGCAGGCCCTGCTGCGCCTGGCGCCAGGTGTTTTCCAGGCCCGGGCGCAAGACAGCAAAGGCCTGGGCACTGTCGGCCTTGCGCGAGCCCGCCCGCGCATGGGGCTTGCGCAAGGCCCAGTCATCCACCGACGCGCGCACGGCCCGGAACTCGGCGCGCATGGCACCACATATCTGTGCCAGGTTTTCCGGTTGCCGGGCGCTGTCCAGATCCTGCTGCAGCAGCGCGCGCAGGGCCGCTTGGCCATCATCGGGGCGCATCTCGCGCGCAAGCAGGTCAAAGGTGGCCAGTCGCACCTCGGCATCGCGCAGCGGGGCGATGTGCCGGGCAGCGTCGCGCAGGCGGGCATTCTGGCGTTTGCAGCCTTTCATCACCGGGGCCATCAGGCGCAACAGGCCGCGCAGTTTCTTGCTGTGCTTGCGCAGCGCATGCACCGTTTCCGCCGTGGGCGGCGTCTCGGATTCCAGCAGTGCAAGCGCGGCATCCAGTTGCCCGCGCGCCAGACGCTGCACCCCCTTCAGCAACGAGGCGTCATCAGGCTTGAACTCGAATGGCATGCTTCACGATTGTCCGGTGACTGATCGCCGCACCATAGCAAAGCATGCAGGCCATGCGAACTGCAAAACGCGGTCTGGCCGCAATCGGCATGGCCCCTTGCAGCAGCCCCGGCATGCGCCTACATCTGATAGCGGCGGGTTCTGCTCTTCGCGTGGATGGCCCTTTTCCAGTGGCCTATAATCCTTTCCGAGGGAGCTGGCTCTGCCAGGGTCCTGGCCTTGGTATCTGGCGCCCACCTGAATGTTCAGGCTCTCGGGAAATTCACGCCTGAAACGGTCGCTGCGGGCCCGCCACCCGCCACGCCGCCGATCAGGCGCGCAACCGGCCGATGTGCTGCTGCAGGTCCCTTCTGAACGGCGCCGCCTCTTGGGGTTTGCCCAGCAGATAGCCCTGCACACGCGTGCAGCCATGGTCGCGCAGCCAATGCAGCGTTTCAGGATTCTGAACACCCTCGGCCACCACCGCCAACCCAAGCTCGCGGGCAAGCCCGATGATGGCGCGGACAACAACGCGCGTGTCGGCACTGCCGTCGGCGGGTATCAGCCCCAGCACCAGCGATCGATCGATCTTCAGCTCGGCCACACGCAGCCGGTGCAGATAGCTGAGTGACGAAAACCCGGTGCCGAAATCATCGACGGCCACCTTGATGCCCGCTTCGCTCAGGCTGTGCGTCGTGCGTTCTGCAACGACCGGCGCCTCCAGCAGCGATGTCTCGGTTATCTCTACTGTCAACCGATCAGGCGGGATGCCTGCCCGCTTCATCCTGTCCAGCAGACGCGGCGCCAGTGCCGGGTCTGCAAAGCTCTGGGCAGACAGATTGATGTGCAGCCGAAAGGCGTGATCCAGTGCACGCCAGTTCGCCAGTTCCGCCAACGCCAGGTCAACCACCAATCCATCCAGCCGGGGGGCAAGGCCCACCGTCTCGGCGATGGGGACAAATTCGGCCGGCCCCACATCGCCCAGCAGCGGCGAATTCCAGCGCAGCAGCGCTTCCGCGCCGCTTTGCACCGGCCCGCCGGTGGCGCTGAACGGATCGATGTCGAAGATGGGCTGAAAGACCAGGCGGAAATGCTGTTCGTTCAGGCTTTCGGCCAGCGCCTGCGTGACCGCGTTGTGCCGAGACATTTCGGCATGAATGGCCGGGCTCATGAACACGCAGCGATCACGCCCTGTGCGTTTGGCCTTGGCCAGCGCCTTGTCGGCCGCCGCCACCAGCAGGTCGACATTGCTGCCATCCTTGGGAAAGACCGCAACCCCCATACTGACCGTGACAAAGGCCCGGCGTTCGGCCACCTGAAAGGGTTTGCGCATGGCGTTGCGCAACTCGTTGGCAAGCCTTGGCAGGTCTTCGGTGCCGATGTCGTGCAGCACAACAACGAACTCGTCGCCCCCCAGGCGCACCACCGTTCCCCGCCGGCCAACGACCTTTTTCATCCGACGCGCCGAGGCAATCAGCACGGTGTCCCCGCCCTGATGCATGAACGTGTCATTGATGCTTTTGAAATTGTCGAAATCGATCACGACCAGCGCCAGGTGCGTGCCGCCGCGGCGTGCGTTCTCCAACAATGCCGACAGTTCCTCGTTCAGCCACCGACGGTTCGGCAAGCCGGTCAGCACGTCTTCCCTTGCCCGTGCCTCGGCCGCAATGGCCAGGGCTTGCAGCTGTTCGGCCGCCGTCACCCGCTGCGATACGTCGCGCAACAGCGCCACATGGCCGGCATTGCGCCCGGCCCGCCGCGAAAGGGAAACCTCGATCCAGACCTGCCCCTCTGGCCCCTCGCAGGGGATCACGGTGCTGCAAGGGAAAGTCAGGGTGTGAAGCGCGGTACGCAGGTAGCGGCGCACTTCCGCAGGGAAGATGGCATCCAGATGCGCGGCTGTGGTTCGGCCATCCCGGTTATGCGCTTCGATCAGATTGCCCTGATGATCCAGATCCAGCAAGGTATCGGGGATTGCAGCCAATGTCGCGCGCAGCTTGTCGCGCTCTTCCTGCAGGCGGGTTTCAAGCACCTTTTGTTCGGTGATCACCGTTTCGATCGACACATAGCCCGTACAGCAGCCATCCGCGCTATAAAGCGGATGGATATTGAACCTGATCCAGTAGGGTTTGCCGCTTTTGGTGTAGTTGATCGTTTCACCTTCAAACGCCTGACCCGACCTGACAGCGGCAGAAACCCGGGCCGCCGTGTCAAGATCAGGGCTGTCCGTGCCCCGGACCACATCGCCGAAACGCCTGCCCAGAAGCTCGTGCATCACATAGCCGGATTGGCGGCGAAACGCCTGGTTGGTCCAGGTAATCCGCTCGTCGGTATCAACGACGACCACAAGATTTGTCATCACCTCGACAATGCGGCCAAGGCGGGTCAGATCGGCCCGGGCCTGTTCGATGGCGGTGCGGTCACCAAGGACGACAACCACAGTCGAACGGGTGGCAGACTCGTCCTGGGGCAGCAGTGCCACGGACATCTGCAGCCATGCCGTACCATCGTCGTGGGCAAGCGACACAAGACGCACATCCGGTTCATTTCCCTGCACCAGGTCGTCAATCATCTGCCTTGCCGCAGCGGCAAGGGAACGTGGCAACACCTCTTCCAGCGGCTGCCCCGCTGCCTGGTTTTCAAGCGGCAGAAAAGGCAGGCTTTTCTTGCTCAGCATACCCAGGAACCTGCCGGAAAAGTCGCATTCCAGAATGGTGTCCCTGGTGACCCCGGCCATCAGTTCCAGACGCCGTGTCACGGATTGGGCGCGGGTGACGGCCTGACGCAATTCGACCTCGGCCGCACAGCGCGCAAGCGTGGCCGCCACCGCGTCGCCGATGGATTGCAGGATCTGCACATCCCGGCGGGCAAAGCCGCGCGTCGTCGTTGTGAAATCCAGCCCCAGAAAGCCGCTCAGCCCCCCGCCCTTTATCAGCGGCACCCCGACCAGCGAACGGATGCCCTGCGCCTGCAGGACTGTCTTGTCCGGGCGGCTGTCAGGCAGCGCGGCAACGTCCTCGACCACCATCGCATCGCCGGTGGCGAAAGTCTCTTTCCATGCAGACATGTCAGAGACAGGCAGACCCTGCAATTCTTCGCGCATCGCGACGACACCCGGCGCGACCCATTCGTAGTCGTTATCCAGAAAGCGTTCCTCACGGATCGTGAACACATACGACCGGCTGGCGGCAAAGAACTTTCCCAGCGCACCCAGCACATGGTCGATATCGGGCCGGAGTGTCTCGGCAGTGGTGTTGAGCAACCTGCGGAGCAGTTCGGCGAACAATGTCTCTATCGAATGTTCTGGCATTGGCCTGGTGATCGCCTCTCTGTTGGGAGTTGCCGATGACACGCCCTGTCGCGAATGGCGCGAACTGACAGGATGAAAGGGCGCGCGCGGTGACAGCTGCGGCCCCCCCGGGCGCAGCGCGTTCCAGGATGGCCGCCAGGGCCAGGAAACGGGAAAAGAGGGTGTGCCATCATCGGATCGACCGCCTGGCCTCGACATCGTCCAGCACATTGCGGTTCCGCCCGGTCCGCTTGGCGGCATACAGCCGCCGGTCGGCAACCCCGCGCAGAACATCCAGGTCCTTGCCATCGATCCCGTATTCCGCCAGACCAACCGAGAACTGCACGTCCAGGCGCACCCCGTCAAAGATGGCAGGCCTGTTGTCGATGCGCGCCCGCAGCGCATCGACGGCATGTGCGGCCTTTTCCAGCGTGAAGCCCGGAAACAGCAACACGAACTCATCGCCGCTGACACGAAAGGCAAGCGCCTGTGGCGGCAGCACCTCCATCACCACGGCAGAAAAATGCATCAACGCCCTGTCGCCCGCTGCATGGCCGCGCAGGTCGTTGATCTGTTTGAAGTTATCAAGATCAAGCAAGGCCAGAACAAGCTGCGGCGCTGTGGTTTGCAGCTGCATGAAACTGGCCTCCAGCGCGCGCAGGTTCTTCAGCCCGGTCAGGGTATCCGTCAGGGCCAGGCGTTCGGTTTCCGCCTGCAATGCCGTGATCTCGGTGACCTGCTTCTGGGTCAGGGCAAGCGCCTCGCACAACTGCCGCTCTTGCGCGCGCAATTCGGTGATATCGTTGAGCCGCCCAACGACCCCCAGCACCGCACCTCCGTTCTTGCGCAAGGGTTGGCGGATTGGCAGGACGCGCACCCGCAGCACCCGGCCCGCAATGTCTATCACCGGCTCTTCAGGGCTGTGGCTATCGTCCTGCAGGGGGTGCAGCAGAAACGCCAGCGGGTGCGCCTTTGGCAATAGCGTCCCCACATGGATATCTGGCAACAGGCGCCGGCCTGCGGGGTTCAGCGCGCTGACCCGGCCTGCGGTATCCAGAACGACGACCGGATCGGGCTCCTTGAAGAAGACAATGTCCCGCGCGATCATGTTGATGTCGAACATGCGGGATGTGTAGACAGACCACACGAACACCAGCAGCGTCACCGAAAACGCATAGGGTGTGGGATCGAATCCAAGAAATCGTGCATCAAACGCGACATAGCTGATGTTTGCGGCGGCAGGCGCGGCCGTGGCCAGGGTCAGGAACAGGAAATGCGACCGCATGGCCCCCCGCGCCCGGAACGCGGCAATGGCGGCCACAACAAGGGCAGCAATCAGAAAGACATACAGAACCGCCGCCAGTGCAAAGAACAGCGGGCCATGGTCGAAATCGGTGATCAACCGGCGATCGGCCATCACCTGCCGGGTTTCCGGTCCGTAAAAGGCCCCGTGCCAGGGATTGCTTGCCACGACGGCCGCAGCGATACCCCCGACCACCGCCATGACGGCCCGATCATGTTTCAGCTTGCCTGGCCGGTACACCAGACAATACCGCCAGAGAAAGAAGAACCAACTGGTCGGGGCAATCACGATTGCCAGCCAGGTTACGCTGGCGGCACCGACCACACAGGGCAGCGTCCCGCAGGTTTGTTCGGCGGCAGCCCCCAGCAGCCAGCCGATCATGGCGGCCGCGCACAGCTGGAAATGCTCGCGGCCAAAGAAATAATCCTGCCGCGATACCCAGATCAGCATCAGGGCATGACCACCGGCAATCGCCAGCGCCAGCATGCCTGGGCCCGTTGCCACCAGATCCGGCGTACCGAAGCCCGGAATCAGCATCTCAGTTCATCCCTTCGCCGGCAGGATTGTCGGCAAGCAACGCAAGGGAACGGGCAACCAGCCCGTCATTGGGTGCTGTCGATGCCACTGCGTGTCTCTCGGGTGGAAAATTGCCGGTCCAGGGCCAGAAACTCGCGTCTGGCTGCCTCGCGGTTGCCGCTGTTCAGATGGGCATAGGCCCGCAGCATCGACAGATCGCGCCGGATATGACCGGTCAACGCCTCATGCGCGTTGAAAAATGCGATGGCGCGGGCAAAATCGCCGCGTCGAAAGGCGCTGACGCCACGTTGATCCAGGATTTGCGCCTCCACATCAACCCGTTGCGACCGGGTGAAAGAGGCTGCGCCGGCAACGCCTGCTGCCTGCTCGACCATGCCCTCGGCCAGATAGGCAAGCGCCAGGCCGTATTGGGCGTCACGCCGTTGCGTGGCGGGCAAACGTGATGCCGCCGCGGTTTGAAAGGCCGCGACAGCCTCCAGCGAGCGGCGCGCGTTGAGGGCACACCACCCCCGTTCGTACAGTGCCGCCGCATCGCGCCTGTTGGCCGTCAGGGACAGGCACGTACCCCAATCCGCCCGGGCCGCCGCCGCGCGTAGCGCCCCCCCCCCGCCCGCGGGGCCGGCGGCCGCCGCCCCGGCGGCGCCCGCAGGCGCCCCGGCGGCGGGGCGCGCGGTGGCGGCGCGTTCTGACGCTGTTGGGCGCGATGGTGGTGCGCCGGTCGCGGGCGCCGCAGCGGCGCCCGGCTGAAAGCCGCGTCCGGCACGCAAGCGCGTCTCCAGAACTGCCAGGCGCGCGGATTCATCCGGCAAGCGGCGCCGCGCCACCTCGAAAAACTCGGTCAGATCCGCCTCGCTGACAAATTCCGACGCTTTCTCGAGCGTCGCGACGATATCATCGGCATTCGAACAGGTTTCCAGCACCGCCCGGTGGAGCCCGCGGGCATGTTCGGGGCGCTCTTCGCGCAGAAACTGGTCAGCCAGGCGCCAGGCGTTGTCTATCCGGTCGCATGCCAGCAACTCGGGCACCTGCCGCGCGATATCGGCCGCAACCTCGGGCGTGGGGCTGACAAAGGCCGCGTCAAAACGGGCCTGCGCCTCTGACACCGTCAGCAGCCGCAGCATGTTTTCGGGCGGCTGCCATGTCGGAAACCGGTCGCGCGTGCGCGCGATGGCGGCGCGTGCCTCGTCATAGCGTTCGGCCCCGATCAGCCGATATATTTCGTCAATCTCTACCGATGGGGCCACAAGCAACAGGTCTTCCAGCTGCTCTGGCGGCTCCCAATCCGGAAACGCCAGTTGCAGACGGCGCAGCTCTGCCTCGGTGCTCTGCGTATTCTGCTGCTGCAGATAAAAACGAAGAGCCTGCAGATCGTCGTTACCGGGGACCTGGGCCAGAGCGGATACAGCCAGCCCAAGGCCGAGGATCATGGCTGCGGCCCCGCGCAAGGCGGGCTTTACAAGGGCGTGCATCGTTGAAGAACCTCGCGTTGTGCCATGAGAGCGAAAAGGTGCAAGGTGGCCGGGTAATAGGGCTGATCGGCCACAAAAGGCGGCATTGGCGCCCCGATGGTGCCGGCCGAGGCCGCGCAGGAAACCAGCCCGCCGATGGCGCCGTATCCAGGGTCAGGGCTGCGTTCCAGCACCGCGCCGGTGCGTCGGTCAAAGACGACGGGAAACCCGGTCTGTACCGGGTTGGGCTGCCCGGACTGGGCGGCGGCAAAGCGCATCAGTTCGGGGCTGTCGGTATACCCCGACCACAGCATGAACAACGGCACGCGGATGGCTTCATAGCCGCTTTCGAAGCGAAAGCCGGGCGCCGCAGCCAGCCCCTGCGACGAAATCGCAACCCAGTCCGGCACCATGCCACCCGCGGCCAGATCGCGGTTGATCTGCGCCGTCGCCGCAGCGCAGGCCAGCCAGGCGCCATGCCCATGCGCCGCGGCAAGGCTGCGCATGGCCAGGGGCATACCGTAAGACGGGTTGTAGATTATCCTGTCTGTCGTTCGGAAACCGAACAGCGCGGGCAGCAGCAGCCGGGCCCCGGGGCGGTCCGGGCGTTCGAACAGGCATGACGACAACAGGGCCGCAGACACATCGGCACTGGCGCGCGCCAGTTCAGGCCGGCCAAAGCGCTCGGCGCCCCGCTGCAGGGCCCAGGCATAGAACAGATCGCCATCGCTGGCATTGTTCCGATCGGGCACATGGGGGCTTTCCTGCGGCAACCACCGCCACGCCAGCAGCGCATCATCGCGCAGCGCGAGATTGGCGCGGGTCCAGTCATGCATGGACCGAAACGCCGGCTCGTCGCCAAGCAGCGCGGCCAGCAGCATGCCATAGCCCTGCCCCTCGGAATGGCTGGCGCCGCCCTGCGGGCGGTCGATCACGCGGCCCGTCATGTCCAGATGCGCCGCTTTCCACCGCTGCCACAGCGGCTGCAGGGCCGCATGCGTGGTCTGGGCTCCGGCCTTGCTGGCGATGGATACACCACAAGCCGCAATGATGGCGGCCAGCGCCTCGCGTCGCCTCATCGGTCTTTCTCCCGTGTCAGGATCACCAGGGCGAGCATGGCGATGCAGGAAAGCAGGATCAGTGACAGGAAGACCCCCACGAACACCGTCGGAGCCCCTGAGGCATAATTCCCCAGCGCCGGACGGAGCGAGGCCATCGTCAACTGCCCCTCCAGCCGCAGGGGGATCTGGCGCGCGTGCCAGACCTGCCATTGCCCCGAGCCATCAAGCAGGGCAACCTGCCCCGTCGGCCCGTCCAGGCGTGTCGGCGCATGCATCAGAGACAACGCCACCGTGCGCAGCGCTGTCGTCGGCGCCTTGACAAGCAGCAGCGATTCCGGCGCCTCGCCATCAGGCTGCATCAACAGCGCGACCGCCTGGCGATTCTGCAGCCATGCCAGCAGGGCCTCGTCATCGCTTTGCCAGAACTGCCGGAACCAGTCGGTGAAACGCTGCCATGTGTGCATCGGCGCCTGCCACAGCAATTCGGCGGCGTCAGCGGGCTGTGCGGTGTCGCTGATCACGAACTCGGGGGCGGCGCCCGTGACGGCCGGCAACAGCGCGCGCTGGATCGCCCGGCGCACATCGGCCGGAAACTGCCGCTCTGCGATCTCTTCTGGATGGATGATCGTCAGATCGGCGGTTCCCGCGCCGCGCGCACCGGACGCAAGCGCAAGACGCAGCTGCAACAGCTCGGCCGGCTGCAGTCTGGCCTGCGCCCGCGCACCCAGCGTGATGCGATCCCATCCCAGGTCACCAAGCGCACGCCGCAGATCAGGGCGGTACATGGCCGGGCTGGCCGGTACATCGATCACGCTGGTGGCAAAGATTTCGGCATTTGCACCCGCCCGGGGGGCGCATGGCAGATCGGGCAAGGGGCTGGGCGCCACGGTGTCAAAGGTGATCCGGTTCGGCCCCGGCCGCAGATACCGCGCCTCGAACGTGACCGGCAAACGCGGCTCGATGGCGCCTGTTCGCCGATCCAGCGGCAAAAGCCGCACGAAGTTGCCGTTGACGATGATCGACATCTGCGACGCTTCCGGCAAATCGGCCGCAATCGCATGATCCAGCAGCAGCCTTGCGCGCTGAGACGTCAGCACCAGCCAGTTTGCCGGCAACGCGAAATCGATGTGACGTTGCTGCAACTGCCCGGCCGCAGCGATATCGCCATAGCCCAGCGCCGACAGGGGTTGCGGCGTGCCCGGTGTCAGCTGCGGCAGGGCCGAAAGATCAGCGGATGCCGGCGCCGGTGTCCCCTCGCCCTGCACCATCGAGGCCGCTTGCCCGGCCAGGGTGTTGCTGCCATCGGCGGCCACGGGCATGACCAGCACCGTGGCCCCGTCACCGCCGGTGGCAAAGCGCAGTTGCGCCGCCTCGTCGGCAACAACCAGTGCAATACGCGCTGTCGGTTCCGGGCCCGGTGGCGGCAGATCCCACGGGCTGCGCAGGGCAATCGGGGGGGGCGCGCCACCGATGCGCTGCATTGCCTGCTGCAACACCGGCGTCACCGCCGCCATGCTTTGTGCCTCGGTGATGCCGTCAGGATGCGTGACAACGAGTGGCGCCTCGCGCGCGGCCAGTGCCGCCAGCGCCGCGGCAAAACCTGCACCGCCAGCATCAGATACGGGGGGCGTCTGGGGTCTGGCATCGCTATTGGCCAGATCGATCTCGGTCCAAAGCGCGAATGTCGTTTCGGGGCTGCAGAAAATCCGGTGAAAATGGCGGGCCCGCAAGTCGATGCGATTGACGCCGGCAAGCAGCGCGTCTGCGGGCACGGTAACGGTATCCGTGTCAAAACCCACAAAGTTTCCGGGCCGTATGGTATCAACAACAGTACCGTTGACCACCACATCGATCCCTGATTGATCCGGCAGCACGTCGATCCCGGATCGGTGGCGAATACGCAGGGTTTGGTCTGCAGGCTCGGCAAGATACAGTGTCAACCGGCGCTGATCGGCCTCGCCAGTCAGGGTCACGGGCCGGCAGGCCCTGCTGCCGGGTTCGATGCTGCGAAGATTGGTGATGCAGTTCGGACGCGGCGCCTGTTCGGGCTGTTCGAAACTGCGCGCACCAAAGCGGGCACCATCAGGCAAGACGGTATCGGTGGGCTGCGGCGCCGCCTCGGCCCGGCGGGGCGCAGACGGTACATCAAGCTGGGGAATGAGCTGTGCCAATTGCTGGTAGGCGCCCGGGTCCCCGCCCCGGGCCAGCGCACCCGGGGCCGTCAGGCCGCCGCATGCAATCAGAGCGGAAATCAGCCATGCGCGGGTCATTGGGCGGCCTCGCGCGCGCTGTTCGAATTGATCAGATCAAGCCCGGTCTGATCCACTTTCGGCGCGACGTCGTCGATGCGGGGTTCTTCGAAATCCGCGCCAAAGGCCAGAAGATGAGCCGGCGGCAGCTTGTTGCCCGCTTTCAGCCGCTGCCGGCGCCGGCGCGACGGTTCTTGCAGCAATTCGATCATGGTCAGCGGAATGGAGACCAGCGCCATCCGGAACACATAGAACAGCCCCGCCAACAGCCCCTTTCGAGAGATCGCCGCGCGCCGTTCGGCCCAGGGCTCGCTGTTGCCGAACACCAGATAGGCGACGGCTTCCCTGACCCCGCGTTCCTGCTCTGGCCGGAAACTGAGGCCAAATTCGAACCCGCCATCATGCGGCGTGACCGACCGCACAAGACAGGCAATCGGCACCTGCAGATCGGGCGCTTCTGCGAAAATCGGGGTAACATGGACGGTTTCGCCGATCTCGATGCTGGCGGGTTTCGGCGCGACGGCATGGCCGTCATGCCCGCGCGAACGCGGCATGACCTGCAAACGCACCCCGCCCATCGAGGCGTCCACCAACGTGCCGTCACCTTCGAATGAGTGCCCGGCCACCCGGGCCGGCACCGAAATACGCACCCTGGGTGTGCTGCGCCGCTGCCTTTTTTCAAAAACGGCCCGCAGGGCCAGGGCAGTCAGCAGGAAGTTGAAAACCGCCCAGCCCCCGACAATGATCAGCACCTCACGGTCACCGGGAAACAGCCACCACCGCACGCCCAGGGCGACAACGCCCAGCGCCGTCAGGGCGGTCAGGGCAAACAGCGGAAAGGCGATATCCGAGATGCGATCCTCTTCCAGGGTCTCGTCCTTTGACGTGACCGAGAATGTTGCGGACCGCGGCCTGAGTACCGTGGCAAACAGCGCTTTCGCCAGATAGGGCGCCTGCGCGATCTCGTAGACTTCGGAAATCAGCGGCCATCGCACATGCGAATAAAGCGCATTCTGGATGGCAAACAGGATCAGGACATAGCCCAGCGTATAGGCGACAACCTCGCTCAGCGAGGCCACGAAGATCTCGATGCCGAAAAACAGATACACCAGCGGGATCAGCAGAAAGGCGATGCGAACAAGCGGAAAGAACCAGAAACTCATGGAATTGAGGTAGCAAAGCCGCACGATCGGGTTCAGACCGGGCCGGAACAACGGGTTCTTCAGCAGCAGCATCTGCATCATGCCCGTCGCCCAGCGCCCGCGTTGCTGAATGAAGGACGAGAATGTCTCTGGCTGCAGACCGGCAATCATCGCCCGGTCCAGATAGATGCTGCGCCAGCCGCGTGCGTGGATGTCCAGCGCGGTTTCGGCATCTTCGGTAATGGTTTCGCCGGCGAAACCGCCGACCTCGTCCAGGGCGCTGCGGCGCAGCACCGCCGCCGAGCCGCAAAAGAATGCCCCGCCCCAACGGTCCAGCCCCTTGTGGATCTTGCCATAGAACATTTCGTTTTCAGGCGGGCAGCGCGGGTGCAGGGCCAGATTGCGCTGAACGGGATCGGCGTTGATGAAGAAATGCGGTGTCTGCACCAGAAACAGATCCGGCTTCTTCACAAAAAAGCCGACGGTGCGGGCCAGAAAATCGCGGCTTGGCACATGGTCGGCATCAAAGACCACGACCAGTTCGCCATCAAGACGCTCCAGCGCGGCCGACATGTTGCCGGCCTTGGCATGCTCGTTGCGCTCGCGCGTGCTGTAGATCGCGCCCAATTGCTTGCATAGCGCCTGCAACTCGGCGCGGCGCTTGCGGGATCGGGCGGCCAGTTCCGGATCGCTGCTGTTGCAGCGCTGATCGGTGCCACCATCGTCACACAGCACGACCCTGCGTTTTTCAGGCGGATAGTAGATGTGCTTTGCCGCTGCCAACGTGATCGCCAGCATGTCGACAGGCTCGTTGTAACTGGGAATGAGAATATCGACCGTCGGCAGATCGGCGGGGTCGACCGGGACCGGATCGGGCGCCTCTATCGGGTCTGAACTGATCAGGGCGTTCAGGAAAAAGACCGCAATCGCATAGGTTTCGATCAACAGCAGTACCGAAGCCGCAGCAAATGACGGGTCCAGCCCCACCGGCGGCACTGTCTCTGTTACCCGCCATGACCAGTATCGCAGCACGATCCCGCTGGCGATGGCAAGCATCAGGAACCGGGCGGCAATGCCACTGGCGAAAGGCTTGAGCAACAGGACGGCAATGATTGCCACAAGGCTGAGCAGCCCCTGCGTTTCGGTCGAGGTGGGGGTCACCGCCAGAAACAGGATCGGCAGCAGCACGACAAACAGCGCCAGTCCTGCCGGTATCAACAGAAGCGAGCGACGCGGGCGCGGGCTATGGTGTGCCAGCGCCACCATCACTGTCCGACCATCGCCAGGGGCGACAACATGCCCGCGCGCCCGTCGGCATAGGCCCCCCGCGGGAAAAGCATGGCGCTGGCGCGGATCGGGCGCAGCGCCAGTTCCGGATCATCGGTCTGCACGCAGTTGCGCAGCACCACATCCAGCATGTCGCCCTGGGCCGGGATGACGCGCTGTTCAAAGGTCATTCGGCGGGCAGCAAGCACGCAAAGATAGATCCCGCTGACCCATTCCTGAGTCCACAGCAAGGCGCCTGCATCGTCAACGCGGGCCCGGATCGTCGTACCCTCGAATCCCTCGAACGGCGGGGGTATGCCGCCCGTGACATCGGCAATGTCGGCCTCGCGCAACGCGCCGCCCCTGAACCCCGCTGCCCGGGTGACACGCATGTACAGGACATTGTCGCCCGGCAGCGGCGTCGCATTCGGCAACAGGACACGCTGATAGATGGCTGCGCTTGCAATGCGTTGCGTGGCGAGCACGCCATCCGTTGCCGCCACCCAGGCCGCGGGAACAGGAATCATCCGGGTGCGCTCTACTCCCGTTCCGCCAGCGCCCTGGGCCTGAATCGTGGCGTCGATCGCATGGCACCCCGCAAGCAGGCCCAACACCGGCAACAACCCCGCGGCAAGCACGCTTCGGAACAGCCTGCGCATTCTGGCGACAACCGGGCCTGCGCTGTTTCTCATGCCACCGGATGCCAGGGCGGGACCCTTTGCACAGAAATCCTGCATGACCTTGATGTCCTGCACCCTTTCACCAGGCCCTTGCAGGGATGGGAAAATCACGCGCCTGCCCTGGCCCTTGCAGGTCACGGGCAAGACAAGCGCCCTGGGCCCGGGCCGCACTCGCCCGGGGATCGAACACGACCCTTCGCTTCACCATACCTCAACCTGATCAATGACGGGCAATGCGGGCGCGGGCATTCGCTTTCGCCACTGCCAGCGCCGCAAGAAAGGATGTGCCGCTTGCCGGTGCGCGCAATGTCGCATCGCAGATGGGCGCGCGCTCAAGGGAAAGATCGTCGCGGCAGGCAGAGCAGGACATGATGATCAAGGGCACATCAGGGCGCCGGCACCGCAACGACAGGCAAAGATCGACCATGTCCTCGACACAGTCGAATGCGGCTTCATCGATGATGATGAAGTCGAACGCGGCTGCGCTGTCGACCGACAGTTGCGCAGGAACTTCTGACGGCAGGACCACACGCCAGCGTACCGGCCCCTCGCCCGTGCCTGTGCCCGCGCCCGTGATCCGGTCCAGCGGGATGGTCTGCGCCGACAGCCCCCCTATCAGGGCCACCATTCCGTGGGCAAACAGGCTGTCTGCCTGATCTGCCGGGTCCAGCCGACGCGTGACCGGCGCCGTGCGCTGCCCCGCCCCGGCGGCGACTGCACCGCGCCACAGCAAGCTGACGCCGTTCACGGCCATGCCTGCAATCCTCGCGATTACATCGCCTTGCTGAAAATGGCCTACTGCGCCCATTGCCGACTTCTCCTTGCCGCAGCAGATTACTGCACGTCAAGAATAGTCATAATGACTTAAATTGCAACTATAAAGATAGCCTTACTTGCGCCATGCACGCTTAGAGCGATACGCTGCCTGGCCCTGTCATTGGCGGTTTGCCCTGCGTCCGGCGCCGGCATGGTGCCCCGGCGGCTGCATTGATGCCGGCCGCATCGCGCACCATCACCCCACGGCCCGAACCAAAGTCTTGCACGCCGAGGGCATGGGTGGCGCGAGGCTGCTGAACAGGTAGAGGGATAGCACCCCTTGGGTGACGGTGCACTCTTGATTAATCCTACAAAACCTGTCAGGTTAAGGAATACCCAGTCAAGCGACACGCTCAACCCGGCAGCACAATCCACCCCTCTGCGCCGGAGTTGTTGATGCCCGACCACCCTCATGCCTTTCTGATCGATCTGCTTGCCATGCAGGATGCGGCTAGTTCCCTTGGTTGCGGGCTGGAGCCACGCCTGCTGGAGTTGCTGTTGGACCGGCATGCCACGCATGCGGGCATCCGGCCCCTTGAGTGCCCCATACGGGCAGATGGCCCACCGCAAACCGCACCACAGGGCATGGCCCGGGCCGGCACGCAGCCGGGCCATGCCGAAAGATGTGCCCATGCGCGGCACTGAACCCCGCCCCCCGTTCCGTTCCGCCCCCCGGGGTGGCGCCCCGCAACGGTTCCATACACAGCCCCCCCATCCCGCTCATGGTCCCGCCCGCCCCGGGCGACCAGACGAGATGCATGTCTCGGTCATGGCGCCAGACCCGTTCAGCCGTCTGACGCTGGGCCTGATGCGCTGGCATTTCCAGACATTTGCCGCCCCCGATACCCAGGGCTGGCTGATGGCCCTGCGCCTGGCCACCGCCCATGTGGGGCCGCGCGCCGCAGGGGCGCTGTGCTATGACGTGGTGGCGCTGGTGCAGGTTCTGCGGTCCGCGCGGGCCTCGCCCTTTCGGTTCAACCCCGAGGGCTGCGCCCTGTGCCGCAACTGGCTGACGCCAGACGAAAGGCGCCTGCTGGATCTGCTGGATGCGCTGCGCCATGGCCAGACAGGGCGGGCAAAGGCCGTGGCCCAGATGCTGTGCGACGGCGTGCCCAGCGATGACCTGCTCGCACTGGGCGGAATCTACCTGCGCCGCCACGCTCCTGATTGCACGCAACCGCGCGCGCCCGCCGCGCCATCATCGAAAGGATGCTGATTCATGCTCAGACCCCTGATCCTTGCCACTGCGGCCCTGCTGGCGCTGCCCGCCGCGGCCCATGACCGCCCAGCCTATACCTATGAGGCGTTCGAGGTCTCGGTGCCCCATATCGATCTGGAAACCTGCCCCGACGGGCTGGCCACGGGCGATGTATTCTGCCGGGTCACGATGAACAACGACGCGCTGCATATCCATGTCTTCGAAACGGCTGGTGACCGGCATTTTGTCTCTGTGCACACCTATCACGCGGATGAGTTCGAACTGCTGCTGGGTCGGTGAGGACCGAAAACCCGCCCGCATTCCGCGCAGGGCATTCACACCGGACGGCCAGCAAGATACCACCCCGCGCGGGATACAGGCACGTCATGCTAGAGCATGCCGGCGCCACATGGGGGCGGCGCGGCTGTCCGGCAGACGCCCGCCTCGCCCATCAGGCAATGGGCATGCCCCCCTGCGCGTGCAGGGGCGCACCGCTGTCCGATAGCCCTGCGCCCGGGCCTTTGGATCGGCAGCGCCTGCCGGATCATGGCGATGCGATCATCCGTGCGGTCCCGATCATCGGTCAACCGGCGCGCGGGCAGACCTGACGGTCGAGGAGCTGGCCGAAAGGGCCGGACTGTCACGCGCGCGCGTCAACCGGCGTCTTGTTCCGGCAACCGGCCTTGCGCCGATCGACAGTCTGCATCGCTTGCGCGAGGACGGGGCAAAGGCACCGCTGCAGGAAACCGGCGCAACGATCCATGCAATCGGCTGGCAGGTCGGATACGACGAACCCGCCGCGTTGCGCCCGGTGTTTCGAAAGCTGACCTGTTTGCTGCCCGGCAACTGACGGCGAGGGGTTCACCTGATCAAGGCCAACCGGTTTGGCGATCTGAAGGTCGGTGGCGCAGCCTGCGGGCCAGCCGCCGCGCATGGGGCCCAGCCGCCCGGCGCCCTGCACGATGGCCGCGGGGGCAACGCGGCGGTCACCCCGGTTCGCCCTGTGCTGGCTGGTGGACCGGCTGGTGGGCCGGCTGATCTGCCGGCGCACAGTCCAGTATCCTGACCTGCGTGCCTTGCCCGGACGCCACATCCTGCAAGGCGCGCGCCGCGTCCTGCAGCGGCAAGACAAGCGGGGCCGCCGGCTTGATCAGCGCGCCGGAAACCGCGTCAAACAACCGCGCAGCGACGCGCAGGCGGGCCTCTCTTGTTGCGATGTAGTGGCCAAGGTTGGGGCGGGACACGGTCAGCGAGCGCGCGCCAAGCCCTGCCATCGGCAGCGTGTCAACCGGGCCCGAAGCCGCGCCAAAGCTGACCAGATGCCCGCAAAGCGCCGTCGCCCGCAGTGACTCGGCCAAGGTGGCCCGGCCAACCCCGTCCAGCACCAGATCGGCGCCCTTGCCATCGGTCAGGTCCAGTGCGGCGTTTGCGAGACCGACGGCCTGGCGGTCGATGACCTCGGCAACGCCCAGCCCCGCCAGCAGTGCGGCCTTTTCCGGGCCAGAGACAACGGCGATCACCCGTGCGCCCAAAGCCGCCGCCCATTGCACCAGCACCTGCCCAACGCCACCGGCCGCCGACAGCACCAGAACCGTTTCCCCTGATCGAAGCCTGTGCACATCGTGCAACAACACGCTGGCCATCATCCCCTTCAGCAACAGCGCCGCCGCCATCTGGTCCGACACGGCATCGGGCAGCGGTATCAGATGCTGCCACGGCACGGTCTGATGCGTGCTGTAGCTGCCCAGCGGCGGGCCAATATGGCCGACCCGGTCGCCGGGCTGCAGACCAGGCACCTGCGCGCCTAGGCTTTCCACCGTGCCCACCCCTTCGATGCCCGGCACACCGGGCAGGGGCAGCATGCGCGTCGTGCCGGCCAGACAGGCCAGGTCGATGACATTGACACCAGAATAATGCAGCCGCAGCCGCACCTGCCCGGTAGCAGGTGGCGGGACAGAGCGGGCCGAAAACGTCAGCACTTCCGGGCCACCGTGGCGGGTGGCGCCCATCGCCCGGGCCATGATTGCCCGCGGCCCGGCGGCCGGGGGGCGGCCGGC
>JAFIED010000215.1 GCA_020832805.1 Pararhodobacter sp.
GCAGATGGACATCAAGGCCCAGCGCGACCCACGCACCTGGGACTGGTCGGAACTGGCCAATGTCTGCCGTGGCTGGCTGGAATATCTGGTGCATTACGAGCGTGACGGTTCGGTGGTCCCGGTGCTGCTGGAGGGGTGGGAGGCCAATGAGGACGCCACCGAATACACCCTGCGCTTGCGCCCCGGCGTGACCTGGAACAATGGCGATGCCTTCACGGCCGAGCATGTGGCCCATAACATCGCGCGCTGGGCCGATGCCTCGGTCGAGGGGAACTCGATGGCCGGCCGCATGGGGGCGCTGTCAGAGGACGGCCAGTTGCGCGAAGGCGCTGTCGAGATCGTGGATGATCTGACGCTGCGGTTGCATCTGTCGACGCCCGACATTGCCGTGATCGTGAACATGGCCGACTACCCGGCAGCGGTGGTGCACCCGTCGTTCACGGGCGATGATCCGGTGGCCAATCCCATCGGCACGGGCCCCTATCGCCCGGTCAGCTATGACACCGGCATCGGCGCCGTGATCGAGCGCAACCCGGATCACAGCTGGTGGAACGAGGGCAACGGCGCCTGGCTCGACCGGATCGAATTCGTTGATCTGGGCACCGACCCCTCGGCCTGGGTGGCGGCGGCGGAATCGAACGAGATCGACATCCTCTACCAGACCACCAACGATTTCCTGGACATCTTCGACGCGATCGGCTGGAACCGCACCGAGGCCGTGACCTCCTCGACGCTTTCCGTGCGGTTCAACCAGACCCAGCCACCCTATGACAACGTCAATGTGCGCCGGGCGTTGCAGATGGCGGTCGACAACGAGGTGGTGCTGGAACTGGGCTATAACGACCTGGGCGAGGTGGCCGAGAACCACCACGTCGCCCCGATCCATCCCGAATATGCCGAGATCGACCCGCCCGTCTACGACCCGGCACAGGCCCGCGCCATGATCGAGGCCGAGGGGCTGGCCGATTTCGAATTCGAGCTGATCTCGATCGACGACAACTGGCAGGCAGCGACCTGTGACACGGTGGCGGCGGAAATCCGTGACGCCGGCATCAACATTCGCCGCACCATCCTGCCCGGTGCCACCTTCTGGAACGACTGGACGGGCTATCCGTTTTCGTCGACCGAATGGAACATGCGGCCGCTGGGGGTTCAGGTGCTGAACCTGGCCTATCGTTCCGGTGTGCCCTGGAACGAGGCCGGCTTTTCGAATGAAGAGTTCGACACTTTGCTGGATCAGGCCAACGGCATTGCCGATGCCGATGAACGCCGCGAGGTGATGCGCCGCCTGCAGGAGATCATGCACGAACAGGGCGTGCTGATTCAGCCCTATTGGCGGTCGCTTTTCCGTCATGCCCGCAGCGACGTGCATGGTGCCGAAATGCACCCCACCTTCGAGGTGCGGTACCAGGACTACTGGCTTTCGTGATTGCTGGGCGACGGGGCGGCGGGCATCAGACCCGCCATCCCGCGCCTGTGGCCTGATGGCCCGGCCTTCCTGCCCCTGCCAGGGGGGGCGGCGATGCCCAGACTGCCGTGATACCGGCACGCCAGGCTTTCGCACCGC
This sequence comes from Pararhodobacter sp., assembly GCA_020832805.1. Taxonomy (GTDB): domain Bacteria; phylum Pseudomonadota; class Alphaproteobacteria; order Rhodobacterales; family Rhodobacteraceae; genus Pararhodobacter. Next base: position 1,568 of record JAFIED010000215.1, read on the forward strand.
CCCCTGAGGCATAGCCCACGGAGCCGCCATGCTGCTTTTCCTTCTGCGCCGTGTCGGCGTGATGATCGTCACCGCCCTGTGCCTGACGTTCGTCGTCTTTTACCTGACGAACCTGCCCGCCAAGCTGGAAACGCTGGCCAAGACCCAGGCAGGCTCACGCATGACGGATGCCGAGGTACAAAGCTGGCTGGTGCGCAACGGCTATGACCAGCCGATGCTGGTGCGCTATGGCGAATGGCTGGGCGTGTTGCCGGGCTGGACCCGCACGGAAGCTGATGGCCAGATGCGCGGCCGCTGCATCGACCGCGCCCCCGATCCGGCATCGGCACCCGCGCGCTGCGGGATCATGCAGGGCTATTTCGGCCATTCCACCCGCTTTCGCGCGCCCGTGTCCCAGGTGATCGGCGCGCGGCTGGGGGCAACGGGGTGGCTGATGCTATGGGTGCTGATCGTCATGGTGCCGATGGCGCTGGTGGTCGGCATTCTGGCGGGCATGCGCGAGGGGTCCCGCACGGACCGAAGTCTGTCAACCTTTGCCATCGCCTCGACGGCCACACCGGAATATGTTTCCGGCGTGGTGTTCATCGCGCTTCTTGCCTCGACCACGGTGGGGCTGTCGCCTGTTCTGTCCAGTTGGGGATGGCTGCCGCCCAATACAGCGCTTTTCCAGGGCAATGCCCGCTCGGCGCTGGACCAGATCACCTTCTGGAACTTCACCCTGCCGGTGATGACCATTGCGCTTTATGGCATGGGCTATGTCGCGCGCATCACGCGCGCCTCGATGACCGAGGTGATGACACAGCAGTACATCCGCACCGCGCGGCTGAAGGGCGTCAGCTTCCCCAACATCGTCATGCGCCATGCGCTGCGCAATGCGCTGATTGCGCCCTTTACGGTGATCATGCTGAAGATTCCCTGGCTGTTGAACGGGGTCGTCGTGGTCGAAGTGCTGTTCAGCTATCCGGGCTTTGGCTGGGTGCTGTTCGAGGCCGCAGTGAACAATGATATCGAGCTGTTGCTCGCCGCCTCTATGGTGGCGGTGGCGGTGGTGCTGCTGACCCAGCTGATTTCGGATGTCGGCTATGTCTTCCTTAACCCGCGCATCCGCATTTCATAAGGAGGGCGGCGCATGGAACCCCTGAGCTGGTTTGAAATCATCGCCCGCATCGCCTGGCAGCTGTTGCCGGTCTGGATCGCGCTGATCGTCACTGTCACCCTGTCCCTTGCCTATCGGCGCAACCTGGGTCTTTACGGCAAGCTGTTTGACTCGCGCATCGGCATGGTGGGCTTCGTGATTGTCGCCTTCTGGCTTTTCACGGCGCTCTTTGCCGACTGGATCATCACCCATGATCCGCTGGCCCAGGGGCGCGGCATGCGCAACGCGGCCCCCGGCGCGCCGTTCCTGCGTGGTGCCGAGGGGTTGTACGAGTATTACCTGCTGGGTGGCGATACCCGTGCGCGCGATGTGTTCTCCCGCGCCGTGATGGGCGCGCGCGAGGTGCTGACGATTGCGCCCTTCGCCGCGATGATCTCGTTCATGATCGGTATCTCGCTGGGCCTGCCGGCGGGCTATATCGGCGGCAAGCTGGATACCGGGTTGACCTTTCTGGCCAATCTGGTGCTGGCCTTTCCGGTCATCTTGCTGTTCTTCCTGCTTGTCGCGCCGGAAATTCAGGAAACACCCATCCCCATGGCCATGGCGGGCGTGCTGTTTCTGGTGCCGGTGCTGTTTGTCATGGTGCTGTTCAACAGCCGCTTTCATACCCAGCCGTGGAAGCGCAACCTCTATGTCGGTGCGGTGCTGGTCTTCGGGCTGTGGGCCTGGGCGGGGCTGGCGTTCAATGCCGACCCGCTTGGCTTCTGGGGGATGTCGCCCAATCTGCTGAATGTCTTTGTGGCCGTGGTCTTTGTGAATGCGCCCACGGTTTTCCGTATCGTGCGGGGCATCACGCTGGATATCAAGACACGCGATTATGTCGCCGCCGCCCAGACCCGGGGCGAGGGCCCGTGGTACATCATGCTGTGGGAAATCCTGCCCAATGCGCGCGGGCCGCTGATCGTCGATTTCTGCCTGCGCATCGGCTATACGACCATTCTGCTGGGCACATTGGGCTTTTTCGGTCTGGGTGTTTCGCCCGAAAGCCCCGACTGGGGGTCTACCATCAATGACGGGCGGTCGGTATTGCGCAGCCATCCGCATCTGGCGCTGGTGCCGGCCTTGTCGTTGATGTCACTGGTGCTGGGTCTGAACCTGCTGGCCGATGGCCTGCGCGAGGAAAGCCTGAGGGATTGACCGGATGCACAACAGCACGCCACCCAGTGCCCCGCAACGCCGACGGGCGGCCCGATGATAGGCGCCGCCCGCAGTCTGCATTTCTTTCATTGGCTGGTGCAGGGTTTGAGACGACCCCGCCCAGCATCAGCAGGCTCACCAATGTCAGCGGTACGCCAAGTAGCCAGAGGATGATGGGCATGGTGGAAACTCCTTTCACGTTGCCGACCCAACCCCTCTGGCCCGGTTCCGGTTCCCGGTTCACCCCACCCATTGACAGGAGCGCCCGATGACCACCCGTGAATGGACGCCCGACCAGCCCATCCTGGAGATCGAGAATCTGTCGATCAGCTTCTTCACCCGCCTGCGCGAAATTCCGGCGGTGATGGACTTTTCCTGCACCGTCATGCCGGGCGAGGCGATGGGGTTGGTGGGCGAATCCGGTTGCGGCAAATCGACCGTGGCGCTGGCCGTGATGCGTGATCTGGGTGTGAACGGGCGCATCGTCGGCGGGTCGATCAAGTTCAAGGGCCGGGACCTGACCCATATGGGGCTGGACGCGCTGCGCAAGATCCGGGGCTCGGAGATCGCCATGATCTATCAGGAGCCCATGGCCAGCCTGAATCCGGCCATGAAGATCGGCAAGCAACTGATGGAAGTGCCGATGATCCATCGCGGCATGAGCAAGACCGAGGCGCGGGCACTGGCACGCGAGCTTGTGGCCAATGTACGCCTGCCGGACCCCGACCGGATACTTGACAGCTATCCCCACCAGCTTTCCGGTGGCCAGCAGCAGCGCATCGTCATTGCCATGGCGCTGATGTCGAAACCCGCGCTGCTGATCCTGGACGAACCGACAACGGCGCTGGATGTCACGGTCGAG
>JAFIED010000232.1 GCA_020832805.1 Pararhodobacter sp.
GCAGCGCCCCCCTTCGCCCCCGCAAGCCGCGCCCTCAGGCCTTGCCGCGGTAGATATCCACCAGCTTGCCCAGCATGTCCAGCGCATCGGCGCGCGGCCGCTGAAAGCTGTTGCGCCCGATGATCGAGCCGTTGCCACCGCCATCCCGGATCGCGCGCGCATCGTCATAGACCGAATCCGCGCCCTTCTTTGCCCCGCCGGAAAACACCACGATCCGCCGACCGTTGAAGCTGGCCTGCATGCAATGGCGCACCCGCGCGGCCTGGGTGGCAATGTCGATCTCTTCGGCCTCGTACACCTTCTTCGCCTCGGGCAGCATCAGATGGTCGGTCGACAGCTTGATCTTGATGATATGCGCGCCCAGCAGGGCTGCGATCTGCGCGGCATAGGCGGCAACATCGATCCCGGTTTCACCGTCCTTGGTCACCGCCTCGCCCCGCGGGTAGGACCAGATGACAGTGGCCACGCCCTTGGCCGCGGCCTCTTCGCGCATGGCCGAGATTTCCTCGAACATGTCCAGCGCGCAGTCAGATCCGGGATAGATCGTAAAGCCGATGGCCGAACATCCCAGCCGCAGCGCGTCATCCACCGAGGCGGTGATCGCCTGGTTCTTGCCTGCGGTATCCGACATCAGCGAGTTGGCGCTGTTGACCTTCAGGATGGTGGGGATCTGGCCGGCATAGGAATCGGCGCCCGCCTCGATCATGCCCAGCGGCGCGGCATAGGCATTCAGGCCTGCGTCCAGCGCCAGCTGGTAATGATAATGCGGGTCATAGGCTTCGGGGTTGGCGGCAAAGCTGCGCGCGGGGCCATGCTCGAAACCCTGATCGACGGGCAGAATGATCATCTTGCCGGTGCCGCCCAGCTTGCCCTGCATCAACATGCGGCACAGATTGGCTTTGACGCCCGGGGTTTCGCCCTCGTAGTTGGCAAGGATCTTCTGAACGATTCGCGTGGCACGCATGCCGTGTCCCTCCGATTGGTTGTTTGCCCTCGCATACGCGCTGATGCACGCCAAAACAATGCCGGGCTGGGCGCGATAGCGCTGCCATCGGTGGATTGGTGGTCAGTTACCGCCGTGTCGCCGTGCCAGCGGGCCGCCGCGGCCGGGGCCATGGCGGTTGTGCCGGTACGGGCGGCGCGCTCAGGCGGTGAAATGCCGGATACCGCCTTCCGTCACCACGGCGTCCAGCCGTTGATCGAAGTCGTCTATCGGCAGATCGGGTATTTCCTGCGCGGCATAGGCAAAGCCCAGCGCCGTAACCGGGCCGGCAGCCCGCAGCGCGGCCAGGGTGCGGTCGTAAAAGCCGCCACCATAGCCCAGCCGATAGCCGCGCGCATCAAAGGCCAGCAGCGGCACGATCAGGACACGGGGCACCAGCGGCACACCATCGGCCGGCACGCGGGCGCCAAAGGGGCCCTCTACCAGCGGGCAATCCGGCGTCCAGCGATGAAACGCCAGGGCCTGCCCGCGCGCCACGATCACCGGCACGCCGACCGGTCCCTCATGGCTGGCCATCGCGGGCAGCGGGTCAATCTCGGTGCGCATGGGCATGTAGCCGGCCAGCGGCGCCCCGGCATGCATGGCCAGCGCCGCGCGCAGATGGGCCTGTGCCGCGGGGTCGGGTTGGCGCGCATGGGCCGCCTGACGGGCGACCAGCGCGCTGCGGCGTGCCTCGGCCTTCAGGGTGTCGATATCGGGGTCATGCGGTGCCGTCATGCCGGTCTCACAGCAGGAAGACCGTGGCAAAGCCCAGAAAGGCGAAAAAACCCATCACATCGGTCAGCGTGGTCACAAAGGTGCCCGAGGCCAGCGCCGGGTCCAGCCCCAGGCGGTTCAGCCCCAACGGTACCAGCACGCCGCCCAGTGCGGCAACGATCTGGTTGCAGATCATGGCCATGCCCAGTACCACCCCCAGCCACAGGTCGCCGAAGATCAGCCAGCCGCCCAGGCCCAGGATCAGGGCCAGCCCGGCCCCGTTCAGCATGCCCGCGCCCAGCTCGCGCCAGACCACACGCGTGGCATTGGCCGAGGTAAGCGAGCGCGTGGCCAGCGCGCGCACCGCGACCGCCAGCGACTGAGTGCCCGCAATGCCGCCGGTCGAGGCCACGATGGGCATCAGCGCGGCCAGCACCACCAGCGCCTCGATCGTCGCCTCGAACTGGGTGATCACCACGGCGGAAAGCGAGGCGGTGAACAGGTTCACCACCAACCAGGGCAGGCGCAACCGCGCGGTGGTCAGGGCGTTGTCGCTGACCGAGGCTTCCATCACCACCCCGGACAGGCGCAGCATGTCCTCTTCGTGTTCCTCGTCCAGAACGGTCATGGCGTCGTCGATGGTGATGACACCGACCAGCCGGCCAGCGGCATCGACAACAGGGGCGGAAATCAGGTGATACTTGTTGAACAGAAAGGCCACCTCGGCCTCTTCCTCGGTCGCCTCGATGGTGCGGAACTCCTTTTCGGTGATGTCGCGCAACGCCACATCACGCCGCGAGGCCAGCACACGGCCCAGGGTGACATGGCCGGTGGGCCGGTGGCGTTCATCAACCAGAATGACATGATAGAACTGGTCCGGCAGCCATTCGACGCTGCGCAGATGGTCGATGGCCTGGCCCACTGTCCAGTCCTGCGGGCCGGTCACGGTTTCCGATTGCATCAGCCGCCCGGCCGAATACTCGGGCCAGGCCAGCGCGCTTTCCACCGCAGCGCGGTCATCGCTTTCCAGCGCCTGCAGGATGAAGGCCTGTTCGGGCTGTTCAAGATCTTCGAGGATGTCCACCACATCGTCGGTGTCAAGCTCGCGCATGGCCTCGGCCAGCACATCGCGCGGCAGCGATTCGATCACTTCCTCGCGAATCGAATCGTCCAGATGCGACAGGATATCGCCGTCGATCTCCAGCGCGTAAAGCGACAACAGTGCGCGCCGCTGATGGGGGCTGATCTGTTCAAGCAGATCGGCGATATCGGCGGCGTGCAACGGGTCGATGGCCGCGCGCACAGCTTCGGCATCACCCGCCTCGACGGCATCAAGAATGCGATCCAGACGGGCGGCGTCCAGCTCGGTCGGCTCGGTGATGGCATGGTCCTGCTGTTCAAGAACGGCCAGATCACCTGCTTCCGAGGTGGCGTCGCCATGCGGTTGCCGGTGCTGTTCGGTCATGGACACCTCTCTGCCGGGTTGCAGCGCCATAGCAGAGAGGCGCCTTGTCCTTGCTGTCTGCTATGTTGTTATGCGCAAAGCGCCGGGCGATAAAGGCGCGCCAGGCCAACAACGACGAAAAGAGTGCGTGAAAGGGACAGGATGACCGCCAATCCGCCACGGCTGATCATCGGCCAGACACTGGGTTTTTCTGCCGATCCCTTTGCCGAGGGGCCGGCGGCTGCATGGCATGACACGCGCGGCGGGGTGCTGGTGCAGGACGGGATGATTGCCGCGTTGGGCAAGGCAGAGGTGCTGCGCGCGGCCCATCCGCAGGCGGTGGTGCATGACCATGGCAAGGCGCTGATCTCGGCGGGGTTCGTGGATGCGCATGTCCACTATCCGCAGACCGGTATCATTGCCAGCTGGGGCAAACGGCTGATCGACTGGCTGAACGGCTATACCTTTCCCGAAGAGATGCGCTTTGCCGATCCCGCGCATGCCGCGCGGATGGCGGGTACCTGCCTGGACCTGATGCTGGCCAATGGCACGACGACAGCCTGTTCCTATGCGACGATTCACCCTGAAAGCGTGGATGCGTTCCTTGGCGCCGCACAGGCGCGCGGCATGCGGGTCATGGCGGGCAAGACCTGCATGGACCGCAACGCGCCCGACGGGTTGCGCGACACCGCACAGGCCGCCCATGACGAGAGCGCCGCGCTGATCGCACGCTGGCACGGTGTTGACCGGCTGTCCTATGTCATCACGCCGCGTTTCGCGCCGACCTCCAGCCCCGCGCAGCTTGATGCCCTGGGCGCGCTATGGGCGGCGCACCCCAGCCTGTTGATGCAGACCCATCTGAGCGAGCAGGTCGAGGAAATCGCCTGGGTCCGTGACCTGTTCCCCCAGGCGCGCGACTATCTTGATGTCTACGAAAGCCATGGGCTGCTGGGCCCCGGCGCGGTGTTTGGTCATTGCATCCATCTGAGAGCGCGCGAGCGGGCGCGCCTGCGCGAGGCGGGCGCGGCATTGGTGCATTGTCCGACCTCGAACACCTTCATCGGGTCCGGCCTGTTTGATCTGGCGGGGCTGAAGGGCGCGGGGCAGCGGGTGGGGCTGGCAACCGATATTGGCGGCGGGTCGTCGTTTTCGATGCTGCGCACGATGGCGGCTGCCTATGAGATCGGCCAGTTGAGCGGCAGCGCGATCCATCCGGCACAACTGTGGTGGCTGGCGACGGCGGGATCGGCGGCGGCACTGGGTCAGGCCGGCCGGATTGGCAATCTGGCGGTGGGGATGGAGGCCGATCTGGTGGTGATCGATCTGGCCTCGACCCCGGCCATCGCCCAGCGGGCGGACCGGGCAGCCGATTTCTGGGAGGCGCTGTTCCCCACGATCATGATGGGCGATGACCGCGCGGTGACGGAAACCTGGGTGGCCGGGCAGCCGCTGCACCGGCGTGACGGATAGGGCAGGGCAGCAGGGCGCGGCGGCGCAACCGGCGGCTGGCAGGCGGCGTGTCCAGGACACAGTGCCCCTGCGTGCCGGGCTGCGGGGAGCGGTGCATGCGGGCGGGTCTGGGGGGCGGCGCGGGCTCCCGCGCCCTGAACGCGCTGCGAAGCCGCGCGCCCAGGGCTTGGGCCGGG
>JAFIED010000240.1 GCA_020832805.1 Pararhodobacter sp.
GATTACCGGCGGGCTGGTCCATGTCTCGGGCCAGATCAGCCAGGGGCCGGATGGGCTGATTACCGGGCGGCTGGGCGAAACCCTGAGTGTCGAACAGGGTGCGGCAGCTGCGCGGCGCTGTGCGTTGGCACTGCTGGCACAGCTTCATGCGGCGTGCCAGGGCGACTGGTCGCGCTTCAGCCGCGTGATCAAGCTGACCGGCTTTGTCAATTCCGCGCCGGGTTTCACCGATCAGCCAAAGGTGATCAACGGCGCCTCTGACCTGCTGGTTGACCTGCTGGGCGAGGCCGGTCGGCACGCGCGTTCGGCCGTGGGGGTGGCGGCCTTGCCGCTGGGCGTTGCGGTAGAGATCGAAGCCGTGTTCGAGTTGGCCTGATGAACAACCCCTTGCCCGAGGGTCAGACGCCACCCCGGCTGCCCCCCGCCTTTCTGGAGGCTCCGATCGCGCATCGGGGCTTGCATGACCTGGCCGAAGGCCGACCGGAAAACGGGGCAGCGGCCATCACCGCTGCAGTTGCTGCCGGCTACGGGATCGAGATTGATCTGCAATTGTCGGCTGACTGGCAGGCGATGGTCTTTCACGATGACACCCTGGACCGGATGACCGAGGCCTTTGGCCCGATCAGCAGCCGCAACGCCGCCGCATTGCAGGCGATCCCGCTGCGCGGCGGGCAGGGAGAGGGTATTCCGACGCTGCCGCAGGTCCTGCAGATGGTGGCCGGGCGGGTGCCGCTGTTGATCGAGCTGAAGGATCAGCCTGCCGATGTGCCGGGCCAGCACATGCTGGAACAGGCCACCGCTGCCGCGCTTGAAGGGTATCCCGGGCCTGTGGCGGTCATGTCGTTCAATCCGGCGATGGTGGCGGCGATGGCGCAGCTTGCCCCTGCCGTGCCGCGCGGCCTGACAACCTGCGGCTTTGACGCAGACAGTTTTCCCAACCCTACCGCCGACCCCGCGCGCGAGGCGCTGCGCCAGCGTCTGGTGTCGATTGCCGATTACGATGCCACCGGCGCCTGTTTCATCTCGCATGACTGGCGCGATCTGGCGCGGCCGCGGGTGGCAGCGCTGAAGGCACAAGGAGCGGCGGTCCTGTGCTGGACCATTCGCAGTGCAGAACAGGAGCGTGAAGCCAGAAGGGTCGCGCAGAACATTACCTTCGAACAGTACCTGCCGCCGGTTTCGTGATCGCATTTGGTGGGGGGGCTGCCGGTTTCCTGTGCCCCGTGCCCTTGACAGCAAGGTGATGCGAACGACTTCAACCCGCAGACAGGGGGTAGATGGTATGGACGTTTCGGTCATAGACTCCATCAGCAAGCTACCGGCTGCGGTTTGGGATGCCTTGGCACGGAACGACCCCACGAATGGGGCAGCCGCGCCAGGGCGGGCAGTGCATCCGTTTGTTTCGCACAGATTTCTGCTGGCGCTTGAAGAGTCCGGCTCGGTCGGTCCCGGCTCTGGCTGGCACCCGCGCCATCTGGTCATGCGCGAGGGTGGCCGGATCCTTGCGGCGATGCCGCTGTATCTGAAGGATCACAGCCAGGGCGAATACATTTTCGACCATGCCTTTGCCGATGCCTGGCGACGGGCGGGCGGTCGATACTACCCAAAGCTGCAGGTGGCCGTTCCCTTTACACCGGCCACCGGACCGCGGCTTCTGGGCCCCGTGGCCCATCATCGCGCCATGCTGGACGCCTTGCGCGATATCACCGCGCAGAACAACCTGTCATCCGTGCATCTGACCTTTTGCACCGAGGCCGAGGCCAGGCTGGGTGCAGAGGCCGGTTTTCTGCATCGCGTAACGCAACAATTCCACTGGCAGGACGAGGGGTATGGCGATTTCGAGGGTTTTCTTGCCTCGCTGTCGTCCCGCAAGCGCAAGGCGATCCGCAAGGAGCGCGCTACGGCGCAGGGCTTTGGCGGCACCATCCGCGCGCTGACCGGCGACCAGATAGAACCGCATCATTGGGAAAGTTTCTGGGCTTTCTATCAGGACACAGGCGCCCGCAAATGGGGGCGGCCTTATCTGACCCGTGCCTTTTTCGATGCATGCCACGCGCATATGCGTGACGATATCCTGCTGGTGCTGGCCGAACGGGATGGGCGCGCCGTGGCCGGGGCGTTGAACTTCATCGGGGCCGATACGTTGTATGGCCGGTATTGGGGCTGCCTGGAAGAGCACCCCTGCCTGCATTTTGAACTGTGCTATTATCAGGCCATTGACTGGGCGCTGGAACACGGCTTGCAGCGGGTCGAGGCTGGCGCGCAGGGCGAGCACAAGCTGGCACGTGGCTACATGCCCAGCCGGGTGCATTCGCTGCACTGGTTCACGGATCAACGATTCCGAGGTGCAGTGGCAGATTATCTGCGCGCCGAAGGCGCGGCGATGCAGGACGAAATGCGCTTTCTGGAAAGCTTTGCGCCATTCCGCAAAGGCACTGGCACACTGAACAGGGAGAAAACCGATGCCACCTGAGAAACTTGACGCTGCAAACCGGTCCGAGGCGCTGTCAAGGCTGGCATCGCGCGGTTGGGCGCACGACGCGGCGCGCGACGCCATCACCAGGCGTTTCAAGTTCGCCGATTTCAACGCGGCCTTCGGCTTCATGGCGCGCGCCGCGCTGATCGCCGAAAAGCTGGACCATCACCCGGAATGGACGAATGTCTATAACCGTGTCGATGTCACGCTGACCACCCATGACGCCGGCGGGTTGACCGCGCTGGACATCACCCTGGCGGACAAGATGGATGCACTGGCCGACTGACGGCACGCTTGGGGCCTGCAGGGCATGAAAAAAGGGGCGCAAGACGCGCCCCTTTCTTTCGGCGGGCAGACTTGTGTCAGACGACAGCCAGCATGGCCTCGCCGCCGGACAATTCGCAGGTGCCGGGTGATTCTTCCAGGTTCAGCACCGTCACCGTGCCATCCTCGACCAGCATTGCATAGCGTTTTGACCGGCCCATCAGACCGACGGGCGGTGCATCGAAATCAAGCCCCAACGCCTTGGTAAAGGCGCCGGTGCCATCGGCCAGCATGCTGATGCCGGCCTTGTCGGCGCCGGTGGCCGCGCCCCATGCCTGCATCACGAAGGGATCGTTGACCGAGACACAGACGATCTCGTCCACGCCCTTTTCCGTCAGGGCATCCTTGGTGCGGATGAAGCTTGGCACATGCGCCGAATGGCAGGTCGGCGTAAAGGCCCCCGGCACCGCAAAGATGATCACCTTGCGCCCGGCGGTCAGGTCGGTGGTGCTGATCTGTTCAGGGCCGTTTGCGCCAATGCGGCCAAGCGTTGCCTCTGGCAACTTGTCCCCTACGGAAATCGTCATGCGTTTTCGCTCCCTCTTTTCCATGCGCTGCGGGGGATATAGGGTCGGCCCCGCCGCATGCCAGTGCGAATGTGTCGCCTGGAATGGGCAGGGGCAAGGACCAAGAGGGTGACATGAGCGGAATTGTTGTGATCGGGGCGGGTCAGGCCGGGGCGTCGCTGGTGGCAAAACTCAGGGCGCTGGGTCACGAGGGGCCCGTCACCTTGATCGGTGACGAGCCGGTGCCACCCTATCAGCGCCCGCCCCTGTCGAAGAAATACCTTCTGGGCGAGATGGCGCTAGAGCGCCTGTTCCTGCGGCCGGAAAGCTACTATGCCGAACATGATGTGACATTGCGACTGGGCGCGCCGGTTACGGGTATCGATCTTGCCGCGCGGCAGGTCATGCTGGGCGACACCGGCCTGGAATATGACCAGTTGGCGCTGACCACCGGTGCAGAGCCACGCATGCTGCATGCCGCCATTGGGGGCAGCCTGCAGGGGGTCTATGCGGTGCGGCGTCTGGCCGATATCGACGCGATGGCGGCCGAGTTTGCGCCCGGGCGGCGTGTGCTGATCGTGGGTGGCGGTTACATCGGGCTGGAGGCCGCGGCGGTGGCGCGCCAGAAGGGGCTGGCGGTTACCCTGATCGAGGCGGCGCCACGCATCCTGCAACGTGTTGCCGCGCCAGAGACATCAGACTACATGCGCGCGTTGCATCAGGCCCAGGGTGTTGAAATCATCGAGGATACCGCCTTGTCCCGGCTTACGGGCACGGGGCGCGTCGATGGCGCCGAACTGGCCGACGGGCGGCGGATAGAGGCAGATTTCGTGATCATCGGCATCGGTATTGCACCCGCAACCGCCCTGGCGCAGGCGGCAGGGCTGGCGCTGGACAACGGTATCGCCGTCGATGAATTCGGCCAATGCAGCGATCCGCATGTGTGGTCGGCGGGCGATTGTGCCGCTTTCCCCTATCGTGGCACGCGCATTCGGCTGGAAAGCGTGCAGAACGCCATCGATCAGGCCGAGGCCGTGGCGGCGAACATGCTGGGCGCGGCGAAACCCTATGTGCCGCAGCCGTGGTTCTGGTCTGATCAATACGATCTGAAGCTGCAGATTGCCGGGTTGAACACGGGGTATGACCGGGTGATCACGCGCCAGTCGGGGGCGGCGCAAAGCCATTGGTATTTCGCGGGCGATCGGTTTCTGGCTGTCGATGCGATGAACGATCCGCGCGCCTTCATGCTGGGAAAAAGATTGCTGGAGGCGGGGCGCAGCCCGGACCCTGCCATGCTGGCTGATCCTTCGGTCGATCTCAAGGCACTGCTGCGCTGATCGGATGCGTATCGTTGGCGGCACCTTTCGCGGGTTGAAGCTGGCCGATCCCGGCGCGGGCGACCCTGCGGCGCATCTGCGCCCCACGCCGGACCGCGTGCGCGAGGCGCTGTTCAATGCCCTGACCCAGGGGCGCTGGGGCAATCTGGTGGCCGGTGTGCGCGTGCTGGACCTGTTTGCCGGCACCGGCGCGCTGGGGCTGGAGGCGCTGTCACGCGGTGCGGCGCAGGTAACGCTGATCGAAGAGGGGGCGGCGGGGCGGGCGCTGATACGGGCGAATGTGGAAAAGATGCGCGCGGGCGGCGTGACGCGGCTTTTCCGCCGTGATGCCACGCGCCTTGGCGACAATCGCGGGCCGGGGTTCGATCTGGTGTTCATGGACCCGCCCTATGGCCTGGGGCTGGGTGCGGCCGCGCTGGCCTCGGCGCAGGCGGGGGGCTGGTTGGCCGATGGCGCCACCGTGGTGTGGGAAGAAAGCGCGGCACAACCGGCGCCGGCCGGCTTTGTGTTGCTGGATCAACGTCAGTACGGCCAGACATGGCTGACGATCATGCGCAGGGCGCCGGCAGCGGTATCGTGCCCGCCCAACGGCGGTTGAAACGCGGCCTTTCCGGCCCTTGATGCTGTAAACGCGGGCGGCGAACGGCGTATTGCCTGACCCTGTCAGGACCGCACGAAGCGGAACATCGCCGATGCGCCCCAGCCGGCAACCAGCGCGATGATCAGCGCCAGAAAGCCATAGGCCAGCGGCCTGTCATAGGCCAGTTGATGCAACCAGCGTTCCAGCCCCTCCTTGCGCACGAAAATCGCGGTGCGGAACTGATGTTCGACCACCCCGTCGCGCACCAGATACATGCGGGTGGTATAGGCGCCCTCTGTCAGGTTTGCCGGCAGCGCAACCGTGGTACGAAACAGCACGTTGCGATCCAGGAATACCCAGCGATCCAGGCTCTGATACGCGCCATCCGCCGAGCGCAGGCGCATCAGGGCCTCGGTAAAGCTGTCAACATCGGCCACGCTGCCGGTTGCCTGTTCCGGGCGGATGGCATGGGCCGTCGATATCCGGTGGCGGGCGTCTTCCTCGGGCGACAGGATCTGTTCCAGCGGCGCTGTTGTTGCCACGGCGTGAAAGCTGGGCACCGAGCCCATCGAGACAGCCTCGACATTTGTCCAGATGCCCAGTCTGCGTGCCTTGCGCCAGATCGATACCGGGTGGCGCGGCCCCTCGATGGTGACGATGATCTCGTAATCCGGGGCGTCGTCTCCCAGGGGTGTATCGTGGCGGATGGCGCCAAAGATCAGGATCTCGGAGCCCGAGAAATTGGCTGTCAGCGACACCCTGTTATGGCTCAGCGCGCCGATGATTTCGGACGCGCGCGCGGGCAGCGCTGCCAGCAGGATCAATGCGAGGGCAAGAATGACACGCATCAGTGCCGCCCCACCACTCGGATCGAATACAGTTCTTCCGGCATCAGCAGCAGATCCAGTGCGATCTTGCCTGCCACCGACAGCACCAGCACCGCCAGCAGCACGCGCAGGGCCTCGGCCTTCAGCTTCATGCCGATCTGGGTGCCCACCTGCGCGCCGACCACCCCGCCGATGATCAGGAAAAGCGCCAGGTAGATGTCGACCGAAAAGCTGGTGACAGCGTGCATGACGGTGGTGAAGCCGGCCACAAAGATGATCTGGAACAGCGACGTGCCGACCACCACCTTGGTCGGCATGCCCAGCAGATAGATCATGGCGGGCACCATGATGAACCCGCCGCCCACACCCATGACCGCCGCCAGCATACCCACCGCGATACCGATCAGGATGGGCGGAATGACACTGATGTAAAGCCCGGAGGTGCGGAACTTCATCTTGAAGGGCAGCGCATGGATCCAGGTGTGCGTATGCAGTTTTCGCCGTCGCGGGTTCGGGCGGCTGGTGCGTACCCAGGCACGCAACCCTTCCTGAAACATCAGCGCGCCGATGATGCCCAGAAACACCACATAGGCCAGTTGCACGGCCAGATCGATCTGGCCCAGGTTGCTGAGCAGCCGAAACAGCCAGATGCCGATGCCAGAGCCGATCAGGCCGCCCAACAGCAGCACCGTGCCCATCTTCAGATCAACCGTCTTGCGCTTGAAATGTGCCAGCACACCAGACACTGAGGACGCGACAACCTGATTGACACCCGTTGCCACCGCCACCGCCGGCGGGATGCCGATGAAGAACAGAAGCGGTGTTATCAGAAAGCCTCCGCCCACCCCGAACATGCCGGACAGCATGCCCACGCCCGTGCCGATCCCCAGAAGGGTCAGCGCATTGGCGGATACCTCGGCGATGGGCAGGTAGATCTGCATGCGCCTTTCTAGGCGAAGCCTGCGGGCAAAAACAGAGGGTCATGCTGCAAACCTGCTTGACGATGCAGACAGGTCACGGGTTTGCGCAGCCTCAGGCGGCGCGCACTGTCACCGCAGCGGTTTTTGCAGGACAAGTGCGGCAATGGGCCGGCCCTGCCCGCCCTGATCCGTCCGATCGGCAGGACAATGATAATAGCCGGGTCTGCGCCCTGCCGTGATCCAGCCCGTTGCCGCATATAGGGCCATGGCCGCGGTATTGGTCTCGGCGACCTCCAGAAAGGCTGTGGTGGCGCCACGCGTGGTGGCAGCCGTGTCAAAGCCCTGCAGCAGGCCTCTGGCCAGGCCCTGACGCCGTGCAGCCGGGGCGGTGGCCAGTGTCAGCAACTCGGCCTCGCCCGCCACCACCCGCCCCAGCACGAACGCCTGTCCGCAGGGGCTGGCCAGAAGGAAGACAGCGGGCTGGGCAAGCGTTGTGGCAAAGGCTGCCGCGCTCCACGGAGGTGGAAAGGCAAAGGCAGCGCGGTGCAGGCGGGCAAGATCGTCGGGCGTCATGCGCGCAGCCTAACGCTGCCGGGGCGCTTTCGAAACCGCATTCGCGCCACGACCCTTGCCGCCGCCGTGCCGGGGTGCGAATGTGCGCCATCCACGGTTTGCCCGTGCATCTGACAACGACGGAGGAACCCCGCATGACCAGCCCGGTAACCTATGAGACCGAAGGCGAGATCGCCCTGATCCGCATCGACAACCCGCCCGTGAACGCCGCCGGACAGGCCGTACGCGCCGGGTTGGAGCAGGCGCTGGCGCGTTTTGCCGAGGGGCCGGAAAAGATTGCCGTGCTCTATGCCGGCGGGCGTACCTTCATTGCCGGTGCCGATATCACCGAATTCGGCAAGCCGCCGCAACCGCCCGGCCTGCCGCAGGTCTGCGACCTGCTGGAGGCACAGGAAAAACCGATGGTCTGCGTCATTCACGGCACCGCGCTTGGCGGCGGGCTGGAGGTTGCGCTGGGCTGTCATTACCGCGTGATGCTGCAGGGCGCACGCGTGGGCCTGCCAGAGGTGACGCTGGGCATCCTGCCGGGCGCGGGCGGCACGCAGCGCCTGCCGCGGTTGATCGGCCTGTTGCCCGCCGCCGAGATCATCACCTCGGCGCGGCAGGTGCCTGCGGCAGAGGCATTGGAACTGGGCATCGTTGACGCCCTGTCCGCCGAAGAGCCGCGCGCGGCCGGGCTGGCCTTTGCGCGCGATCTGCTGGCACAGGGCGCCGGCCCACGCCGCATCGGTGAGATGCCCAACCCCGAGGTTGACGCGGATGGCGTGGCGGCGCTGCGCGAAAAGGTGGCCAGGGCCAACCCGGGGCAGGTGGCGCAACTGACCGCGCTGGATGCCGCCGTGCGGGGTGCGCCCATGACCCTGCC
Source organism: Pararhodobacter sp. (assembly GCA_020832805.1). Classification (GTDB taxonomy): domain Bacteria; phylum Pseudomonadota; class Alphaproteobacteria; order Rhodobacterales; family Rhodobacteraceae; genus Pararhodobacter. The sequence continues at coordinate 8,409 of JAFIED010000240.1, forward strand.
CGAGGGGCTGAACGAAGAACGCCGGCTATTCATGACATTGATGGACAGCCCCCAGCGCGGCGCGCTGATTCATGCGTTTTTCGGCGAACGCAAGGTGGCGCAGCTGCCGGAACTGAAGGGGGTGCAACCGCGCCCGCTGGCCCAGATCGGCGTGATTGGTGGCGGCACGATGGGTGGCGGCATCGCTGCTGCCTGCCTGCTGTCCGGCCTGTCGGTGGTGCTGATCGAGCGCGATGCCGAGGCTGTGGCGCGCGCGCGCGCCGGGATCGAGAAAACGCTGGCCGGCAGTGTCAAGCGCGGCAAGCTGAAAGCCGAAAAGCGTGACACCCTGCTGGTCGACATGCTGGTCACAAGCGAGGACTACGCGGCGCTGGGTCAGGCTGATCTGATCATCGAGGCGGTGTTTGAAAGCATGGAGGTGAAGAAAGAGGTCTTTGCGCAGCTTGACGCCGTGGCCAAGCCGGGCGCGGTGCTGGCCACCAACACCTCGTATCTGGATGTCAACGAGATTGCCGCCAGCATCAACCGCCCCGCCGATGTGCTGGGGCTGCATTTCTTTTCACCCGCGCATATCATGCGCCTGCTGGAGATTGTCGACGCCGACAAGACCGCGCCCGAGGTGCTGGCGACTGGTTTTGCGCTGGCCAAGGCACTGAAGAAGGTGCCGGTGCGCGCCGGGGTGTGCGATGGTTTTATCGGCAACCGCATCTTGCGTGTGTTCCGGCTTTCGGCTGATCACATGGTGCTGGCCGGGGCGTCGCCCTATCAGATTGACCGTGCCCTGACAGGCTTTGGCTTTGCCATGGGCCCCTATGCCGTGGCCGATCTGGCGGGCCTGGATATCGGCTACATGACCCGTCAGCGCTTGCGCCCCATCAAGGACCCGCGCGAGCGGTGGGGGGAATGGCCTGACAGGTTGCATGAAATGGGCCGTCTGGGCCGCAAGACCGGCCGGGGTTATTATATCTATGACGACGAAACCCCGAACGGCCGCCCCGATCCTGAAGTAGACCAGATGATCGCCGCCGAGCGCGCGGCGCAGGGGATCACCCCGCGTGATTTTTCGGATGAAGAGATCATCGAGCGCTACATGGCCGCCATGATCAACGAGGCCGCCAAGGTTGTGGGCGAGGGCATCGCCCGCCGGCCGCTGGATGTGGATATGGTGTTCCTGTTCGGCTACGGCTTTCCGCGTTGGCGGGGCGGGCCGCTGTACTATGCCGACCATATCGGGCTGGACCGGGTTCTGTCGACCATCCAGCAGGCCGCGCAAGACGATGCATGGTTCTGGCAGCCGGCACCCTTGTTGCAGAAGCTGGTCGACGAGGGGCGCGGCTTTGACAGTCTGAACGGCTAGGCGCCGGGATGTGCCAGGCGCCCGCCATGTGCCCCGTTTCGGGGGCGCATGGCGGGTACGGCCTGGTGTGCCCGGTGTGTCGTCGCGTGCCCCATGCAAAGTGAATGCCGATGGACCTGCCGGACCTAGCCGAGATCGACCCCCTGTTGCTGGGCGGGGCCGCCATGCTGGCTGTTCTGGTGGTCATCGCATTTGTCTGGCGTCTTGGCGGCATGGCGGGCCGTGCCCGCGTTGCCGCCTTGCAGCAGGCGCTGGCTGCGCGCGAGATCGACCTGCGCAATGCGACAAACGCTGCAAACCGCTACGAGGCGTTGGCGGCTGAACGCCGGGCCGAGGTTGCGGCCTGGAAGGAAGAGGCTGGCGCCCTGCGCCTGCGGCTGGAACAAGAGGCAAGGGGCCAGCAGGCCCAGGCTGCAACGATATCGCGCCTGCAGGCAGAGTTGCGTGCCCAGACCCAGGCCGCTGCCGAAAAGATAGAGATTCTGAGCAGGGTCAGGGCCGATATGGAGGCACGGTTCCACGAGCTTGCGCGCGAGGCGCTGAAGGTTCAGGGCGAGGAGTTTTCCAAGGTCAATCTGGAACGGCTGCAGGCCACGCTGACCCCCCTGAAAGAGCATGTCGGCCATTTCGAGCGCGAGTTGAAGGCCGTGCACAAGGCCACGGTCGATGATCGCGCCGCGCTGAAGGCCGAGATCATGCAGCTTTCCAAACGCTCTGAAGAGGTGTCGAAAGAGGCATTGGCGCTGACCCGCGCGTTGAAATCCGACCAGCAGAAGCAGGGCGCCTGGGGCGAGATGATCCTGGAGACAATCCTGGAGCGATCCGGCCTGCGGGCGGGCGAGGAGTATGAAACACAGGCCCACCGCAACGCCGATGACGGCGCGCGGCTCAGGCCCGATGTGGTGGTGCGCATTCCTGATGGCAAGACGCTGGTCATCGACAGCAAGGTGTCGCTGGTCGCCTATACCGAGGCCGTGAATGCCGAGACCGAGGCTCAGGCCGCCGCCGCGCGCAAACGTCATGCGTTGTCCTTGCGTACCCATATCAGCGGGTTGGCGGGCAAGGGCTATCAGGCGGCAGAGGATGCAAGCGTTGATTTCGTGGTGCTGTTCGTGCCGATCGAAGGCGCATTGTCAGAGGCGCTGCGCGAGGATGGCAGCCTGACCGAATACGCGCTGGAACGGCATGTGATGATCGCCACGCCGACCACGCTGATGGCCATGCTGCGCACGGTTGCCAATGTCTGGGCCGCCGAACGGCGCAACCGCAACGCCGAGGAAATTGCCCGGCGCGCAGGGCTGCTGTATGACAAGGTGGCAGGTTTTGTCAGCAGCATGGATGATGTCGGCAACCGCCTTGGTCAGGCGCAACTGGCCTATGATCGCGCGCTTGGGCAGTTGGCGCGCGGGCGGGGCAATCTGCTGTCACAGGTTGAGACCCTGAAAACACTTGGAGCAAGAACCACACGGCGGCTGGGTGTCGATTTCGACGATTCAGACACGCCAGCGCCCGCGGGCGATGCGGTGGAACAGGAAGAGGCGGTGGAACAGGAGGAGGCGCCCCTGTCGATCCCGCGCGACTGAGGGCGCGCACCGCCGCCGCGGGGGCGGTGCGCCAGTCCGGCCAGGCCCGCCGGCGGGTCAGTCTACAACCGCTGTCGCCTCTATCTCGATCAGGAAGCCGGGCAGGGCCAGCGCCGGAACCCCGACGACCGTGTTCGCGGCCGGCATGGCATCGCCATAGAAGGCCTGCATCGCGGGGGCGATGGTCATCAGCTTGTCCGGCGTGTGGTCGACGATATAGGTGCGCAGGCGCACCACATCGGCCGGCGTTGCCCCGGCGGCGGCCAGCACGGCTGTCAGGTTGGACAGGGCTTTTTCGGCCTGTGCAGCCAGATCGCCCTCGCCGACCAGGGTATGGTCCTGGTCCCACGCGACCTGGCCAGAGCAATGAATCGTCTTGGTGCCGCTGGAAACCACGGCATGCGAAAAACCATACTCGACCGCGGTGTACAGATCAGGCGGGTTCAGGCGTTCGGCGGTCATGTTGTTGCCCCTTCATGATGATGCTTGACGGCTGCAGCCGCAGAAGGGCACAGCCTGCCGGTGATGCTGCACAACATCAAGAGCCATTCGGAACAGGCCACCGGCGTGCCTTCGGCCGACGCGATTGCCCCGGCCGGCGTGCCCTATGGGGCAGAGGCAACCGCATGTGCCGTCAGTCCTTGCACCACCTCGCCCGCGCACTCGGTGCCGATGCCGGCGGCGTTGGCCTCGTCGGTGTCGATATGCATTTCGGTATAGGCGCGGGGCTGCACGCGCACCAGAACGCGGGTAAAGGTCAGCCCGCGCGCGCCGGCATTGCCAAGCTGCACATCCACATACTGACCATCCGCCAGTCCCAGTGCCGCCGCGTCATCCGGGTTGGTGTGGATATGGCGCGCGGCCACGATCAGCCCGTCGGTATCCAACTCTCCGGCCGGGCCGACAAGCCGCACGGTGGGTGTGCCGGCCAGTTGCCCCGAATCCCGGACCGGCGCGTCGATGCCCAGGGCAAAGCTGTCGGTGCGCGACACTTCTATCTGGGTCTGGTCGCGCAGCGGGCCCAGAATCGCCACGCGTTCCAGCCGCCCCTTTGGCCCCACGATGGAGACACGTTCCTGCGCCGCCCAGTTTCCTGGCTGACGCAGGGGCTTGCCGGGGGTCAGTTCATAGCCGGGACCGAACAGGGCGGCTACGGCGTCGGCACTGAGATGTACATGCCGGCCTGAAACGGCAACCGGAATGGGGCGGGCAACGCGCTGGGGTGCGCTGTGCAGATGGGTCGCCACCTCGCGCGCGATCTGCAATTGTTCGGCGGTTTCGGTCACCAGGACAGACACGCGCGATTCCAGTGCCTGAATCTGGGGCGCTGCGCGGTCTTTCAGCTGCACGGCCTGGTTCAGGTCATGGTTCAGGCGCAGGCCCAGGAATTCCAGCCCGTCACAGATACGCCGGCGCATCGAGGCCGAGGTTTCCCCGAGCCCGCCGGTAAAGACCACCGCATCAAGCCCGCCCATCGCGGCGGCATAGGCGCCCAGATACTTCGGGGCGCGATAGGCATAGATGTTGATCGCCTGTTGCGCGGCCATGTCGCCCGCCGCCGCGCGATCCTCGACATCGCGCATGTCGGACGAGCCGGTCAGCCCTTTCAGGCCGCTGTCGCTGTAAAGTGCGGCCTCGATCTGATCCAGGGTCAGGCCAAGGCGGCGGGCAATGAACCCATGTGCGCCCGGGTCCAGGTCGCCGGGGCGGGTGCCCATCACCAACCCTTCCAGTGGGGTAAGGCCCATGGTGCTGTCCAGGCTCTGTCCGCGATGGATTGCGCATATGCTTGCCCCATTGCCCAGATGCACCGAAATCAGCCGCAGATCACGCAGCGGCTGGCCCAGCGCCTGCGGTGCGCGTTCGGCCACGTATTTGTGCGACGTGCCGTGAAAGCCGTAACGGCGCCGCCCGGCGTTGCGCCATGCCTCGGGCACGGCACAGGTGGTGGCGCGGGCGGGGGCGGTCAGGTGAAAAGCGGTGTCGAAAACACCATATTGCGGCAGGTCCGGCCAGACCGATTGCGCCAGTCGCACCCCCTCCAGCGCCGGTGGGTTGTGCAGGGGGGCCAGCGGGGTCAGGGTTTCCACCTGTGCCAGCGTTTCGTCATCCAGCAATGCCGGGCCGTCAAAGGCATCGCCGCCATGCGCGATTCGATGGGCCACCGCGCGGATGCCGTCGATACCATGTGCCGACAGCGCTGCCGGCACGGCGCCAATCGCCGCTGACACATCGGCATGTGGGGCCGTGCCGCTTTCGTCAGTGCCGCCTGCCGACTGAAAGCGGTACTGGCATGTGCCATTGCGAAAGCGCTCGAATCCGCCCTTGAACAACTGCCGTGTCTCGCTGGCCCCGTTCGTCTGGTAGACGCCGAGCTTCAGGCTGGAGCTGCCGGCATTGAAAACAAGAATACGCATGGTTTTCTACTTTCCGTGCTGCCGGCACAGGCCGGGTTGCGGTGCTGGCGGGCAGCATAGTGAACCCTTGCCGGCAACGAAAGCATGACAGTTCGGGGCTTGGCGGCGGGATGCCGGCGTGCCATCCATCAACGCGCAGGGAAAATTGTGCAGGGCGCAGACATGGCAGTGTGCGAGATGGTGGCCGGGCGGCGGGTGTTGTTCGTCATGGCCGCCGAGCAGGAATATGGCCCCCATCTGCGCGCGCGTTTCCGCCCGCTGATCACCGGTGTGGGGCCGGTCGAGGCGGCGGTCAGCGTGGCCTCTGCGCTGGCTGCGTTATCGGCAGCGGGGCAGGGGCCGGCGCTGGTGGTTTCACTTGGGTCTGCCGGGTCTGCACGGCTGGAACAATGCGGGGTCTATCAGGCCAATGCCGTGGCCTATCGTGACATGGATGCCAGCGCGCTGGGTTTTGAGCGCGGGCAGACCCCATTTCTGGATCTGCCGCCGGTGGTGACCATGCCGCGCCAGGTGCCGGGCATTCCCGCCGCCAGCTTGTCGACGGGGGCAAATATCGTGTCCGGCGCCGCCTATGCGCAGATTGCACAGGATATGGTGGACATGGAAACCTTTGCCGTGCTGCGCGCCTGCCAGCGTGCCGCGCTGCCCCTGGTGGCGCTGCGTGGTATCTCTGACGGGGCAAGTGAACTGACGGCGGTGGCTGACTGGATGGAATATCTGCACGTGATTGACGAACGGCTGGCGCAGGCGGTGGACCGGCTGGAGGGTGCGCTGCAAGTCGGGTTGCTGGACTGATCCCTACAGCCTGGAGGAAATGATGCCGGTATTGAACCCACCCATGCGCAACTCGCCGAACAGGCGTTGATATTCGATCTTGGGGCAGCGGTTTTGCACGAAATCCAGCCCCGCAGCGGCGGCCATCTGCGCGGCATCGGCGCTTTGCACGCCGATCTGCAGCCAGACGGTGCGCAGGGCGGGCAGGGTGGCAATCGCCTCTGATACAATGGGCGGCACCTGGTCAGAGCGGCGAAAGATGTCGATCATGTCCACCTCTGGCGGGCAGTCGGCCAGGGTGGCGCGAACCGTCTCGCCAAACAGCGATTTTCCGGCATGGCCCGGGTTGACCGGGATCACCCTGTACCCGCGTAGCGACAGGTAGCGGCCAACAAAATGGCTGGGGCGCACCGGATCCGGCGACAGGCCGGCAATGGCAATGCAGCGGGTGTTCTGCAGGATACGCTTGAGGTCGGTGTCAGTAGGGGCAGGTGTCTGGTTCATGCACGGGGCCTTGGCGGGACAGATCGGCATCACGGGCATTGGTCGCCCACAGCGGACAATTGCGCAAGGATGAACCCACAAGCACGGGCGCGCAAGGACAGGCGCGCAAGAAAAAGCGCCCGGTCTTGGGGGCCGGGCGCAAGTAGGGAACGAGGGACAGTGGAGGAAACGCGAGTGTTCCTGCTTCACGCTTCACTGTTGCATATGGGGCGCAGGCGGCAGAATTTAAGGGCGTTCGCGTTTATGTGATTGGCCTGTGTTCGACCGTCCATTCGAGGTGGCAGATGCCTGACCCGTCTTGTTGGCCCTGGTTGCCGCGTGCAGCGCCACCGCCGCGGCATTCGACACATTCAGAGAGCCGAACGCGCCCGCCGCATCGATCCGTACCAGATGATCACAGGTTTCGCGGGTCTTTTCGCGCAGGCCCGGCCCCTCGGCGCCCAGTACCAGCGCGATCGGCGCGCCCTGCGCCTGTGCAAGACCTTCCTCCAGCGTCATCTCGGCCGTCCCATCCAGACCCAGAAGCACATAGCCCATGCGTTGCAGTTTTGTCATCGCCTCTGACAGGTTGGTGACCCGCAGATAGGGCTGACGTTCCAGCGCGCCAGAGGCGGTCTTGGCCAGGGCGCCGGTTTCAGGCGCGGCGTGGCGCGTGTGTGCAATCACCGCCCGCGCCCCGAACACCTCGGCCGAACGCAGGATGGCACCTACATTGTGCGGGTCGCTGACCCGGTCCAGCAGAACCACCAGCGCCGCCCCAGCGCCGCTGGCGCAAACCGCGTCCAGCGACCCCCAGTCCAGCGGGCTGACTTCCAGCGCGGCGCCCTGATGTACCGAATCGGGGGCAAGCGGGGCGGGAAAGCGGCGTGCGTCTGCAATCTCCGGTTCCATGCCGGAGGCGGCAACGGCATCGGCCAGCCTGTCGGCAGCATTGCGTGTCAGGATCAGCCGCAAACGCGTGCGCGCGGGATTGCGCAGGGCATCGGCGACAGCGTGAAGGCCAAACAGCCAGACGGTTTCGGATGCCGCCGCCCGCTTCGCCCGTTCCTTTTCGATCACCCAGGCCGGTTTCTTCATCGCTCAGACCCTTCTGCCCAATGCCCTTGCAACGGGTTCATCGTGTCAGCCGTTTCCGACATGGCACATCGTTCCTGCCGATACGCCTTTTCCCGTGCGCATGCCACTCGGCACTTGACGCTTATGCGGGCCTTCGCTATCCCGCGCCTTGCGTCGGGCGACGTGCTGCAAGGTGCGGCAGCGGACTGTAACTCCGCCGGGGAGACCCATGCCTGGTTCGATTCCAGGGTCGCCCACCATTTACTCTATTAGTGTGTTGATTTCAAATGATATTTTGACTGGTTGGCTTCGCTTTCCGCCCTGCTATCCGCCCTAAGAAAATCCAAGTTCTAAATGAAAAAAGACCGGGCGCAACGGCCCGGCCTTCGGTCACATAGGCGCGAACATGGACGGAAGCGCCCCGCGACCTGTCACCCCTCGCCCATGATCTCGGCAACGAGCGATTCGACCTGTTCTTGCTTCAGCATCAGGCGGTCTTGCAGGCTTTCCCTGGCGACGGCTTCGGCGGCCTGTGCCGCGCGCAGCGTCGTCTGTGCGGCCTGTTCCATGAAGTCCAATTGCGCCAGGGTTTCGGCATTCTCCTTCTCGAATGCCGCCTCGATGACCTCCATGTGCAGTTTTTGCCCGACCGGCGAAAATGATGGTGGCATTTCGGCCAGCGCCGCGACGGTATCCTTGCACGGGTTTTTCAGTGCCGCCCGGCGCTCTTCCAGCGTCATCGCTTCCAGCTTCTGCCGGATACGCTCGCGCCGAATCGCGCCCGCGAAGTCCCCCGGCGAAACCTCACCAGCCTTGAAGGTCAGCCCGGCTCGCCGTTCAATGGCCTTTTGCTGCGCCACCTCGGCAAGCTGCAGGGCTTTCTTCGCATCGGTCAGGACGCTGCGCAGGTGTTCGCGTGCAAGGCGTTCATCCTTTTCGCGGACAATGACGCGGCCACCATCAGCAATGCGCGCCTGCGCCAGCGTGGCCCGCTCCGTGGTGCGATGCCGGGCAACTTCCACAAAACGATGATACGCCTCACGCATCGGCGCAAAGTCTGGCCCGGCCCATGCCTCATTCCATAACCCGACCTGTTTCTTGCGGCCGTCGTTCAGACTGAAGCTTGATGCCCCCGTAAACCCGTTGACCGGGTTGCTCTTGTCGAATGGTCTCGGATTCGCAGTCATGTTCTCGCCCTCTCAGTATGAAAAAGTCACCCGGATATCCGGCTTTCGCTTCCGCCCCGCAGCCAGAAGCGCCACAGCGCCCGCAACAGCGTTTGCAAGGTCATCATGCCCGCCCGGCGGATGGTCGATCATGTCGCGCCCGCTGCGCCCTGTGCGGCGTTCCAGCGCCTCCAACTGGCGGGCCATCTTCGGATCGGGTGGCAACTCCACCCGGCCCGAATTCATCGCGGCCAGCAATTCCAGATAAAGCCCGCTCCGGTCCAGCTCGCTTACCTCATAGCGGATGCCGTGCTTTCCGAATTCATCGTGCGGCCAGCGCCCGGCGTATCGGTCGCCCGTGACCTTCTTGACGCCATACCCTGCAAGGATTCCGGCGTATTCCTCTGTGATTGCCGCCGGTGATCCGTGACGCTCGCGCACAAGATCAATGACCACGTGATCCCCTTCCAGGTGCGCGATGCACAGGCCGAAACCGTCCGCGCCGCCGCCGCTTGGGTCGGTGAATGCCCGATAGGTTACTCCACTGGCTCGCGGCAGTTCGCGCGGCTTCGGGCGCATGCAATCCTCGATCATGCCGGGGTCGATCAGGCTGGAAATATCGCTGCGAAACTGCGCCAGATATTCAGCACTGGCCCGCGCGGCGTCATCGCGCATGGCGTCATCGACCACCCGCGCAGGTAACAGCGGGTTCATGGTCCGCGATGGTGCCTGCGCCACAAGCAACCGGCCCGGCTTGCCATAGGCGGCCTGATAAGTCTGCCAAAGCATCCCGCGCCGGGCATAGGGCGATGACAGGGCCACCAACTTGCCCCCAAGCGTCGCCAATGCCGGGCGTAGCGCCGCGATGATTTCAGCATCAGGGCGCGCACCATCCGAATGCCAGAAGGCGATTTCATCCGCGATGACCGCGGCCAGCGTGTAACCGCGTGTCGATCTGTGCGACGCGGTGCCGATTTCGATTGCGCACCTGTTGACCAGTTCCAGCCCGTCGCTTGTCTCTCTCTCTGCACCAGCGGCTTTAGAAGCGGATGATCGAACATGCCGCGCACATACCGCAACAGCGTGCGCGCCTGTGGTCGATCCGCTGCCAGCAACAACACCGTTGCCCATTCCCCCGCTGCCAGCTTGTCGCGGTGATCCTTGAACGCGGCTTCAAACGTCGCCACAAGCGCCGCTGCATGGCTCTTGCCGCCGCGCCTGCCAACCACCAGCCAAAGTTCGTCATGGGCTTCCTGCGGCGGCTCTGTGCGCCCCGTGACCTCTTGCCAGATCGGCAGGGCGTCATCATCCAGGGCCAGCCCATAGAAGCCCCCCAACAGCGCCCGCCATGCTGTGAAGCTGTCGCCCCCGAACGTGTCGCCAAACAGCGCCGGGTCGGTCATGGCTTCACGAATGGAAACTGTCATGCCAGCACCTCGAGAACTTCGGCACGGCGGCAGGTGAATTGCCGGAATATCTGCAAATGCTTGTGAACGCTCTTTTTCTCGCGTTCCGCATATAGGCGCATCGCGCGAAGGTGCGCCGGATCAACCTGCACTGTGCCCACCGGTTGCACGCGATAGACAGTCAGGCCGGGCGCCTTTTTCGCGTATAGTATGGCGGTGTCCAGATCGTCGGTGATGTAGACGAAATCACGCCGCCAAAGCACCCTGTCGCCATTGTTGCGGGGATCGGCCCCGGTTTCAGAGGCAGGCAGCAGCAGATCGCCAACAGCCCGCCCAATGGCACCGCCATGATACCAGCTGCGGCCCGCAAAAGCCGCCACGATCTTTGCCGACAACACCAGCTCGGACGGGGTTAGTGGGTGATTATAGAGCCGGTCACAGAGCGGGTTAAGGTATGCGGCCCATTCCTTTAGCCCGCCACTTTTCGGCCCCATAGCCACCGCCGCCCGCCGCTGTTTCCTGTTCATGGGGCACCCCCTTGCGCCACCACCAGCGCCCGCGCCAGATCGGCCAGCAGGGTCAGCGCCGCCGGGTTCGATAGCCGGATAGCGGCAACCTCTTGCCCGTCACGCCAGACATGCAGGACAGGGCCGGGCCGGATCGTCACAAGGTCAGTCATCGGCCTGCACCTTCGCTGCGATGTAGCTGTGTAGATCGGGCGTCACGTCGCGCGCCTTGCGTTCAAGCCCCAGATCGACCAGCAGTCGGCGCAGGGCATTTGTCGCGGTCGTGTACCTTGCCACGTACAGAACGCCCCCATGCGCCTGTTCGGCCACGGCCTGATCCCACCAGACTGCCACCGCACCCGCGCGGCGGATGATCGCAAACTGTGGCGCTGTCGGGTCGCTTTCCAGGTGGTGCACCAGATCGGCGCACAGTTCCTTGAAGCGCCGCCCCCCATGCGTGCGCATGTCCACCCCGGCCAAGATCGTGCCGCGCGTGCCCATGCGGGTTGCACCTTGCGGCTTTGGCTTGGATATGTTCGGGCTTGCTTTGGGCATTGAAAGCATTTTAAGGGCGGATTGAAGGGCAGGTAATGAAATCGTAACACCTTAACGCGCTGTAATCATTATTTCATTCTGTTACTTAGTGTCCATAGATAGGAACCGAACCGCCAATGCGTCCAATACTGCGAAAAAACCGGGCAAAAATGGGCGTGATTTATCCCCATGCGCACCAGTCATCATGCAGCAGGGTGACGGAAGTGACGGAACGCCCCTTATCCACCGTATATGAGTTTTCACTGTGATTTCCCCTATACGGTCAATAAGGGCGGAAGTGTCACTTCCGTCACTCTAGGCCAATTTCAGCCCCGCAAAGCCGCGCCCATAGTTCCGCCGGGTTTCCTGAAAGCCCCGCGTTCTGACCTCTTTGACCAGCGTGCGCAGCGTCCAGCTATGCAGCCCTTGCCGGTCTGCCCACTGCGTGAACCTCTGGTGCAGGTCTGTGCTGGTGACGAAAGCCGCCGGGTCGATCTGGGTTTCGTCTGCCAGGAATTGCCCGAGTGTGTCCTCGTCATCGAAGTATTCAGCCGATGCCGCTGCAACCTTGGCTGGCACGCACAGGCCACGATCCAGCCATTGCAGCGCCCCGTCTATCGCCCATTGCAGGATTTGCGGTGCCTCTGCCTTCAGTTTATCGGGCAGGGCCTTGTCGCGCTTCTCTGGCGGTATGGTGACGGTGAACGGCACCAGCGCCACGCGCGCCCGGATCGCTTCATCAACACCCCTGAATGACGGTTGATTGTTCCCGGCAATCATCAGGGTAAGTTGCGGCGTGAAGGTGAAATAGTCTTGCCGCATGAAGCGCCCGGCCATCACGTCGCCCCTGTCAGGTCTTTGATGGTCGCTTCGTCCCATGATTTGCCTTTTGGCAGTTCGCTGCCGATGACCAGCCGCGCGCCTTGCAGCCCTGCTATGCCTGTCGCGTGTTTGTCGCCCTGGGTGTTCAGGAAGGTTTCGGCGGCGGCGCGGGTAGCATAGTCGCCCCAGATATCGGACAGGGTATTGAGAAACACGCTCTTGCCGTTCCGGCCTGTGCCATACAGGAACAGCAGCTTGTGTTCTGCGGTCGATCCGGTCAGGGCGTATCCAGCCGCGCGCTGCATGAATGCCACCAGATCGGCGTCGCCATCGAAGATTTCATGCAGGAAGGTCAGCCAGCGTTGCGGCGTGCCGGGCGCGGGCGCGTATGCTGTCAGCTTGGTAATCAGGTCGCCCCGCTCTGCCGTGCGCAACTGGCCTGTGCGAAGGTCCACCGTGCCGCCGGGCGTGCCGATTAGAAGCTGGTCGCGGTCGAAGTCATCGGCCCGCGCGACGCTGGCCTTGTTCGCGCGTGCCAGTGATTCGACGGCTGCGACGGTGTTCTTGCTGCGCAGGGTCCGGGCTTGCTCTTTCGCCCATCGGCGCAGCTTGTCGGCTTTGTCCTCGCCTTCCTTGGCCTCGATCTGTGCGGCCTTGCCTTCCGCCCATTGTGTCAGCTCATCCGCGCGGCTGCGCAGATAGGCGCGCATCCGGTTCATATGGTCTAGGCGGTCGTCAACCTCCCATCGCGTGCCAGTCCAGAACAGCCACTTGCCCCACAAGGCGACGTGCCGGGCATTATGGTCCCAGCTTTTCGCCCCGATATCCGATCCGAGCGCATCTTGTGACAGGTCCGGGTCTGTCTCGGCATTCGGGCGCGGCGTGCCGTCCGATGTAGCAGCCACATCCTCGACCGGCGGAAGGTCGGCCCATTCGTTCGACCCTTCCATCACGCCGCCCTCCCGATGAAGTTCATCAGGGTTTCGCGCTCGGCGCGTTCGACCTCGCGCAGCCGTTCCAGTTCCCATGCGGGCAGATGCCGCTCGATAGCGGCGCGCACCATGTCGCGCAGGGCATCGGGCGGTATCGCGTCCAGTTCGGCGGCGTAGTCGTGCGGCCACGCCCGATCTGCCGGTGTGTTGCGCTTGTGGGGGCGGGTCGGCAGGCGCATGGATGCAACCTGTTCGGCGGTCATGCCCAGCGTGTTGAACTCGACCGGCACGCCCATGTCGCGCCCGAAGCGTTCGACCTTCTCGCGCAAGCTGTTCTGCGCATCGCGTCCAGACCGATCAAAGTCATACAGGCTGTAGATGACCAGTGTTTTGCCGGTGCCGCGCAGATCGTCCACCGCTTCAAAAGCGAAGGTCTCGGATGAATAGCCGCCGGTCGGCATCAAGGGCACATCGTATTCGAAAGTCACCGGCTGAATGACGCCCGCCAGGGCGGATTTCTCCAGCCAGATTTCGACTTCTTCGTGAGAATCTGCCCAAAGGCTTTTCCGATACAGGCGCGCGGTCGATTCAAGCGCATCCTCCCAGCCGTCGAAGGTTCGGGGACGGCGCATGTAGCGGGTCGCATCGGCAATCTGGTGATAGGGCATCCGCCCCTCGCGGCGCAGCTTCAACACCTGAATCTGCGTCTTGTTGTATCCGGCTTCTGTCTTGTCGATGCCCGATACGCCCGCGACCTCGGCCTGATAGTAAAGCCCTCTGACGGTCACCGGCCCGTGTCGTTCGGCGTAGTCGATGAAGAATTGCGCGCGGGCCTCCATCTCTGCCTTTGTGGCCCGGCGGCGTTTTATGGGGCTAGCCTGATAAGTCACCGGAACGGAAAGTCCGTCCGGAAAGACTGCGCGATAGTTGCCGCTCATGCCGTGCCCCCCTTCACATGCGCCAGGAAGGCCGCGCGGTCGGTAGGCGCAAAGCCCTTCCAAAGATGCTTGAACAGGCGCTTACGGGCGGGCAGGGACAGGTGTGCTTTCGGCAGGCGGTCCAGCCCCGCCAAGGTGTATGCGACCAACTCATGCGGCGGCGCGGCGGCGGCCCAAAGCCGGGCATCTCCGGCCTGCAATTCGCCGAAGGGCTGCATCCACGGCCCGCCGGTCTCGGCGGTTTCCAGATAGGCGGCGCAGATCGGCACGGCCTCTTGCGGGTCGCAGGCTTCAAGGGCCAGCACCAGCCAAGAAGCATTCTCGGCCCGAAGGCGCGAGCTATGCCCGAAAGTTGGTGACGGCCTGATCAGGCGGCTTTGATTTCGTGCTTGATCCCGTCGCGGAATTCAACCCCTTGGATGATTTCGGGCAGTCGGTTTTGGCCGTCGAGTTTGCGCCATTTCTTCTTGGCT